>NZ_JCADBG010000050.1:0-21603 GCF_059358815.1 Streptosporangium nanhuense
TACGAGGAGACCCGGCGCAGGGAGATGTGGCTGCAGGCCTCGGCGGAGGTCACCACCAGCCTGCTGTCGGGCGCCGAACCCGGCCAGGTACTGACCCTGGTGGCGAGCCGGGCCCGGGACCTGGCCGCCGCCGACATCACGATGATCATGCTGCCCGACGCGGCCCACGAGGTCCTGCACGTGACGATCGCCGGCGGTCCGGGGGCCGACGGGCTCGACGCGGCCACGGTGGAAGTCGCGGGCTCGCTTCCGGGCAGGGCGCTGCTGGGCGGCGAGCCGGTCATGGTCACCGATCTCGGCGAGGCGGACCTGCCCACCGCCCTCATGCGGGATCTGACGGTGGGGCCCGCCGCCGCGGTGCCGCTGGGCGTGGCCGGGGTGGTGCGGGGGGTGCTGGTGCTGGGCAAGCGGCCGGGCCGTATCCCTTTCAGCGGGGGCGAGCTGCGGACCCTGCACTCTTTTGCCGGGCAGGCCGCGGTCGCGCTGGAGCTGGCCGAGGCCCGTCAGGACGCCGAGCGGCTGGGGCTGCTGGAAGACCGCGACCGGATCGCCAAGGACCTGCACGACGTCGTCATCCAGAGGCTCTTCGCCGTCGCCATGACCTTGATGAGCATCGTGCGCTTCGTCGAGCATCCCGAGGCTGCGGGCCGGCTCCAGCACGGGATCAACGAGCTGGACGAGACCATCCGGCAGATCCGTTCGACGATCTTCGCCCTGCAGACCCCCCGCCAGGCCGACGAGCCCAGCCTGCGCGCGCGAATCGTGGAGCTGGTGGAGGGAGCGCGCGGGCACCTGGGCTTCATGCCGGGCCTGCGGATGGAGGGACAGCTCGACAACCAGGTGCCCGCGCCGGTCGCCGAGCAGTTGCTGGCCGTCCTGCGAGAGGCGCTGTCCAACATCGTGCGCCATGCCAAGGCCTCCAATGCCGACGTCTTCACCGAGGCGGCCGATGACCGGCTCACCCTCACCGTCGCCGACGATGGCGTCGGCCTGTCCGGTGAGGGCGAGCGCAGCGGCTTGCGCAACATGGAAGAGCGCGCCACCGCGCTGGGCGGTTCCTTCGATGCCGGCTCCTCTCCGCAGGGCGGGACCCGGCTGACCTGGCGTGTCCCCCTCACCTGACAAGCGAGACGGCCTCGGTAAGCACCCACAGACGCCTACCTCCGTACGCCTCAAGGCTCTGCGACCATGGGCCGTTACCGGCCCGTGGTCAGAAGGGTCGCCGGTCCCCGCGAGCCGGGACCAGCGACCCTGGCCGGGGCCGGGGCCGTCGCGGTTGCATGAAGGTGAACCCCTTTCACCACCGGGGGCCACGGGACGAATCACGGAGGATCCCATGACAGGTCGACAACCCCTCTCCCGCATCCTGGTCGGCTTCGACGGTTCGGCCGCCGGGCAGGCGGCACTGAGCTGGGGTGCCCAGGAAGCCCGCCGCAGCGGCGCGGAACTGGTGGTCCTGCACGCGTGGGGCGACCTCGTGCGGTGCCGGGCGCCGTACGTGCCCGGCCGGGCACCTGCCGAGGAGGCGGATCGGAAGGCGATGGCCGAAACCATCGTCGGCCAGGCGGTCGCGACGGTTCGCGCCGGGTATCCGGAACTCGTTGTGCGCCCCCTGCTCTGCCGTGACAGGGCTGCGCGGGCGCTGCCACGCCATTCCGAGACGGCCGATCTCCTCGTCCTGGGAGGGCTCCGGCCGGCGGCCGGCGGAGGATACCTTGGGGCGACCTTGCGGGCTTGCCTCGCTCTGGCGGTCTGCCCCACCGTCGTCGTCACCCCTGACCAGGTCGACCGGGCGCGGTACGCCGACCTGCCCGCCCCGCGTGCCGCGATCGAATCCGCGACCGCGACGCCACATCCGGCGCTCGCCTGACCGCACGCCGCACGCCCACGGCGCCGACGCCGTCTTCTCCCTCTCGGGCGTGGGGGAACTCCTTTCCGCGCAAGAAAGTCCCCGCGCCAGGATGTGCCAGGAGCAGCGCACCGGCGAGCGCTCCACCCGCGCCATCCGCGTCGCGGCGACGGTCATCGGGGCCGAAGGTCCCTCGCCACGGTGGCTTTCGCCTCGGGATCCGGCCACCGCCGCGATGATCTGCTGGACACATGAGCATCAAGGCGGACACCCCGGCAGGGCTCGGCGACGCGGAGGCCGCCCGGTTACTGGACGAGTACGGCCGCAACGAACTTCCGCGCTCCCGGCCGCCCACCCTGCCGGCTCGCGTGGTGCGGCAACTCGCCGACCCGCTGTCGATCCTGCTGCTGATCGCCGGGCTGGTGACGCTGCTCGTCCTGGCCGAGATTCCCGAGGGAATCGCGATCTTGACCATTCTGGTGGTGAACGTGGCCATCGGTGCCGGGCAGGAGGCCAGGGCCGACCAGGCCGTCCGTGCGCTGGGCACGCTGAGTGCGCCCATGGCCAAGGTCAGGCGCGGCGGTGTCACCCGGCGCGTTCCGGCCGCCGAGGTCGTGCCCGGTGATGTGATCGAGGTCGCGGCCGGAGACCGGGTTCCCGCCGACGCGCGGGTGCTGGAGGTCAGCGCCCTGGGCGTCGACGAGGCCATGTTGACGGGGGAGTCGCAGTCGGCCGGCAAACGGGTCGGCGGCGCCGGCGGCCCGGGGGTTGCGCTCGGCGACCGCGACGGGGAGCTGTTCTCCGGCACCCTGGTCGTCCGAGGGTCGGCGACGGCGCTGGTGGAGCGGACCGGCGCGGCGACCGAGATGGGACGCATCGCCGATGCCCTCGAAGGGCGGCAGCCGAAGAGCCCGCTGGAGGCGGACCTGGCGCAGGCGTCGCGGCGGATCGGCCTGCTCGCGCTGGCGGCGGGAGTGGTCATGGTCTTGCTGGGCCTGACGCGCGTGAGCCGGGGAGAGGCCGCGCTGCTCGACATCGTGCTGGCCGGGGTCGCGCTGGCCATCGCCGCCGTTCCCGAAAGTCTCGCCACCGCCGTCACCACCGCGTTGGCCCTGGGCTCCCAGCGGATGGCCAAGCTGGGAGTGATCGTTCGCCGGCTCTCGGCGATCGAGGCGCTCGGCGCGACCACCGTCATCGCCTCCGACAAGACCGGGACGCTGACCACCGGGCGGCTGGCGGTCGTCGACCAGGTCCCGGTCGCCGGTGCGGACCTGTGGCGGGCCGCGTTGCGCTGCAACGACGCCCGCGACGGGCTCGGGGACGCCGTCGACGTGGCGCTGCGCGCGGCCGCCGAACGCGACGGTGCCCGGCTGCCGGAAGGTGAGAGGCGCCTGAAGGGACGGCCCTTCGACGCCGAGACCCGCTCCATGGCCGTGGTGACCGAAGGTCCGCTGCTGACCGTCAAAGGGGCGCCCGAGGTGGTGCTGGCCCGCTGCGTGCCCGGCGAGCAGACCGACCATCTGATGAACGCCGTGACAGACCTCGCCCGTCAGGGCCTGCGGGTGCTCGCACTGGCCGAAAAGGACAGCGACGACCTGGACGCCGGCGGGCTGCGCCCGCTCGGCCTGCTCGGACTGCGTGACGAGATCAGGCCCTCGGCCCTGCGGGCGGTCACCGACTGCCGGGCGGCCGGCATCCGGATCATGATGGTCACCGGCGATCATGGCGACACCGCCCAGGCCGTGGCCGAGGAGGTCGGCATCGAGTCCGGCGCCGTGGTCACCGGCGCCTCCCTCGAAGGACTGGGCGTCACCGACAGGGCCAGGCTGTTGCGCGGGGCGAGCGTGCTGGCCCGGGTGGATCCGGCCACCAAACTCGACCTGGTCCACGCGCTCCGCGCAAGCGGAGAGATCGTCACCATGACCGGCGACGGCGTCAACGACGCGCCCGCGCTGCGGCACGCGGATGTGGGCGTGGCGATGGCGGGCGAGGAGGGAACCGACGTGGCGCGGGAGGCGGCCGCCGTCGTCGTCACCAACGGTGAGCTCGGCACCATCGTCACCGGGGTGCGTGAGGGGCGGCGCCTGCACCACAACGTCACCTCGATGATCGGTTACCTGCTCACCGGCAACCTGGCGGAGATCCTCCTGGTGCTCGTCGGCCTCATCCTGTGGCCCGACCTGATCATCCCGCTGCTTCCCGTGCACCTGCTCTGGATCAACCTGGCGCTGGACGGGATCCCGGCCATCGCCCTGGGCGTCGACCGGCCCGCCGGAGATCCCCTGGCGCTGCGGCCACGGCGCGACGGCCTGCTGTCGGGCGCCGTACTGGGACGGGTCGCGCTGCGATCCCTCGTCGTCGGCCTGCTGGTGATCGCCGCGGTCGAGGCGGCCCGCCGGATGGGCTGGAGCGACGAAGAGGTACGCACCCAGGCGGTCCTCGCGCTGGTCTTCGCCCGCCTCACCCTCGCCTACGTCGTGCGGGCCCGCCGGTGGACCTTCGAGCGGGGATGGTGGCACGGCCGCACGGTCACGATCGCGATCCTGGCCACCGCGCTGCTCCAGACGCTCGTCACCCTTGTCCCGCCTCTCGGCGCCCCGCTGGCCCTGGTGCCGTTGCCCGCGACCGGGTGGGCGCTGGCCCTGGGCACCGCCGTGCTCACCCCCCTGCTGTGCGACCTGCTCCGGTGGCCGGCCACGAGCGCGGCGGGCACCCACCCCGGCGGCGATCACCACAGGTCAGAGCCTCGGACATGGTGACGGAGGTCCCTGGGGCAAAGGACCTTTACCGCTGTCGCCCTCCGGTCGCCCGCCGGTGTGATGGTGGCATGGGCACGATGAGGAGGATGTCATGATCGCAGTAGGAGTCGACGGTTCGCAGGCCGCGCTCGCGGCCGTGGGCTGGGCGGCGCGCGAGGCCGGGATCCGCGGCGGTGCGCTGAGCATCGTGCACGCCATGCCCGCCTGGCCCCTGGAGGTCTCCGAAGCCGACCGCTACGCCGAGGTGGGCCGCTGGATGCGCGAAGGAGCCACGTCCATGCTGGAGGCGGCGCTGGAGCGGGCCCGCCAGGAAGATGCCCGTGTCGCGGCGCAGACGCGGTTGCTGGGCGGTGACCCGCGCGCCATCCTGATCGAGGCCGCCGCGGACGCGGAGCTCCTGGTGGTCGGCAACCACGGGCTGGGAGGTTTCGCGGGGATGCTGCTCGGTTCGGTCGCGCTGGGGGTCGCCGGGCGGGCCGCCTGCCCGGTGGCCGTCATCCGCGACCCGGCCACCCCGCCGGCCGGGGAGGTGGTCGTCGGCGTCGACGGTTCGGCGGCGGGTGCGGACACCCTGGGATTCGCCTTCGCCGAGGCGTCCCTGCGCGGCGCCGGCCTGCGGGCGGTGCACGCCTGGAGCCGCCCGATCGCCGGTGGCGGCCCCTTCGCCCTGGGGATCGCGGAGGAGGCGGCCGAGACCGAACGGCGCCTGCTGGCCGAGGCCCTGGCCGGTTGGAGCGAGCGCTACCCCGACGTCAAGGTCACCGAGCAGCTCGAACACGGTCACCCGGCACGCGTCCTGGCCGAGGCCTCGGCCCATGCCGGCCTGCTGGTCGTCGGCTCACGCGGCCGTGGTGAGCTGACCGGGCTGCTGCTGGGTTCGGTCAGCCATTCGCTGCTGCACCATGCCACCTGCCCGCTGGTCGTGACCCCCGCCCCTGCCGCTCCCGGCCCTTCCTGACCGGCGCCCGCCGACCGGTGCCGGCCGGCGGGCGGCCTGAGCACGGAACTCCCCGGGCGGTTCGCGCCCGGAGAGTTCCGTGCCGGTCAGACGCTGGTGAGGCCGTGTGCCCGGAACTGGGCGTGGACCCGCTCCAGCAGCGCCTGGCCGGGCGGAAGCACGCCCGGCAGGGGGAAGGCCAGGCCGAGGCGCCGGTACTTCTCGGCGGCCATGCGGTGGTAGGGCAGGACGTCGACGCGGTCGACGTTGTCCAGGCCGGCCACGAAGCGGGCGACGCCCTCGACGTTGTCCGGGGCGTCGGTGAGGCCGGGGACCAGCACGAACCGGATCCAGGCCGGACGGCCCAGCTCGGCCAGGCGGCGGGCGAAACGCAGGGTCGGCTCCAGCGAACCTCCGGTCAGGCTCCGGTAGCCGGCCGGGTCGCAGGACTTGATGTCGAGCAGCACCAGGTCGGTGTCGGCGAGCAGCGCGTCGGTGGCGCGCTCGCCCAGGAAGCCCGAGGTGTCCAGGGCGGTGTGCAGGCCGCTCTCGCGGCAGCGGCGCAGCACCTCGGCGGTGAAGCCGGGCTGCAGCAGCGGCTCGCCACCGCTGACGGTCACCCCGCCGCCGGCCACGGTGACGAACCGGCGGTATTTGTCCACCTCGGCCATGACCTCGTCGACGGTGACGCGGCGGCCGTCGCGCATCCGCCAGGTCTCGGGGTTCTGGCAGTACAGGCAGCGCAGCGGGCAACCGGCGGTGAACACGGTGAACCTGGTGCCGGGGCCGTCGACGCCGATGGACAGGTCCCAGGAACTGACGACGCCGGTGCCCGGCGGCGCGGGCGGTGGGCGAAGCTCGGCCTCGCCCTGCCGCACCACGGCTTCGCGGTCGGCGGTCACCTGCTCGCAGCGCGCTGCCGGGTTCATCGCGGCCTCCGTCACAGCGATCCGTGGAAGGTGCGGTCCACGACGTCCTGCTGCTGCTCCCGGGTGAGACGGACGAAGTTGACCGCATACCCCGAGACCCGGATGGTCAGCTGCGGGTACTTCTCCGGGTGCTCCATCGCCTCCAGCAGCACGGCCCGGGTCAGGACGTTGACGTTCATGTGGAAGCCACCGGCGTCGACGTAGCCGTCGAGCACCCCGACCAGATTGCCCACCCGTTCCCGGTCGGTACGGCCGAGCCCTTCGGGGGTGACGGTGTTGGTGAGCGAGATGCCGTCCTGGGCCTGGTCGTAGGGCAGCTTGGCGACCGACAGCGCGGAGGCGACCAGGCCGTGCCTGTCGCGGCCGTTCATCGGGTTGGCGCCGGGCGCGAACGGCTCGCCGGCGCGACGCCCGTCGGGGGTGTTGCCGGTGTGCTTGCCGTACACCACGTTGGAGGTGATGGTCAGCACCGACTGGGTGTGCTCGGCGCCACGGTAGGCGGGATGGCGGCGGACCTTGGCCATGAACGAGCGCACCAGGTCCACGGCGATGTCGTCGGCGCGGTCGTCGTTGTTGCCGTAGGCGGGGAAGTCGCCCTCGATCTCGTAGTCGACCGCGAGCCCGCTCTCGTCGCGGATCACCCGCACCCGGGCGTGTTTGATCGCCGACAGGCTGTCGGCCGCCACCGACAGGCCGGCGATGCCGCAGGCCAGGGTGCGCTTGACCGGGTGGTCGTGCAGCGCCATCTCGATGCGCTCGTAGGAGTACTTGTCGTGCATGTAGTGGATGACGTTCAGCGCCTCGACGTAGGTGCGCGCCAGCCAGTCCATCATCACCTCGAACGCCGCGACGACCCGGTCGTAGTCGAGGTACTCGCCGGTCAGCGGCGCCACGGCGGGGCCGACCTGCTTGCCGGTCATCTCGTCGCGGCCCCCGTTGATCGCGTACAGCAGGGTCTTGGCCAGGTTGACCCGGGCGCCGAAGAACTGCATCCGCCTGCCCACCGCGGCCGCGGAGACGCAGCACGCGATGGCGGTGTCGTCGCCGTGGATCGGCCGCATCAGGTCGTCGGACTCGTACTGGATGGAGCTGGTCTCGATCGACAGGCGGGCGCAGAACCGCTTGAACGGCTCGGGCAGCCGGGGCGACCAGAGCACGGTCAGGTTCGGCTCCGGCGCGGGACCGAGGTTACGCAGCGTCTGCAGGTAGCGGTAGCTGGTGCGCGTCACCAGGGTCCGGCCGTCGGTGCCCATGCCGCCGATCGACTCGGTCACCCAGGTCGGGTCTCCGGAGAACAGCTGGTCGTATTCGGGGGTGCGCAGGAACCGGACGATCCGCAGCTTGATCACGAAGTCGTCGACGAGTTCCTGGGCCTCCCGCTCGGTGATCCGTCCCTCGTCGAGGTCGCGCTGCAGGTAGACGTCGAGGAAGGTGGAGGTGCGGCCCAGCGACATGGCCGCGCCGTTCTGCTCCTTCACCGCGGCCAGGTAGGCGAAGTACAGCCACTGGAGCGCCTCGCGCGCGGTGGCCGCGGGCCGGGAGATGTCGTGGCCGTAGGTGGCCGCCATCTGGCGCAGCTCCTCCAGCGCGCGCAGTTGCTCGGCCAGCTCCTCCCGGTCGCGGATCACCGCATCGGCGGCGAAGGCGCCGTCCAGGCCGCGCAGCTCCGCCTCCTTGAAGGAGACGAGGCGGGAGACGCCGTACAGGGCGACCCGCCGGTAGTCGCCGATGATGCGGCCCCGGCCGTAGGAGTCGGGCAGCCCGGTGATCACGCCCGAGCGGCGGGCCGCGCGGATCTCGGGGGTGTAGGCGTCGAAAACGCCGTCGTTGTGGGTCTTGCGGTACCTGCTGAAGATCTCCCGAACCCGCGGGTCGAGCGTGTAGCCGTACGCGGCCAGGCCGTTGTCCACCATCCGCAGCCCGCCGGCGGGCATGATGGCCCGCTTCAGCGGCGCGTCGGTCTGCAGGCCGACGATCAGCTCGCGGGCGCGATCGATGTAGCCGGGCCGGTGCGCGGTGATCGAGGACGGAGTCGAGGCGTCGACGTCGTAGACGCCCCGCCGGCGCTCCTCGGGGAGCATCGCGGTGATCTTCCCCCACACCGCCAGGGTGCGGTCCGTCGGCCCCCAGAGGAACGACTCGTCCCCCTCGTAGGGGGTGTAGTTGGCCTGCACGAAGTCGCGGACGTCCGCGTGCGCGCGCCACGCCTCGCCATGGAAGCCGCGCCAGGGCTCCGAGGTCGCCTCTTGCCGTTCGGCCGACACGCTCGTCATGGCCGTCGTGCTCGTCGTGCTCGTCATCGGAGAACTCCCTCGTCTCTCGCCCACGTTTCCACTGTTGTCCTCGGGGCGGTCCGTCTCATCGGCCGGAGGTCACCGGCGGGCGGGACCAACGTCCTGGATCGCCGGGCGGGGTTGGGCCACCTCGCCGGTGACGACGTACGGCAGTGCGGGTCTCCCCGGAGTGCCGGGTGCGCCGGAACCGTTTCGCCGTCCCGTTTCCGTCGCGCGCCGCATGACAGGGCCGAAGGTCCCATGGGGCAGGGACGTTCGAGGCCGCGACGCGGTTCGTAGGGCACTGTGGCCGGGCGTCGGGAAACGGTGTGATGAGGGTGTTCGCAAAGACCGCGGAACACTGCGGAACCACACGGAAAGGGGAGCCGTCATGGCCGCCACTCACGGACACGACGTTCACACCGGGCCGGTCACAGACGCCGCCCCCGCACAGGCCGCGAGGCGTCCGGTCGACTACGTCTGGGCGATCGCCCGGATCGGTCTGGGCTGGGTCTTCCTGTGGGCGTTCCTGGACAAGACCTTCGGCTGGGGCTTCGCCACTCCCGCCGCACGGGCCTGGATCAACGGCGGCAGCCCCACCACCGGCTTCCTCAAGGGCACCGGCGAGAACGCCCTGGGCGGGGTGTTCACCACCCTGGCCGGGCAGGCATGGGTCGACTGGCTGTTCATGCTCGGCCTGCTCGGCGTCGGCACCGCCCTCATCCTGGGCGCGGGCCTGCGCATCGCCGCCGTCGCCGGCGGCCTGATGATGCTCCTGATGTGGGCCGCCGAGCTGCCCCTGGAAACCAACCCCTTCATGGACGACCACCTCATCTACGCCATCGTCCTGGCAGGCCTGGCCCTGACCGGCGCCGGCACCACCTGGGGCATCGGCACCTGGTGGGCCACCACCCCCCTGGCACGCCGCCACCCCGTCCTCCGATAACCACCCCCACCCACCGACGAAAGACCCGCTCCCACCACACGGGAGCGGGTCTTTTTCGTGCGCGGGCCGGGGAGAGCGGCGGCCGAGGTACGGCCACCACCTGTTCGCTCTCGTCCGGGACACGCGGGCGGAGCCGCCACCGCGGGCCCGCCGCGGTGGCATGGCCCGCCGAGGGCGGCTCCGCCCGGCGTCAACGGGTTTCCTCGCCACGGGAAAGGGCCGCGCGGCCCGCCTCCAGACGGGCCACCGGCACCCGGTACGGCGAGCAGGAGACGTAGTCCAGGTCCGCGTCGTGGAAGAACCACACGGAGGCGGGGTCGCCGCCGTGTTCGCCGCAGACGCCGATCCGCAGCCCGGGACGAGCGTCTCGCCCTTCCTTGACGGCCAGCTCGATCAGGCGGCCGATGCCGCGCCGGTCGATGGTCTCGAACGGTGAGGTGTCGAAGACGCCCAGGCGCAGGTACTGCGGCAGGAACGAGGCCTCCACGTCGTCGCGGGAGAATCCCCAGGTCATCTGGGTCAGATCGTTGGTGCCGAAGGAGAAGAACTCGGCCTGCCCGGCGATGTCACCGGCGGTGAGAGCCGCCCGGGGCACCTCGATCATCGTCCCGATCGGGATCGGTGGCGCGTCATCGATCCCGGCCAGCACCCGCTCGGACTCGGCGCGGACCAGAGCCAGCTCGCGGACGTCACCGACCAGCGGGATCATGATCTCCGGCCGTGGTGTGCCACCGGCTCGGACGCGGATGGCGCAGGCCTCGCCGATGGCGCGGACCTGCATGGCGAACAGGCCGGGGATGGCCAGGCCGAGCCGGACACCGCGCAGTCCGAGCATCGGGTTGCTCTCGTGCGTTCTCCGGACCGCGGCCAGCAGTGCCCGCTCGCGGCCGGTCACGGCGCCGAGCAGCTCCTCCAGCGGGGGAAGGAACTCGTGCAGGGGCGGGTCGAGCAGCCGGATGGTGACCGGCAGCCCGTCCATGGCGGCCAGCACCTCGACGAAGTCGGCCCGCTGCAGCGGCAGAAGCTCCTCCAGCACCGCCCGGACCTCCTGCTCGCCCTCGGCCAGGATGAGGCGTTCCACCAGGGCGCGCCGCGGGCCGAGGAACATGTGCTCGGTCCGGCACAGTCCGATCCCGGCGGCACCCAACCTGCGGGCGCGCGCCGCGTCCTCGGCGGTGTCGGCGTTGGCCTGCACACCCAGCCGGCGCAGTGTGTCCGCGTGGGCGAGGAGCCTGCTGACGGCCGAGACGAGCGGCCCCGACCCGGCGTCGAGGTCGCCTTCGAGGTGGCGCACGACCGGTGACGGGGTCACGGGCAGCTCACCCAGGTACACCGTGCCGGTGGTGCCGTCCACGGAGATCATGTCGCCTTCGCGGACGGTCACCGAACCGGCCCGGAACAGCCGTTCCCGCGGATCGACGTCGAGGTCGCCGGCGCCGCAGACGCAGGTGCGCCCCATGCCGCGGGCGACGACGGCCGCGTGCGAGGTCTTGCCGCCGCGGCTGGTCAGTATGCCGCGGGCGGCGAGCATGCCGGGCAGGTCGTCGGGATTGGTCTCGCGCCGGACCAGGATGACCGGGCCGGTGGCCTCGGCGGCACGGCGGGAGTCGAACACGGCCCGGCCCGAGGCGGCCCCGGGGGAGGCGGGCACGCCGACGGCGATCCGCTCGGGCGAGCCCGACAGGTCGAAGCGGGGGAACATGAGCCGGCCGAGCTGGACGCCGTCGACGCGCCGCAGCGCCTCGTCGAGATCGATGACCCCCTCGTCGACGAGCTGGGCGGCGATGACGAACGCGGCGGCGGCGGTCCGCTTGCCGACCCGGGTCTGCAACATCCACAGCCTGCCGCCCTCGATGGTGAACTCGATGTCGCACAGGTCGCGGTAGCGGTGTTCCAGCACGTCCATCGCCCGCGTCAGCTCCTCGAAGCAGCGACGGTCCAGGCGGGCGAGCTCCTGCAGGGGCAGGGTGTCGCGGATCCCGGCCACCACGTCCTCGCCCTGGGCGTCGGGCAGGTAGTCGCCGTAGACGCCGCGGGCGCCGGTCGCGGGATCGCGGGTGAAGGCGACGCCGGTACCCGATCCGGTGCCGCGGTTGCCGTACACCATGGCCATCACGTTGACGGCGGTGCCCAGGTCGTCGGGGATGTGCTCGGCACGCCGGTAGAGCCGGGCGCGTTCGGTGTTCCAGGAGCGGAAGACGGCCAGCACGGTGTTGCCGAGCTGCTCGACCGGGTCCTGCGGGAAGCCGGTGCCAGTGTGCGCGCGGAAGATCTCCTTGTAAGTGTCCACCAGTTCGCGCAGGTCGTCGGCGCTCAGCTCCGGATCGCAGGCGACCTCGCGCTCGCGGCGCAACGCCGCCAGCGCGCTCTCGAACTCGGAGTCCGCGATGCCCTCGACGGTCGAGCCGTACATGGAGATGAGCCGCCGGTAGCAGTCCCAGGCGAAGCGCTCGCCGCCGTGGGCGGCCAGGCCGGCCACGGTGATGTCGGTCAGGCCGATGTCCAGGACGGTCTCCATCATGCCGGGCATGGAGAAGCGGCCGCCGGAGCGGACCGACAGCAGCAGCGGGTCGCCGGGGTCGCCGAACCCGCGGTTCATGCTCTTCTCGATCCGCCGCAGGTGGACGGCCATCTCCTCCTCCAGCCCCGCCGGAGCCACGCCTTGCGCCAGGTAGGAGCGGCAGGCCTCGGTGGTGACGGTGAAGCCCGGCGGGACGGGCAGGCCCAGCCGGGTCATCTCGGCCAGGTTGGCCCCCTTGCCGCCGAGCAGGTCCTTCATGTCCTTGTCGCCGTCGGCGAAGTCGTACACGTAGGTGCGCATCGCGCGTCGCCTCCATTCGGTTCGTGTGGTGCGAGGAGGCGGCCGCAGCGGCGGCTGCGGCCGCCGGGTCCGGGGTCAGCGCCTCCCGTGGTAGGCGGCGCGCATGAGGTCGCGCATGTCGTCGAGCATCGGCATCCGGGGGTTGGCCGGGGCGCACTGGTCCTCGTAGGCGTTACGGGCCTGCTCGGGCAGCGCGGCCAGGAAGGCCGCCTCCTCGACGCCGAGGTCACGGAAGGACGACGGGATGCCCGCGGCCTCCCGCAGCCGCTCCACCGCGACGGCCAGGGACTCCACGCCCTCGGCCGGGGTGACGGCGGGCAGGCCCAGCGCCTGGGCGATCTCCTGGAACCGCTCGGGGGCGCGGTAGTGCTCGTACTTCGGCCAGCCCGACAGCTTGGCGGGAACCGTCCCGTTGTAGCGGATCACGTGGGGGAGCAGGAGCGCGTTGGTCCGGCCGTGCGCCACGTGGAAGGTCGCGCCGAGCGTGTGCGACATGGCGTGCACGATGCCCAGGAAGGCGTTGCCGAAGGCCATCCCGGCGATGGTGCCGGCGTTGTGCATCCGCTCACGGGCGGCCGGGTCGGCGGCGCCGCGGCTCACCGCGCGCTCCAGGTTGGCGAAGACCAGTTTGATCGCGTGCAGCGCCAGGCCGTCGGTGAAGTCGCTGGCATACACCGACACGTACGCCTCGATGGCGTGGGTGAGGGCGTCGAAGCCGCTGTCGGCGGTGACCACGGCCGGCAGGTCCGCGGCCAGGACGGGGTCGACGATGGCGACGCTGGGGGTGAGCGCGTAGTCGGCCAGCGGATACTTCTTGCCGGTGGCGGTGTCGGTGATCACCGCGAACGGGGTGACCTCGGCGCCGGTGCCCGACGTGGTGGGCACGCACACCAGTCGCGCCAGCTCGCCCAGCGACGGGAACTTGAAGGCGCGCTTGCGGATGTCGAAGAACTTCTGCCTCATGTCGTCGAAGACGACCTCGGGGTGCTCGTAGCGCAGCCACATCACCTTGGCCGCGTCCATCGCCGACCCGCCGCCGAGTGCGATGATGGTGTCGGGCCGGAACGCGCGCATCATCTCTGCGCCCCGGTCGACGGTGGCGACGCTCGGCTCCGGCTCCACGTCGTCGATGATCTGCAGGGCGACCCGCTCCGGACGCCGGCCCAGCACGGTGAGAACGCGGTCGACGTATCCCAGGCGGGTCATCGTCGGGTCGGTCACGATGCTCACCCGGTGCACGCCGGGCATGTCGACCAGGTAGCGGATCGCGTGCGGCTCGAAGTAGATCTTCGCCGGGACCTTGAACCACTGCAGGTTGTTGGTGCGCCGGCCGATCCGCTTGATGTTGAGCAGGTCGACCGCCGAGACGTTGTGGGAGACCGAGTTGCGGCCGTAGCTGCCGCAGCCCAGGGTCAGCGACGGAACGAACGCGTTGTACATGTCGCCGATGCCGCCTTGGGAGGACGGCGCGTTCCAGATGATCCGCACCGCCTTGACCCGCATGCCGAACTCCTCGGCCAGGTCCTCGTCGCGGGTGTGGATCGCGGCACTGTGTCCCAGCCCGCCGAACTCCACCATCCGCTCGGCCGTCACGATCGCCTCCTCGCGGCTGCCGGCCCGCAGCACCGCCAGTACCGGGCACAGCTTCTCCCTGGTCAGCGGCTCGGCGGGGCCTACCTCGGCGACCTCGACAAGGATGATCGAGGTACCGTCGGGCACCGTGAACCCGGCCTGCTCGGCGATCCAGCCCGCCGGCCGGCCCACGGCGTCGGCGTTGATCCTCGCCTGCGCGCACGACTCGCCGCCGGCCGCCGCGCCGAACAGGAACGCCTCCAGCTTGCGCTTCTCCTCGGCGTCGGCCAGGTGCGCGTGCAGGACGGCGAACTCGGCGAGCGCGTCCTCGTACACCGCGTCATCGATGATCACAGCCTGTTCCGAGGCGCAGATCATGCCGTTGTCGAAGGACTTGGACAACACGATGTCGTTGACCGCGCGGCGCAGGTCCGCGGTGGCCTCCACGTACGCGGGCACGTTGCCGGCGCCCACCCCGAGTGCGGGTTTGCCGGCCGAGTACGCCGCCCGCACCATGCCGTTGCCGCCGGTGGCCAGGATCGTCGACACGCCGTCGTGACGCATCAGCGCGGTCGTCGCCGCCAGAGACGGCTGCTCCACCCACTGCACGCAGTGCTCGGGAGCGCCGGCCGCGACCGCCGCGTCCCGCACGACCCTGGCCGCGGCGGCGCTGCACTCCTGGGCGGCGGGGTGGAAGGCGAACACGATCGGGTTGCGCGTCTTCAGCGCGATCAGCGCCTTGAAGATCGTGGTGGAGGTCGGGTTGGTGACCGGGGTGATCCCGCAGACGACGCCCACGGGTTCGGCGATCTCCACCAGCCCGCTGATGTCGTCGCGCGAGACGACGCCGACGGTCTTGAGGCTCGCCATGCTGTTGGTCACGTGCTCGCAGGCGAAGATGTTCTTGACCGCCTTGTCCTCGAACACCCCGCGCCCGGTCTCGGTGACGGCCCGCTCGGCCAGCTCCGCGTGCTCGTCCAGCGCGGCGACGGACGCCTTCTTGACGATGTGGTCGATCTGCTCCTGATCGAAGGCACCGTAGTCGTCCAGTGCCTTCAGCGCGTTCCCCACCAGGGTGTCGATCATCTCGGTGACGGCGGTCGGGACATGTGCGACCTGGTCGGCCATACGGATCACCTCGGGTGTCTCGCTCTTATGGTCATCTTCAGAATCTCGGTCACGCGCCCGGCGTGCCGGAGCCGAAAGGCACCTTCGCCCGGGACTTTGGCCTCCGGAACCGCGGCCCGGTATCGGCCGGCCCGAGGACGACGAGGGAGGAGACATGCGCATCGTCAATGCCGTGCCGCGGTCTCCCCGGTACGGCCTTTCGCGGGCAAAAGGCCGTACCGGGGCCGGGCCGCCCCGGCCCGTACCGGATGGTGCGAGGCGGACGGTGCGGTGCCGGGGGGCGTGCGGCGCGGCAGGAAGGTCCTCGCCTGAGGCGAGGGATCCTGGCCGGGACCGTGTGGCGAGGGTCCCGGCCGAGACCATGAGGGGGTGGGGGTCCGAACGGTTCAGCCTCCGTTCCAGGTGCTGTCGTCCTCCTTCCAGCGCACCTCGTTCACCACGTCGACGACGCCGTTGACGCGGCCGGTCATCCGGCCCGCTATGTCGGCCTCGCTGCGACGCTCCATGGTGCCGGCCAGGGTGACGACACCGTGGTCGACCTGGACGTTGACCTGCTCGGTGTCCACCCACAGGCAGCGGCCGAGGATCTCCTGGCGGACCTCGTCGGCGATGTCGGAGTCGGGCCGGACGAAAACCCTGATCAGGTCGCGGCGGCTGACGATGCCCACCAGGCGGCCATCTCGGTCGGCGACCGGGAGCCGCTTGATCCCGTGTTCCTCCATGAGCCTGGCGGCACCGACCGTCGACGTCTCCTTGGCGACGGTGACCGCGGGGGAGGTCATCAGTTCGGCGGCGACATCGCCTCTCGCCCTGGCCTTCAGGTCGCGGCCTTCGGAGCTCAGCCGGTGCCGCAGCCGGGCGCGCAGCGGCGGCTGATAGCCCTCACGGTAGTACTGCTCCCGAAACTCCTCCTTGGCGAGCAGGTCGGCCTCGGAGACGACGCCGATGACACGACCCTCCCCGTCCACGACGGGGACCGCGCTCACCGCGTGCTCGATGAGGGTCTCGGCGATGTCCTTGAACGGCGTGTCGGCGGTGACCAGCGCCACGTTCCTGGTCATGACGTTCTCTACCTTGGTGCGCATGACATGTTCTCCACCTGTGATGGTGCGGGCCCGCTCGCCCGAACGGGCCCGCCGGATGTGTTACCTGGTGGTGCGGGCCTTGCCGACGGGGATGCGAACACCCGCGCCCTTGCTGTCGTCGAGCTTCACGCTGATCTCCAGAAGGCCCTTGTCGTAGACCGCCTTGACGTCCTTGGGGTCGGCGCCCGCGGGCAGGACGATGGAGCGGGTGAGCGCGCCGTAGCGGAACTCGGTGCGGTGCGCGTCCTTCTCCTCGTGGTGCCGTTCGGCGTGGACGGCCAGGACGCCGTCGGTGAGGGTGATCTCGAGGTCCTTGTCAGGGTCGATACCGGGGAGTTCGGCCAGCAGAACGTACCTGCCGTCCTTGACGTAGTCCTCGAACCGGATCGCAGGGCCGATCGCCGGGCGCAGCCCCGCCAGCGGTCCTTCGAGCCAGTCGAAGATCTCCGGAAACAGTCCTCTCGGCTCCCTGCGGGTGAGTGTGGTCATCTGCCCACCTCCGTGGTCTCCTTGTGCTTCTCACCTCCATCCCACGCCTGGCGGGTGGCCGAATGTAGGGCCGGAGGTCCCCGCGCGGCCGCCGTTGGTCGCCGCCGCCGAAAGTGCCTCCGAGGGGGGCGGACCATGCCGGCCCCCTGGCCTGTCGCCGGCCTCGTCGATCCGGATCGGAGACATCCGGCCAGGGCGCCCGGGGCGGGCATCACATCGAACGCGGAGGCCGAGGCGATTCCGCCCGGTCACGAGCCAGACCGGTGACGGCCGCGGGCGCCGGGACCGACGAAACGCAGGGACCCGCGGAATGCCGGGGCGACTTCAGGGGTGGGGGCAGTCCTGGGCGGGTGTCAGATTTCCCGCGCGTCGGGTCCGGATGACAGGCGGCGGCCGGTGAGCTGCTCGGCGCGCACCACGATGTAGTGGTCGCGGCTGCCCGGCGCCCAGGTGCGCAGGGGCAGTGCGGACAGACGCTCGATCTCGCCGGCCTCACGTACGGCGCGCGCGGGTCCGACGGCGGTGACCGACCAGCCGGTGCGGGCGGTGTGGTCGAACTCGTCGGCCTCGAAGGCGACGATCGCGTCGCTGGTCGCGGCGGCGAGCTTGGAGCCGATGCCCGTACGGATCACGATGTCCTCGCCGTCGAGGACGAAGTTGACCGGCTGCACCGCGGGCAGGGCCCGGTCGGTGAACACGATGCGCCCGATCGAGGCCGACGCCAGGAGCGCGACGCACTCCTGGCGCGAGAGGATCTGCAAGCCTGCCGAGTCGAGCTTCATACCCTCCAGGCTGCCCGTTCGCTCTTCAGGGGCGTTAGGGACGAAAGTCCCTTCCTTACCGACGATCTGCCCTCAGACGGGCGGCCATGGCCGCGACCTGGGTGCGCCGCTGCATGTCGAGCTTGCTCAGCAGGTTGGAAACGTAGTTCTTGACCGTCTTCTCGGCCAGGAACATCCGCTCGCCGATCTGCCGGTTGGTCAGGCCCTCACCGATCAGCTCCAGGATCTGCCGCTCCTGGTCCGACAGGGCGGCCAGCGGATCCTTCCTCGCCGCCTGGTCGCGCAGGCGCGCCAGCATCGACGCCGTGGTCTGCGGATCCAGCAGCGACTGCCCGGCGGCGACCGTGCGGACCGCCCCTACCAGGTCCGAGCCGTGGATCTGCTTGAGCACATACCCCGAGGCCCCGGCCATGACCGCGTCGAACAACGCGTCGTCGTCGGCATAGGAGGTCAGCATCAGGCACGCCAGGCCGGGCAGCTGGGAACGCACCTCACGGCACACGTCGACCCCGTTGCCGTCAGGCAGGCGGACGTCGAGCACGGCGACGTCGGGCTTGAGGGCGGGAATGCGGGCGATGGCCGACTCGGCGGTACCGGCCTCGCCGATCACCTCGATGTCGTCCTCGGAGCCGAGCAGCGCGGCGACACCACGCCGTACCACCTCGTGGTCGTCCAGCAGGAAAACGCGAATCATGCTCCGCACGTTAGTCCCCCTTCGGCGCATGCCGGTAGGGACCAAGGACCCGCGTGTCACGTCGGCGACCGACGGGGACCCGGCATGACGGTGAGGACCGAAAGACCCTGCCCTCACGCGGTGAGGTCGGGACCTGTGGCCCTGGGACGGGCCACCCGGCGGGGGGTTCGATGGGAGAGAAGGGCAGGACGTCCCGCACCACACGCACCGCGGGGTGACGATCGTCCGCCCCCGGCGACACCCGAATCACGGGAACGCTCGAAGGACCCGCGGAAATCGAGGAGAAGAAGATGCCGATCACCGTGAACGACGTGATGGGTCGCACCGCGATCGCGGTGCCACAGGACGCTGGCTTCGCCGACATCGTGGCCACGATGAGGCGCTTCGCCGTAGGCGCGGTGACGGTCGTCGACGCGGACCGCCGCCCGGTCGGGGTGGTCTCCCAGGACGACCTGCTGCTCAAGGAGAGCGACGCGGGGCGCCACGGCGTCTCCCTCTTCGAGAGCGCCGGCCGCCGCCGCGAGCACGAGAAGGCCGCGGCGGTCGTGGCCAAGGACCTGATGACCTCGCCCGCGCTCACCGCCACCCCGGGCATGACCGCCCGGGACGCGGCGCGGCTCATGCACGGCAAGAGGATCCAGCAGCTCCCGGTGATCGACCCGCTCACCGGCCGCCTCGCCGGCGTCCTGCACCGGGCGGACCTGCTGCGCGTCTTCGACCGCCCCGAGGCCGAGCTGCGCGCCGAGGCCGAGGCCGTCGCCCGCGACCTGACCTCCACCGGATCCGAGGTGAGCATCGATGTCGAGAACGGCGTGGTGACGCTCGACGGCGAGGTCGAACGCCACTCGCAGGTCGTCCAGCTCGTCCAGGCGATCCGCCGGCTCGAAGGCGTCATCGACGTCGTCTCACGGCTTGAGCACGGCGACGACGACCTGCTCGTCCTCCCGCCGCTGCTGTAGACCGCCGCTGTACAAGGGGCGAGCGCCGATCGCGAAAAGGTCGAAGGTCCCGCGGGTGCGGTTCGTACGGCACTGTGACCGGGCTTCGAGAAGCGATGTGATGAGTACGTCGCAAAGACCACCGAACACACGGAACTACACGGAAAGGGGAGCCGTCATGGCCACCACGCACGGACACGACGTTCACACCAAGCCGGTCACGGGCGCCGTCCCCGCACAGACCGTCCCCGCACACGCCATGCCCGCACGGACCGTTCCCGCACAGGCCGTCACGACCCCGGCCGTTGAGCGCCAGGCCGCGAGGCGTCCGGTCGACTACGTCTGGGCGATCGCCCGGATCGGTCTGGGCTGGGTCTTCCTGTGGGCGTTCCTGGACAAGACCTTCGGCTGGGGCTTCGCCACTCCCGCCGCACGGGCCTGGATCAACGGCGGCAGCCCCACCACCGGCTTCCTCAAGGGCACCGGCGAGAACGCCCTGGGCGGGGTGTTCACCACCCTGGCCGGGCAGGCATGGGTCGACTGGCTGTTCATGCTCGGCCTGCTCGGCGTCGGCACCGCCCTCATCCTGGGCGCGGGCCTGCGCATCGCCGCCGTCGCCGGCGGCCTGATGATGCTCCTGATGTGGGCCGCCGAGCTGCCCCTGGAAACCAACCCCTTCATGGACGACCACCTCATCTACGCCATCGTCCTGGCAGGCCTGGCCCTGACCGGCGCCGGCACCACCTGGGGCCTGGGCACCTGGTGGGCCACCACCCCCCTGGCACGCCGCCACCCCGTCCTCCGATAACAACCCCCACCCACCGACGAAAGACCCGCTCCCACCACACGGGAGCGGGCCTTTCCACGTCCCGGCCCCCAACACCGCACCGTCTCGCGGTCGTTGACGAGGAGGATGCGGGACAGCTCCCGGCGCCGACTCCGTTCGGCCCGACAGGTGAGGACCTAGGTCCCTTCGCGATCAACCGATTACCGAGAAGGCTGAGAGCATGAACAAACTCCAGAAGATCGACGCCTATTGGCGCGCGGCCAACTACCTGTCGGTCGGTCAGATCTACTTGCTGGACAATCCGTTGCTGGCTGAGCCGTTGCGGGCCGAGCACATCAAGCCCCGGTTGCTGGGGCATTGGGGGACCACGCCGGGGCTGAACTTCTGTTTCGCTCATCTGAACCGGGTCATCGCCGAACGCGATCAGGACATGATCTATATCGCCGGTCCGGGGCATGGCGGGCCGGCGGCGGTGGCGCACGCGTGGCTGGAGGGCTCTTATACCGAGAAATATCCGGATATCACGCGGGATGGGGAGGGGATGCGGCGGCTGTTTCGGCAGTTCTCCTTCCCCGGTGGTATCCCCTCCCATGTGGCGCCCGAGACGCCCGGCTCGATTCACGAGGGCGGTGAGCTGGGCTACTCGCTGGCGCACGCGTATGGGGCGGCGTTCGACAATCCCGGCTTGGTGGTGGCGTGTGTCATCGGTGATGGGGAGGCCGAGACCGGGCCGCTGGCGGCGAGTTGGCACAGCAACAAGTTCCACGCGCCCGGCCGTGACGGCGTGGTGTTGCCGATTCTGCACCTGAACGGGTACAAGATCGCCAACCCGACCGTGCTGGCCCGCATCCCCGAGGACGAGCTGGTCAAGCTCATCGAGGGGTACGGATACCGCCCGCACCTGGTGTCCGGGGACGAGCCCGAGGCCGTGCACCAGATCATGGCCGAGACGCTGGAGACGGTGTTCGACCAGATCGCCGAGGGCGGCCGGCCGCCGATGATCGTGTTGCGGACGCCGAAGGGATGGACCGGGCCCAAGGAGGTGGACGGTTTGGCGGTGGAGGGCACCTGGCGCTCGCATCAGGTGCCGTTGTCGGGGGTGCGCGACAACCCTGAGCATCTGGCGATGCTTCAGGAGTGGATGCGCTCCTACCGGCCGGGTGAGCTGTTCGACGCCGAGGGGCGGCCGGTGGCCGAGGTCGTGGGGACGGTGCCGGCGGGGCCGTTGCGGATGAGCGCGAATCCGCATGCCAACGGCGGCGAGCTGCTGCGGCCGCTGGCGTTGGGTGATTTCCGCGAGCACGCGGTCGAGGTCAAGGCGCCCGCCACCGCCAGCAGTGAGCCCACCCGGGTGCTGGGCGCCTTCCTGCGTGACGTGATCGCCGCCAACCCCGACACCTTCCGGCTGATGGGCCCTGATGAGACCGCCTCCAACCGGCTGCAGGCGGTGTTCGAGGTAACCGACCGGGCCTGGAACGCCGAAACGCTCCCGACCGATGAGCACCTGGGGCAGGGCGGCCGGGTGATGGAGGTGCTGAGTGAGCACCTGTGTCAGGGCTGGCTGGAGGGCTACCTGCTGAGTGGCCGCCACGGGTTGTTCAACTGTTATGAGGC
>NZ_JCADBG010000051.1:0-21489 GCF_059358815.1 Streptosporangium nanhuense
TGGCTGCGGGTCCTCACCCGGCCAGGCGCCGGGTGAGGGTCCGGGGCTCCTGTCAGGGACCACCCCGCCCAACGGGCACGCACCGACGTGGTCGATCCGCCAAGACAGTCCACGCCGGGCGCACCCGCCATCCCATCCCATCCAGAACGGGACACCAATCATGCACCTGCACACCCACCCTGTCAGCGCCACCCCGGCGGCCGTCTCGCCCACGGCTCCGCGCTGCGACAACCGCCGCGTCGGGATCCTCCTCGAGGACGCCGACGGCTGCCTGCTGATGCTCCCCACCGCGGCCGGTCTCACCGGTCTCACCGGGCACGTCGACGAGCACTCCGACCCCATCGAAGCCGCCCGCGCCGTCGTGGCCGAGGCGCTCGGACTGCCCCTGACCGGCTTGGAGCTGGTGGTTGTGAGCTGGCGCGGTGACCGGTGCGAGCGCCTGCCCAAGGCCAGCGGGATCACCGGCCACACCTGGCACCTGTACCGGGCCCAGGTGAGCACCGAGGCCCTCGTCGAGGCGCTCAGCACCGAACCGCTGCGCGACGCGCACCGCTACACCGGCGAGCAGCTGCAGCTGCTGGCGATGCAGACCGCCCTGTACGCCGCCGACCGGCTCACCAACGCCGAGTTCCTCGACCGCCAAGGGATCGCGCCGGTCTGGGTCGACTGGCTGATCGAGGCGGGTCTGGTCAAGATGGGCGAGCCCGAGCGGGCCGCGATCGACTGGGCCGGCGCCCGCACCAGCACGCCGCCTCTAATGATGGCCTGGCAGCAGGCCTACCCCGGCCAGGCCTGGCACCGGACCCCCGCCCTGCTCCCGGTCACCTCCCGGCCGGTTCCGGCTCGCCTGGAGCGCCTGGAGCAGGCGGGCGCGGCCGACCTGGTCACCGAGGTCGACGCCGCCCGCGCGGAGCTGACCCGCACCGACACCAAGGCCGCCACGGTGCTGGCGTTCGCCGGAACCGCGTTCAGCGTGCTCGCGGCGCTGGGCGTGCTGGCTTCCGGCCTGCTGCCCGCGGGGCGGGTCGGGCTGGGGATCGCAGTGGCGCTGCTGGCGGGTGCGTCCGTGGCCGCGCTCACCGTCATCCGGCCTTCCCTGCCCCGGCGCGGTGCCGGCACCGGGACCGGGTTCGTCGCCCACGCCGAGGTGAGCACCGCCGAGGAACTGCTGGCCTCCCTCGCTGAGGACCCGGAGCTGCGCCGCGCCCAGGACGTGGTGCGGCTGTCGCAGATCGCGGCTGCCAAGTACCGGCGGCTGCGGGTGGCCACCGACTTCATGCTGCTCGCCCTGGCTGTGGTCGTCGTCAGCCTGCCCAGCCTGCTGTAGCCGCCCGCCCGGTCGCCGCCCTCCTCTCTACCGGGGGGCGGCGACCGGGCCCTGAGACGAGAGATGAGGACCTTCGATGACGACCAACCACCACCACGACCACGCTCCCGCTCCCGCTCGCGGCTGCTGCCCCGAACACATCGCGTTTCGCCAGCGCGCCACGACCGCGCTGAACCTGGCCATCGCCGACGACATGGACGGCGCCCGCGCCGCCGTGGCGGACCTGCAGGCCCACCACGGGCCCGGCGCGCTCACCTCCGCCCTGCTGACCTGGGTGGACCTCATGGCCACCCGCACCCCAGGCACCGACCACAGCACCTGGGCCAACCCGCAGGCCGCCGCCGAGGCCGCGGCGGCCTGCGACCCGGCCACCTCCTGGGCGATCCAGGTGACCATCGCCCGCCTGACCCGCGACCGCGCCACCTTCGAGGCGCTGCGCGCGGCCGTGCAGGGCTCCCACCTGGTCGAGACATACGTGATGGGCCTGCTCGCCCTGATCGCCACCCACCTCTCCACCTCCCCGCGAGCCGACGAGACGAGGAACCCCTGATGGCCACGTCTTCCACCCCCGCGAAGGGGGCGCCGTTCGTCGCCGGCGTCGCCCCGGGCGACGGCATGCACGCCGTCCCGCGCGACTACGCACAGCGTGCCCTGGCCGAGGGGGCAGGCGAGAGCGGCGCCCTGTGCGGGCGCCGCGTCCTGGTCGCCCCCCGCGTCGGCGCCTTCGACCGGGCCAGTCTGCCCGCCTGGGCCACGGTGTGCCCGTACTGCGCCTGGGCCGTGGCCGCCAGCCCTGAGGCCCGCTGCAGTGCCATCGAGCGCGAACTGGACGCGCTCACCCCCACCGGCACCAACCGTGACGTCCTGGAGCGGCTGCTCGACGACGTCCTGGTGACCCGCCACCTGTGTGAGGCGATCCTTGCCGCCGCCCGGCAGCCCGGCGCCGACGGCCTGGACCACGCTGTCATCGAGCTGCTGGCCCACGCCAGCGCGCACGCCCCGGTGCCGCTGCGCCCCTGGGATTGCGCCGCCGAGGAATGCGACCACCCGCCCGGTGCGTGCCCGTGCACGGTGGCGTGCGCGGCGTGCAGCCTGCAGGCCGGATCCTGGGCCGAGGGGCAGGAGGGCACCTACCGGCCCGAATGCACCATCACCGCGCCGTGTCAGGTCCTGGCCACCCTCATCACGCAGCTGACCCCGCCGATCGAGCAGCACGAGGACCACGACGAGCTCGCCGCGGCTTCCGGGCAGGCCCGGTGAGCCGCCGTCCACGCAGGGTCTTCTACGACCCCAGCGGAAAGACGACCGGTGGCCTACCCACCTATCCGTGGAAGTTCGCTCCCGCCGGGCTGGCCACCCGCCGCCAGCTGCGCGCCGCCGGGCTGCGGCCCGGCGGACAGGCACCGTGCGCGCAGGTGATGTGGTGCTCACGCCGTGCGGCGGGCGGCATCGCGGTCGCCTACCTGTACGAGGTCGCCGCCGCCAAGCCGCGCCGCACCCCGTCGGCCGAGCAGCTCAAGGCGCTGGGCAAAGCGATGCGCGCCCGAAAGGTCTGCCCCGACTGCGGGGTGGAGCAGCCGTACTGCATCCCCACCCGCTACGGCGCCTGCTTGGCCTGCCACGGCTGGGGCCTCACCGCATGAGCATCCGCACCTTCACACCGTCCTCGCCCGCGACATCAGCGGGCGAGGACGGTGTCCTGCGCCGCCTGGCGCCGGTGGACGAGGCCGCACCGCTCCCTCGTGCCGGTGCGACCCCGCCCACCGACGGCTGCGATATGCCCCTGAGCAGCGAGGACACACGCTTGATCTTGGATTCAGGACGTACGCCGACGGACGTGCTGCGCCCTCGCCCCGTACTTGCTCGTCTCCGCTCGCCGCTGCCCGCGTCCTATGTCCGGGATGCGGCTTTGAGCATGTTCGGCGTGTTTGGACCCACCTCAGACACATTTATGGCATCGTGCCTCATGAAGTTTTCTGACAAAGATCATTTTTTCTTGACAAGAGGAAAGTCAGGAAAGGAGGGCGCGCCGGTAGGGGCCTTCTGGTGCCTGCCTGTCCGCTTGTGGACACCGACGAGCCATCTGCTCACTCTCGTGCGCGAATGCGACCACGGAACGCGACACGCCGCAGGAACCACGGGCGCGCCAGCCCACACGCACTCGGAGATCGTGGAAAGATGCGGGACTGAATACTCCGCTTTAAACCCCAGGAGTTCCCAGGCAAAAAGAAAACGCCCCCAGAGGGGGCGCTTCTCGAGAGACAACTTCACACGACACGCTTCCGATGTTCAGCTCCTGTGCTTTGGCCGGCGGAGTGAGCTGAGCGGCTTCGGCGTGTCTATTCACGTCTGGAGACGACGATAGCAGCCCAGGCGCTGAGCTCACTACGCCTTGGCGACGACACGCCGAGTGAGCTGACAGCCACAACCCCGAGCACGACCTCCGGCACGGCCTTCCGCACGACGTCGCGCGCCGCGTCGACCTCGACTCGGCGGTGCGCTGTTCGCGCTGCTCAAGAGCGCCGTGCCTTGTACGCCCACTACGAGGGAGCCGACCAGCTGCCCCGGGTGCCGACCGCTTTGTGGTGGCGCCTGGTGACGGTGCTGCAGGCCCGTGGTGAGCGGCTCCATTCGAGCGCGGTGCGGATGGCCAAGCACCTCACGTATCACGCGGATGCGGCTGGCTGCCTGAGCGACACCCCGGCGCTGCTGGCCGCCTACGCCACCCACCACTCCTTCACCTCCTTGTCCAGCGGCACGCGGGTCGGCTGGACCGACCTGATGCGGCTACGCGAGATCGGACTGGTGCGCCAGGTCTGCGGGGCCGCGCCCGGCCGCCAGGCCCGCTACGTGCTGTCCATGGACCTGGCCGCTCTGCCTGATGACCTTCCCGCAGACCTGAAGGAGGAGATACGCCGCCACATCGACAACCCGATCGCCGCGGCCAAGGGCCAGCAGACCCGCGCCTCCATCGATGCCAACCTGGCCGAGTGCGAGGTGGTCCGCGAAGGCTCCGCCACCCGCCCCCAAGCGATCACGACCGCTGCTGGCTGTGGACGACTTCACACGTCTCCCTATACGCGAGAGGGACTTTCCCCCTCCCACCCGTCACGGCAGTCACAGCCGTCTCGGCGGCCGCACGGGTCGCCGTTTGGGGGCAAAGATCGCAGCGAGGAGAGGGCCCACGCCGTCGATTTCGTGCTGGGGCTGCAGCCGCGGTGGGCCCGGCAACGCGACGGGCAGGTCCTCAGCGACCGGGAAGTGGCCGAGGTGTCGCATCTGGTGGCGTTGCTGCTGCGGCACATGCCCGAATCTGAGGCCGCCGAGCTGTTGTGTGAGCAGGTGGCCAGCGCTTCCGACCTGGCCGGGGTGTTGCGCTGGCGGATCGGCAAGGTGCTGGGCCGGGCCCGGCGCGCTACCCGCCGGCTGGCCACCCTGGTCGTCGACGATGACGGCGCGGCGCACGCGGCGTGGCTGGCCGCCAACGCCGAGCGCAACGCCGCCAACGCCCCGCGCCGAGCCGCCCTGGTGGAGCAGGCCCGCCGCCGCGCCCAGGAGCTGCGCGGCCGGGGCCACCACGACGCACCCCCTGGCCCACGCCCCTCGGACCTGGGCCGCCCAGAGCGCCGTGAGGCGCCCGCTGCGACGGGTGGGGCAGCCGAGATCCCGGGCGGGCAGATCGCCGCTCAGCGGCCCGCTCAGGCGTCCTCGCCCGTGCTGGTCGAGCCGGAGGAGATCTTCCGGCGCGAGGTCCTGAACCGCCACGCCCTGCCCGCCGCAGCTCCTGCCCGCTGGGCCAGCGAGCCCGAGCCCGAGCACCTGCCCGACATCGACTACGCCGCCGAGCGCACCCGGCTGGTCGAGCTGATGGCCGCCCGACACCGCCACGAGGAGACCCCGACCCCATGACCACCCCCGCCCTCATTCTCGGTGCGGACCGGGCGGCGTGTTTCGTCGCGGCGGCCGCGGCCCGAGCTCGCTCGACGAAACCCCGCCGGGTTGCGTCGCCCACCGCGGTGCAGGCCTTCGCGCGACGCAACCCCGGCCGCGTCCCCGGCGGTGTGCGGTGAGCGCGGCCGCGCCGGGCCCGGCCTGCCCGGTGTGCGCGAGTCCGATCGCGATGGCGTGGACCGGTCGACCGGCCCGTTACTGCGGAACGCCGTGCCGTCAGGCTGCGCACCGGGCCAAGCACCGCGCCGAGGCCGCCCTGCAGCAGGCCACCTGGCAGCGCCGCCAGCTGACGCGTACCGTCGAGCAGCTGGCCGTGGTGGCCGCCGAGCTGGTAGCCGAGCACCGCTTCCTCGGCGTCGACCAGGCGGCCGCAGAGCCGGTGACCGGGTGGGAGGCGCGCCTGGCCGAGCTGGCCACCACCCTCGCGCGCCTGGCCTCCAGTGCGGCCGGCACCGCCCGGGGCCACGCCGCCACCGCCGTGGACTACCGCCAGGCCGCGCGGCTGGCCGGTCGAGTCCAGCAGGACGACCAGGACGTCCCGGACGTCCGGCAAGACGTCCCCGCAGGCGGTCAAGACGTCCCGGACGTCCGTGAGGACGTCCCCGGTGGGGAAGACGTCCCGGTCGGGTGGGAGTGGAGCGAGACCGACGTGTGCCTGGCGCGCGTCGACGGCCGCTGGCATTTGTACGGGCCCGACGGCGACTTGGACGTCCCGGAGTACGGGCTGTTCGGAAGGCATCGCGGCCCGCGACGAGGCCGGGGCGCAGGAGGCGGCGGCCGCCGTTGTCACCGCGCTGACCGGCCGGGCGGTGACCGGCTGGGATCGTGACGCCTGGAGCCGCTCGATCTACGGCGAATCGACCTGGTACGCCTGCCTGACCGACTGATCAGGTTCCCTTGCGGAAGCTCCACCTTCCAACGACTGTGACTCTCCGTAAAAAGATCACCACGAATTGTCGGTGTCGTTCGCTACCTTCCCTCCGATGTGACACATCCGCTGGATAGGAGGGGCATGTGGAGTTGAAGACCGCCACGGACGAGCTGTCGCTGCTCGCCGAGCGCGCCGTTGACCTGGCAGGTGACCGGGGGGTGAGGATGGTGCCGGTCGCGCCGATCACACGACAGGGCGCCTACGTCTGCCTGGATCCCGAGGACATGGACCTGGAGGACTTCCTCGACCTGGTCGTGGCCGCGCAGCAAAAGCTCGCCTACATCGAACCCGCACCGTTCGACGTCGATGAGCTCGTCGAGCTCGCCGAGGACGACGTCCTGGGCGAAGAACTCGATCCGGTGCTGCGCGTCCAAAGGGCCAAATTGCGCCAGAGCGCAGCCCGGTTCAACGGCTGGACCACCAGCCTGGAGGTGGCGTTCGTGTACCAGGGCGTCGTGCACCGCTGGGTCACCGACGCCTCCTGGTATGAGCAGCTGCGCACCGAGGTGGACGCCGTCGCGCCGCCGGAGGACGAAGACGACGACGAGCCGCAACTGTCTGAGGCCGAACGGGCGGCCCTCGTCGAGCGGCTGACCCAGGAGCTGCTGGCCAAAGCGGAGTTTCGCGCCAGCACCGAGACCGGCCGCCGACGGGTGGCGCGGGTCTATCTCGCCTCCCCCGAGTGCGATGCGAGCCCCTTCGACGAGCTCCCCACCTTCATCACCTATGACGCGATCCGCCAAGCCATAGACCGGGCGGTGACCGCCGAACAGTGCCACTACGCCGACGTCGAACCGCGCATCCCCGAGCTGGCACGACAGATCGCCGCTGACCCCGCCTATCGCGCCGCGCGTACCGCCGCGGCCCGCAAACACCGGGCCCGCGACCACCTCATCGCCCACGCCGACGGCTACCCGCCCCCCACCCGTGTCCTTGACCTACTGCTCGACGCTCTGGCCGCCAGCCGCGCGAGTGGGCCGGTCGGGCCGATGCTCCCCTTCGCCTCCGACTGAGCACGGCCTCCACCAGCCCGTCCCCCATAAATCTACGTAGTAAAGGACCCCGGGCCGCACACCTCACCGCCCGGGGCCCGCCGCGTACACCGCGAGCGTTCTCGTTGAGGGTTTTCAAGAGGTGTCACCGCAGTACGGCCGGTACGGGCCATCGAGCGGTGCGCGAAGTCCGGATGCAGTGATACCGGTTTCATACAGTGCGTGTCTCTTTACGAGGTAAATCCGTTTAGTCGCTTCGTGTCGAGATCCCAGAGGTGGGGCTGAGAACGGGAGGGGGAAGAAGACCGGCCCTCGTTGAGCTAGAGCCTGACGGAGGCGGAGGACTTGGCGGCCCGTGATGACCGAGCAATAGGACGTGTTCTTGTGTCGGATGTTGGACTTTCGTCGAGATGAGAGCGGGATTGCCTGTATAGGTGACGAAGGAGCCGCCCTTCAAAGGTCTAAGACACCTTTGGAGGAGTTCGTGGCTCACCTACCGTCCCTGTCACCCGACGGTGCGCAGTCCCCCGCCGAGCGAGCTGCGGGGTGGGCGCGGGGATTCAGTGCCGGCGCCACCGGGCTTGGCGCACCTGCGCTGGCCTGGCTGGCCCACCCGGTGCTATGCGCCGCGATTGTCACCGTCGAGGTCGGGCTCGTGGTGTTCATCGTTTGGTCTGCGCTTTACGGTTCCGCCGAGGTAGCTGACCGAACGTTTCGGCTACTGCGCTGGATCTCGGGTCGACCCGAACCCCGCGCCCCCGACCCTCGCTGAGCCATCACTCGTCCAAGGTGTGCCCAGTGCCGGGAAGTCCTGCCTCCGCGGTCGGTCACCCACGCCGAAGGACTAACGTCCATGACGCCTTGAAGCGGCAAGACGTTCCGCGGCGGCCATGATGAACGCCGACACCGCAGCTTCGAACTCCGCCTCACGGATCTTAAGCTCGGCCAGGTCGGCCGCGCCGCACAACACGTCCACGTGCTCGAACGCGGCGTCGGCGAGCGGTCCGGGCCAGCCTGACACCAGCTGCAGCTGAGGACGCGGTCTCGGCCAGGGTGCCCAGGCGGTCGGCCTCGATGCGTGCCTGCTTGAGTTCGGCAGGATTTGGGAAGTTGGCTTCCCGCTACCTATATGGCCTCTGACCTGCGGAAACAATGACGCACGACAAGGAACTTATCGTGCGTTGCGGCCCTCTGACCTGGGGAAATGTTCCGCTGACTTCCGATGATGTTGATTAACGTAAGTTGACCATGAGATCTCGGGGCAACCGGATGTAGGCCAAAAACCGATGCCAAGGCGACCGCTTCATGCGATCTACTTGCTGGGTATGACCACTCTTCTGCTTGCGTCCTACGGCGTCACGGCCGTCACTGATTTCGTGCAATTGACCAAAGCGACCCGGCAAATGATCTGTGCTCACTGCGGTTACGGCACCACCCAGAGGAGCCGCAACGTTCATAGAATCGCGCCGACGTACAACAACAACCCGGATGAAACCTCTGAGGGCATCTTCGAGAAGACGTGGAGCTGTGACTACTGCGGCCAGGTGACCATCGAGCTGGTTACTTGCGGGCCAGCCTCCAGCGGCTCAACGGCCAGACGGGTCAAGGAGATCATGCAGATCTGGCCCGCGCGTACCATCAGGGAGCTCCCGGCGGAGGTGCCTGAGTCGATCCGCGACCGGTTCCAGGAAGGCTCGCGGTGTGAAGGGGCGGCCGCGTATCGAGGCGCGGCCGCGATGTATCGAGCGGCGGTGGAGGAACTGTGCAAGGAGCGCGGCGCCACCAAGTACAACCTGTACGACAAGATCGAGGAGTTGCGGGGGCAGCTTGATGAAGACCTAATTGTTGATCTTCACGAGACGCGCATGTTGGGCAACGACAGTGTGCACGACGGGCTGACCTACTCCCCGGAGGAAGTTGCTGACGTCGCCGAGCTGATCGCGGAGATGGCGCAGGCGCTCTACATCGAACCGGCGAAGAAGGCGGCGATGCGTGAAGCTCGCAAGCAGCGCCGGGAGACGCACAAGAATGGTGGGAGTCCTGCGGTTTCCTGACCGGTATCCGGGAAAGTGACCGCTCGGGCCGACGTCGCACGAGCACCGAACTGGTGAAGGATCGGCAGCCGAACTTGGCGATCACTCCCGGGAATGTCAGTTCTCAGAAGTAATCCGCCTTGATGCCGGTATTTTCACGTATCTTTCTTCTAAGGTGATCGGCTGCTGGATAGATTTCTCGTGCCCGGAGAGCTTCGACGATCGCCTCGATAGTCCACAGCGGGCACTGATTGACGATGGAATCGAATAGCTGCTCTCTGGACCGCGACATGAAACTAACTCTATTTTGGAGAGAATTGTAAGAATGGTAATGTGTATTCCTTGCTTCGTGCTTTGATTTCAAATCTTCCTCTGCTGCCATACCTAGTTCCCTTAGCCGATAGATCAGGTCGGCGACTTCCTCGGGCGAGCGATGTGCAACGAAAGTATCTGTCATCGTCGTCCAGTTCCGCTTACTGAGTTCGGCCTCGTTCTCGCGCCAATAGCCGCCTTGGGAGACGCTGATGACTGCAGTAGAAGCAAAGCGGCCGATGGCTTCATACACGTGAGAGGCTTCAGGAAGATCGATGTCTTCCTCGGTCTTGAAGCGCCAGAAGGCACTTATGGCAAGGGAATTATCTGTTAATAGACGACGCAACACCCGATCGGCGTCGTGCGGCCGGTGTCGACCGCGCAGATCACCGATAAGGAACCATGTCACCGCTGCCGAACGCAAGAGAACGACAGCATCCATAAGACGATCCGCCTCATCATGAAGATCGCCATCTCTTAGCAGGACAATCCATTCACCGATTTCTCGGGGATGCGTGGTGGCAATGGCCCGATTTGTTTCGTGAGAACTGCGGGCCTCGCTGTGATTTTGCAGGTCATTCAAGACAAGTTGCAGCATCGGAGGATACCGCAACAAGGGGAACGCGTTGTGTCTTTGGTTGGCCGGCGCCGCTCTCTCGGCAGCGAGGGTGACACGAGTTCTTTCCCATAGCAGGATGTCTTGCTCGTTTACTCCGCATACCTGTAGGAATTCGTGTAGCTGGGCAGGGGTGGGCAATCGATGCCCATTGAGAAAGTCACCCACGAGTGAGCGTGTCAGCCGACCTTTTCCTCTGAGGGGGCCGCGCTCCTCGATCTCGCGCAGCGGCAGCCCCGTCGCGATCTTGACCTTTTGGAGCAGTGCAGCGAACTCGCTGATGTCGTGTACGGCCGCCAGCTCGCTGGGATCGGGATGAGCGGGGGGGATGACCATGTTTGCTCCCAGCGCCGTATGAGATCGTCCACCATTGTCCGACAGTTCACGTTGTTACGCCTGGATTTGCTGGCGATAGGTGGCGTCGGACGAAAGCAGACGACCGACTTTCACCGAGATCTGCGGCTGCCCTAGTGGACGCCACAAGGTCTGCGGCTGGGTGAGTGCAGGAACATCGCCTGATGTTCCGTGAGGTGCAGGAGGCTCCCCGTGATGGCCGTGCTCGCTAACGCTCTCGATTTCGCCACCAGTCTGGCCGCGCTTGTCACCGCTACGCTCGCGCTTCTCGCGGCACGCAGAACGAGGCGTGGGCGTAGACGCCGCTCGGGCCGTAGTCAGCGATCGGTAGGCCGGCGCGGCCTCACCGACTGATCGGATCATGCCAGAGGGGGGTGAGCCCTGATCCCGCAGTAGCCGTCAGGTGGGCGCTGAATTCATCTGACGAGTCCCCATCGGTCGGGATGATCTTACGTTCTGGGAACTGTGGTTCCCGTGAGTTATCTTCAAGATCCAAAAGGTTCAAACTTTGGGCCACGGGGACTACCATGACGAGAAGAGGAGAGGGCCCCGCATCCAGCGTGCCAGCCGAAGATGCGGAGCCCGTTGCAGTGGGCTCAGGGTCGACTACCTGAGCCCGCTTCCATTTACCAACCAGTCCATTGTGATGAGGACCGCCCGCACGGCGAGCGAGACCCATTCACCCGTAACTGCTGGTGGGCGACGCCGTTTCCTCTTTGTCACAAGCCACCTCCTTAGCCCAGGAGAAGCAGGTCGATGGGATCGACCGAACTGGGCCGCACCGGTCGATCCCATGGGAGTACCGACCGATCGAGTTCGCTTGCCTGGAAGATCAGCGTCAGCCCTAAGCCTAGGACGCTTGCGATGGAGCCTGGAGAAACCGAATCAAAAGCCACCTTTACGGCGATCCGCAACTGCGGTTGAGGCCCTTAGGGCACCTCCCGGGAGTCCACGAGCACGCGAAGATCATTAGACCGAAACTAGCAATGTGATCTGCATCACATTTCCCTATGATTCCTATATGAAAGCCGCTAGGACTTCCATTTTCCAGAGCGCTCGGCCCTGCCCCCAGCCCGGAGTGTGGCCGACGCTTGCCGCCGGTCAAGTCCGCTCCCTCGCTGACGCTCGGTCGACGGACTGGACAGTCGGTCGCGCGCCGGCCGGAGGGGCCGTGGGGACGAGCCGGGGAGCGGGGAGGGGGAAGACCTCCCGATCGACTCGCGGGCCCAGCGGAGTAGGGGCCGGTTTCCTGCGTGAGCAAGATGAAGATCAGGCGTCTGTTCGCCGCTGGCCCGTTCGGGGCTTTCGCCCGCGTTGGTCCCCCGCCTACCGTCGTAGGTGATCTGTCCCCGCCTGGGGGCGGGGTCGCTTCGCTGGGAGGGGGAGGCCGGTGGTCGACGTCGAGGACGCCTCACTGCCCGCGCCGCGTCCCGGAGGCGGACCGGGCGGGCGGCGCCGGCGGGTGGCCGGTGGGCGCCCGAACCGCAACACCGTGCGTTTCACCGACGCCGAACAGCTCCTTGTCGAGCAGGCGGCCGCGGCCGCCGGGATGAGCGTGCCGAACCTGCTCGCCGAGACAATGCTCACCTCCTTGAGCGGAGGGGAGCGGGTGATGGGGGTGGCCGAGCGCCGGGCGCTGGCCCGGGAGGTGGCGGCCGCGCGGCGGGTGCTGAGCGCGATCGGCGGCAACGTCAACCAGCTGGCGGCCAGAGCCAACAGCGGCCTGGTCCTGGCCGCCGAGCAGGTGGCGGCGACGATGCGCGTGGTGGGCCAGGCCGCCCACCGCCTCGAACTCGCCTTGGCCCACCTGGCCCCCGAGCGGTCCGTCGACGAGGACCAGGAGCAGCCCGGGGACGAGCGGTGATCAACAAGATTGCCGCCCAGCACGGCCGCGACGTCGGCGGCCTGCTGCGTTACCTGTTCGGTCCGGGCCGGGCCAACGAGCACCGCGACCAGCGGGTGATCGCCGCCGATCACGTCCTGGAGGTCGTCGACGGCGCCCGCCTGGACGGCCCGCAGCACTGGGAGCAGGTCTTGGAGCTGGGGCACGCGCTGGATGACCACCGCGTCATCGCCGGGATCGCCCCGGAGCAGGGATGGGTGTGGCACTGCGCCATCTCCCTGCCCGCCGGCGAGGTGCTGGCCGATGAGCAGTGGGCGGTCGTGGCCCGCGCGGCCGTGGAGCGGCTGGGCTTCGCCGAGGGCGACCAGCGGGCGGCGTGCCGGTGGATCGCCGTCCACCATGGCCCCTCGGCCGGAGGCAATGACCACATTCACCTGGCGGTCAACCTGGTGCGCGAGGACGGCGCCTTGGCCGCGCCGGGCCGCGACCGGCGGGTCATGTCGGCGCTGTGCGCGGACATGGAGCGCCGCTTCGGCCTGTACGTGGTGGAGGGGCGTCCCGGGCGGGGCCTGCCCGGCTACAGCCGCGCCGAGGCCGAACGCGCCCAGCGCCTCCAGCGTGCCCATCCTGCCCGGGTGCGCGGTGCCGGCACCGGTCCGCCCTCGAGGAGCGCGGCCGCCGGGCCGGGCCCAGGAGGTGGGGATCTGGACCGTCAGCGCTTGGCTCGCCTGATCCGGTCGGCGGCCGCGAGCTCGGCCAGCGAAGCCGAGTTCGTGCGCCAGGCCAAGGCGACGGGGGTGTGGGTGCGGCCCCGGTTCGCCACCGGCGGCCGCGAGCGCGTGGTCGGCTACTCGGCCGCGCTGCGCCCCGTCGACGGGCGAACAGCGGTGTGGTTCGGCGGCGGCACGCTCGCCGCGGACCTGACCCTGCCCCGGCTGCGCGAGCACTGGGACGTCGACGGCGGCGAGCACCAGGCGCTCGCCGAGTGGCGGCGCTCCCCGGCGGCGGCCGCGAGCCCGCCTGGTCCCGGCGAGCAGGCCGCCGTTGAAGTCGCGCAGTGGCGGCGCGCCGCGCAGCTGGTCGACGCCGTCCACGAGCGGCTGCGCCACACCCCGCCCGGCGACGTGGTCGCGTGGCGGGTCGGGTGCCGGGGCGCGGCTGCGATGGTGGCCGCGCTCGCCGAGCGCGTCGAAGGGCGCGGGACGGGCGGGCCGGGACCGATCGCGGCGCTGGCCGATCGCCTGGCCTGGTCGGCCCAGGCCCCCCGCAGCGAAGCGCGTAGCCGTACGCCGGTCGGGGGTGAGGTGCGGGCTGTTGCCCGGATCATCCGCCAGGCCGTCCGCGAGGGGCCGGCGACCGCGACGTGGATGGTGGTGGCGGCCGCGCTGGTGGTGCTGGTGGCCACCATCGCCGCCTGGCACACCCAGCACCGCCAGCTGCGCCAGGCCGCCTCCCTCACCACACACGCCGAGGCCTTGGCCCGCGATCTGCACCGGCGCCGCGCCGAGCATGCCCCGGCCTGGACGACGCGCCGCTACGGCGCCATCGGCGACGCCCGCCTGGCGCAGCTGGCCATCGTGGCCGCCGACGATCTGGCCCGGCTCAGCTCCCCACCGCCCGCCGCCCCGCCTCGCCCGGCCCGACCCGTTGACCAGGAGGCGCACGGCGCAGCGGCGGCGGCCGCGCTGGCCTTCCCCGGCCGCCGCCGCCCGGCCACCGTCGCCGAGGCTCGCCAGCAACTGGCCGCCATCACCGAGGAGATCGGCCTGCGCGCCGCGATGCCCGCCGAGCGCGTCACCCGGGAGCGCACCGAACGCGCCCAAGCCCAAGCCGCCCAGCAGGCCCAGCGCGCCCAGGCCCAGCGGGCCAGTCGGCCGACACCACGGCGCGGCCCCTCACCCGGGCGGGGCGGCCGAGGCAGATAGCCACCACAGCCGCCAGAGCCAAGACGGCACGAAGCAGGGCCAGCCAGCACCACCTGCTCGCTGACCAGCTCGGTGATGTCGAGCTGACCGACGATGACGCCGAACGTCTCCATGACGCGGCTACACGCGCCTTCACCGCGATCGCGCTGGCCACGCGCGGAAGCGAGGACTTAGAACACGAGCTTCGCCTCGCTGAAAGCTAATCAAACAAGATGAGGGTTGTGGGTCGGACCGGGGCGCCCCTGTCCGACCCACCATGCTCAGGGCATCCCCGCCTCACTCCGCCACTGCGGCCGACCCGTCCTGCGTACCCTCACCCACATCGGCCCCAGACGCATCGCTATCGGCCCGCCCCGCCAGCAGCAGACCTACCGGCACCCGATCTGGGAGACCCGCCGGCGGAACCTGCCAGTGACCGGGCTCGCTGAAGTCGACCGTGCCGCCGGAGAACTCTGCGGAGCCGAAGGTGACCCTGCTGCCGGAGAACCGCGCGGAGCCGAAGTTGACCGTGCCGCCGGAAAACCCCGCGGAGCCGAAGTTGACCGCGCTGCCGGAGAACCGCGCGGCGCTGAAGTCGACCGTGCCGCCGGAGAACCCTGCGGAGCCGAAGTCGACCAGGCCGTCGGAGAACCGCGCGGAGCCGAAGTTGACCGTGCCGCCGGAGAACTCCGCGATGCGGAAGTTGACCGTGCTGCCGGAGAACCCCGCGGCGCTGAAGTCGACCAGGCCGCCAGAGAACCCCGCGGCGCTGAAGGTGACCGTGCCGCCGGAGAACCGCGCGAAGCCGAAGTCGACCAGGCCGCCGGAGAACCGCGCGGCGCTGAAGGTGACCGTGCCGCCGGAGAACTCCGCGAGGCTGAAGTCGACCGTGCCGCCGGAGAACTCCGCGACGCTGAAGTCGACCGTGCCGCCGGAGAACCGCGCGGCGCTGAAGGTGACCGTGCCGCCGGAGAACACGACGCGGCTGAAGTCTCCGCCGTCGAAGACCACGCTGGTGAAGTCCAGGTCGTGGCCCTGCCAGGACACCGTAGCGCCCTCGCGTAGGTGGGCGCCGATCAGGCGGATGATGGTGTGGCGGACCTCGCGCAACCCGGCGAAGGCGAGCCGGTCAGCCTCGGGGGCGTCCTTGGCAGGTTGGGGGGTGTAAGGCATGCGCAAGTAGGCGCACAGCACGTCGATGCAGGTCTGGCGGAGCTCACGGGTAGGGGCGTCGTCGGCCAAGCCGGCCAGGGCGTGCGCGCCGGCCAACCGGACCGCTGGGGAGTCGTGGCCGAGCTGACCGGCCGCGGTGGTGAACCGCTCGTTGTGCAGCTTGGTGGCCTCCCGTTGCTCACCGCGATGTGAGCGTTCCTCGGCCTGCTCAGCCAGCACCTGAGCCGCCTCGGCCAAGCGCTGGGCGGCTTCTGCGACTTTTTGTCGCCGGTAAGCCACCACCAACGCCACCAGCCCGCCTAGCCCGGCCACCACTGCGAACGCGATCTTTAACAGCTCGAACAACGTGGCCGCGCTGACCAGCGCCTCAGGTCTCAGCCCTCGCACGTCGAACAACACCAGCCCGGAGATGATCACCCCGGTCAGCAGCAGCACCGCGGAGGCCGCGGTGAGCGCCAATACCGGACCGATCCCCATCAACCGCAAACCCAGCGGCTCCCCCGACGTCCGCCGTGCCTGCGGGTCCGGCAGCCCGCCGGTATCAGACTTTCCCACCTCACCCATACCGGCCCATACACGCGAGGCCCGGCCGCGTTACGTCCCTACAGCCCTGTACTCGTACGGACGGTCGTTCCCGCAAGAGGCCATCTGTGTCCGTTCATCCGGTTCACGCTTGCGATGTCTGATGCCGAGGAGCTCGCGCCTGTGCTGTGCGTCCGCCGCACCAAGGCAGAATCCCCGGGCCGGAGGTGTTCATCTAACGGTCGTTTGATGAACATCGGCGCGAGCACGTCCGGACGGGCCGCCGCATCTTGTCAAAGCGTTCATCCTCGCCGTTCATTTTCCGATGGCGTTCACCTACCTCACACAGCGCGTTTAATGAACGGAGGGGACTCCCCGATGGTGCTCATCGGCCTGGTCTGGATCAGCATCGACAAGCAGAGCACCCAGTGACAGCACGACACCCTCGATTCCGTCTGTGGAAGGTCGCCGAGGAGAAGACCAGCAGCAAGCTCGCCACCACTCGGCCCGATCTGCGTGCTGATGTCGGATCAAGCAGCCGGTCCGCAGGTCGTACCTCCACGCGTATGGCTGGCTCGATTCTCGAAGACGACGAAAGGGGCCACCCTCGCCTGGGCGGCCCCCTTGCGTGATCTGATGGTTTAGGAGCCGTGGTAGGCGGCCACCGCGGCGAAGAAGATGATCAGTACGGTGCCAGTAGCACCGCCACCAGCCAGGACCGCACCGGCCCAGCCCACACCGGTACGCACCGTGATGAAGCTGGCGGCGCAGCCGATGTTGACCGCAACCGAGAACGCCAGCAGCAGCGCCAGCACGTCGATCTGCGTCATGAGCCTCTCCCTCGATTCGCTTCCGGTATAAACCCCTGCAGTCGCAGGGAACCGATGAAGTCGAGGGTGGCTGTCCAAATCGATGGCAAGCGGCTTTGTGCGGGCACATTGGACGATTTGCCTCCATCTCCCCAGGCCATCGATTTACGCTTCGCAGGAGGCCCTGCGTGTCCAACACGGCCGGGTTGGACACGCTCCACACGATGGACGGGAGGCAGGGCGCGTGACCGAGCCAGCCGGGCAGCAACCGCCGACGTTTTTCGACGACCTGAACAATCTGGCTGACCTGCATAGCGAAGAGCTCGACGGCCAGCCTTCCGACCGGCAACTGGCGAAGCGGACGGGCGCCTCGAAAAGTACGATTAGCAACTGGCTATCGCGCACCGACAGCACGACCGGGGACCGGCCAGCGCGCAGGATCTTGCCGCGTGATCTCGCCCAGTTCTTGAGGATGATCGAAGAGATCCGGGTGGAAACACAAGCGCGGGGCAAACTCACCGGACCGGCCGAGGCTCTTCTGGATAGCAGGCGCTGGGAAAGGTCGTATGAGGCTGAGTGTGATCGCCGCGCGGAGACTAGCCGGATCACTACCGAGCGAGCTAATGCCCGGGCGGTGTTGCACGAGCAGGAACGCCGCGCCCGCTGGCAGGCTCTGCCCGACCGACCCCGGCCCCTGAGCGCGTGGACCGCCAAGCAACTCGGCGTCCATGGCGCGATCGCGGGCACCAGTTCTCGACGCGGTGATTTCGTACTGCCCACCTACATCCTCCGTGAGCACGACCGGCGTTTGCGTGAGCACCTGGCCGCCGCAGTGGACAGCGCGCAGACAACGTTGGCGCTGGTGTGCGGCACCTCCTGTACCGGAAAAACCCGCACCGCCTTCGAAGCCGTGCGCGCGGTGGTGCCCGGCTGGCAGTTGGTCTTTCCCAAGAGCGCCGACAGCCTGCTGGCGCTGCTGGCCGCCGACGCGGCCAGGCCGGGCACCGTGCTGTGGCTCAACGAAGCCCAGAACGTACTGAAAGGCCCGGCTGGGGAAGCGGCCGCAGCCGCGTTGCTCACCCGCTTGGAAAGTGGCGGGCCCACGCTCATCATCGCTACCCTGTGGCCGTCCTACCGCAAAGAGCTCACCGCCACCCCATCTGCCGGGAATCCGGACCCGTACCACCACGCACGCGCCTTGCTGGCCCAAGTCCGCCCGTTCGAGGTACCGAAGACCTTTACCCGCGACCAGGTCGCTGCGCTGGCCGCCCACACTGACCTGTCGTTGAAGACCGCCGCGCGGTTGGGGGCGGTGGCTATCACTCAGATCCTGGCCGCTGGCCCGGACCTGGTCGACCACTGTGAGAACCCCGCAACCCAGGAAGGCGTCTACGGGTGTGCGGTGATCGAAGCTGCGATGGACGCCCACCGCTTGGGTGTCACCAGCCCTCTGCCGCTGGCTTTTCTGCAAGAAGCCGCCTCCGGCTATCTGAGCGATGATGAACGCGCTAACGCCGATGATTCTTGGTTTTCTTCCGCCCTGGCTTACGCCCGCGCGCCGGTCAAGGAAGTCGTCTCGGCACTGCAGCCGGTTGCCCGTCCCACCGGAATGGGTGCGCTGCCGAACGTGGTGGCTTTAGCCGATTACCTGCAACAGCACGCCCACGCTACCCGTGGCTCAACGTGTCCGCCGGCGCCCTTCTGGCAGGCAGCCGCCGAGCACCTCTCCGACCCCGAGGCCTTCCTGACCTTAGGCCGAGCAGCCGACCGACGCTTGCGCCGCCGCCACGCTGCCCTGCTCTACCAAGCCGCTGCCGAGGCCGGGGACTCCTCTGGGTGGGTGTGGTTGGCCGAGATGCGGGAGAAGGCGGGTGATCTGCAGGGGGCCGAGCAGATGGCTCGGGCCGCAGTCGAAGCTGGGCACTCCGGCGGGTGGGTGTGGTTGGCCAAGATGCGGGAGAAGGCGGGTGATTGGCAGGGGGCCGAGCAGATGGCCGCGGCCGCGGCCAAGGCCGGGAAATTCACCGGGTGGGTGTGGTTGGCCAAGATGCGGGAGAAGGAGGGTGATTGGCAGGGGGCCGAGCAGATGGCTCGGGCCGCGGCCAAGGTCGGCGATTCTGCTGGGTGGGTGTGGTTGGCCAGTATGCGGGAGGAGGTGGGGGATTGGCAGGGGGCCGAGCAGATGGCTCGGGCCGCTGCCGAGGCCGGGAACTCTTCCGGGTGGGTGCAGTTGGCCGAGATGCGGGAGGAGGCGGGGGATCGGCAGGGGGCCGAGCGCCTGTACCGAGCTGCGGTCGAGGCTGGGGACTCTTCCGGGTGGGTGCGGTTGGCCGAGATGCGGGAGGAGGCGGGGGATCGGCAGGGGGCCGAGCGCCTGTACCGAGCTGCGGTCGAGGCCGGGGACTCTTCCGGGTGGGTGCGGTTGGCCGAGATGCGGGAGGAGGCGGGGGATCGGCAGGGGGCCGAGCAGATGGCTCGGGCCGCTGCCGAGGCCGGGAACTCTTCCGGGTGGGTGCAGTTGGCCGCGATGCGGGAGGAGGCGGGGGATCGGCAGGGGGCCGAGCGCCTGTACCGAGCTGCGGTCGAGGCTGGGGACTCTTCCGGGTGGGTGCGGTTGGCCGAGATGCGGGAGGAGGCGGGGGATCGGCAGGGGGCCGAGCAGATGGTCCGAGCTGCGGTCGAGGCCGGGAACTTCTTTGTGTGGGCGTGGTTGGCCGAGGTGCGGGAGGAGGCGGGGGATCGGCAGGGGGCCGAGCAGATGGCTCGGGCCGCTGCCGAGGCCGGGGACTCCTCCGGGTGGGTGCGGCTGGCTGGGACGCGGGAGGAGATGGGGGATCGGCAGGGGGCCGAGCAGATGGCTCGAGCCGCTGCCAAGGCCGGGAACTCCTCCGGGTGGGTGCAGTTAGCCGCGATGCGGGAGGAGGCGGGAGATCGACAGGAGGCCGAGCGCCTGTACCAAGCTGCGGCCGAGGCCGGGGACTCCTCCGGGTGGGTGCGGCTGGCTGGGACGCGGGAGGAGGCGGGTGATTGGCAGGGGGCCGAGCAGATGGCTCGGGCCGCGGCCGAGGCCGGGAACTCCTCCGGGTGGGTGCGGCTGGCTGGGACGCGGGAGGAGATGGGGGATCGGCAGGGGGCCGAGCAGATGGCTCGGGCCGCGGCCGAGGCCGGGAACTCCTCCGGGTGGGTGCAGTTGGCCGCGATGCGGGAGGAGGCGGGAGATCGACAGGAGGCCGAGCGCCTGTACCGAGCCGCAGCCGACACCGGGGACGGTAATGCGCTGATTCGTTTCACTGAGCGCCAAAGTGATGGGCTGAGGGAGAAACAGGATTTGCGGTACGGGCTGGAACCGGACGGGACTCCTTCAGCCCCTTGGTGATGGTCGCGGTCGTCGACTCTTGCCCATGTCTCCTGTCGATCGGGCGAGCTGAGGTTTTCTGGCTCCAGATAATGTTTCTTATCGGCAGCCAGAATCAGCCTTGTCGATGGCGCGCTGGCGGTCTGATGCTGATCGTCACGGTTCGGCAAGCAGCATCACCCGATCGGCTGCGACGTCGAAGCCGAGGACCGGATGATGGTCATCGCCTTCCGGTGTCATCAGCACCGGCTTGCCCAAGCGGCGGCCGATCGCCCGTAAGAAGCCGCACAACAGGTCCAATCGCTTCTGGCCCTGGAGTTCTCGCAGGTCAATGTCGAAGTCAATGGTCTCCTCCGCGTAGAAGCGAAAGATCGCCACGACTCCCGGGGCCAGCCATACCCGCAGCGCAGGGCTGGCATCGCCGCTCAGAGCCGACATCTCCGCAGCACGCGGTAGCCGGAAGGCAACATTGTCCACGGAGTACTCATACCGCCACCCCTTGGACCGCACGAGATCAAAGACCGCCTGCCAATCCACGACAGAGGTGTCGGGGACGTGCACATCCGGCAGCACACCGTTCATCTCGGGATCGAAGAAATCCTTGACCTCGTCCCACAGCACATCAGGCACCCCTTCATCGTGAAGGGCACAGCGCATAGCCGGTAGCCGAACCAGTGAAACGCTTCCCCGGACGGGGACGGCTTGTCGCGGCGCAGCTCTCTGCTCCCTGGATAACTCTGATTATCCGGGAAGAGCGAGCGGGGTGTCTGGCCCCTCACCTGCACGCTGAGACGAGCGTCCGTCAGGAGCCCTGTCCCTAAGGGTCGGTCAGTCGTGCGAATGTCGGGTGCGCATGACGTAGAGAGCCAGGGCAATGGCCGCGGCGGCATTGGGTACCAGCTCGATGGCCCGGAAGGAGCTTCCTTCTACTGGTTGAAGGTCGGAGTCCAGTCGCAGGCGGTGTTCCGGCTTGAGCTGCGGGTATTTGGCTCTGGGCTGCGAGTATTCGATCTCGCCTTCGGCGTACTCCCATCCCAGCCTGAAAGGGCGACCTACCTGTTTCGCGGCTTCAATCTCGTTGCCGAGCCACTGGGGGTCGTCAATGACCAGGAGGAGGCATATCTCTGGACGCAGCGTCAGGAGGTTGATCGAGACTCCGGTATAGAGAAGATCACCGCTGCGCTGGAGGCTGGTTCGATCGAAGACCTTCTCCAATCGCGCGACCTCGGGCGCGAGGGTGGGATCGACTGGTTCCTTGACGTCTTCAAGCTGCCAGCCTTCGTAGGCCTCAGAACGTGTTTGAGAGCTGATCATCGGCTTCAGCGGGTCCATTCGAGTGGGTGCGGTCCGGGCCGCTGGACGGGATG
>NZ_JCADBG010000052.1:0-18933 GCF_059358815.1 Streptosporangium nanhuense
ATATCGAACAGCGGAAAGAGGAGACGCGAAATGCGCGAACCCGTAAGGCCACTCCACGCTCGGGCCTGGGTGGCCCTCCCGCTCCCGATTCCCCCGTCGCCCAAAAGCGACGGTCCCCTCGGGAGAAACTGATGGATGAGATGACCCAGGTGAACCGGCTGCGTTCCGAGGTGCCCCGGCCAGACTCGGCGGAGCTGCGCGCCGAGGAGTCGCGGCTGCTGTCGGAGATCGCGGCCCTCAGCGCGGCACAGACGGCACCGCCCGCACCGGCCGCACCGGCCGCACGCAGGGCACTGCGCCCGGCGAGCCTCACCAGGAACCTCGGACTGAGTCTCAGGGCGAGTCTCGCGGTGGGGGCCGGGGCCGCGGTGGTGGTGGGACTCGGGTTCGTCGGCGCCGGTTCGTTCCTCCAGGCGGGGCCGCTCCTCCAGCGGGAGAGGACCGTCCAGGTGGCACCCGTGGCGATGTCGGCGGTCCTTCGGCGGGCCGCCGACACCGTGAGCCTGCGGGACGAGCTGCGTCCGAGGCCGGGGCAGTTCCTCGCCTACGAGTTGCAGGTCATGTTCCCGGTCAAGCTGGAGGAGGGCGGGAAGGAGGTCCGCTACCTCGACCGCAGCCTGTTCAAGGTGTGGCTGCCGGTCGAGGGCTCCACCCTGGACGGCGGGGTCATGTCAAGCGAGCATCTGGAGCCGAGGCCGTTCCCCGGGGAGCCGCTGCCCGCCGAGGCCAGGCGGCGGGCGGGACGCGTCGCGGCACCGGGGAAGCTCACCGGCTACGACGTCAGTCCCGAGTACCGGCGCACCGACTACGCCTACCTGAGCCGGTTGCCCGCCGATCCCGCGAGGATGCGCGAGCACCTCTACCGGGGGCTGGCACAGGACCCGCTGGCCGACTACAAGGCGTGGGGGAACGTCGGCTCGATGATCACACGGGCGTACATGCCGTCCGCCCAGCGCGCCGCGCTGTTCCGGGCGGCCGGTACGATCCCCGGCGTCGAGACCGTCGACGAGGCCGAGGACGCCGCCGGGCGCGGGGGAATCGCGGTGGCCATGGCCAACCCGCTCGGCGGGGTGCGGCACGAGTACATCTTCGACCCCGCCACCTACCTGTACCTGGGCGAGCGCGTCGTCGTGACGGACGCGGCCAGGGCGGGAGCGCCCGAGGGCACCCTGCTCACCTCGACGGCACAGCTGAAGGTCGAGGTGGTCGACAGTCCTCCCGAGGTGACCGAGCCCGCGCCCGACGGCGCCGGCCCCGCGTCCGAGACGCGGCACGGGTAGGCCGGCAGCCCACAGGGAACACCGCTAGCACAGCCGTGCAATCGTGACGCACGGGTCGAGTGGTATTAATCCACACTCTTTTCCACAGTTCAAGGGCTGGAGAATTCACCATTCTCTGTCACCATTGCCCCATGCATGCCTTCCGTTTTGTTCGCGCCGCGGTGTTCGCGGTCGTGTGCGTGACGGCGTCGCTGGCCATGCATGTGCTGGCCGGAGGCAGCCCGGTGGGACCGGGCGTACTGGCCTGGGCGATACTGCCGACCGCGGCGGGCGCGTTCGCGCTCGCCCGGCGGCAGCGCGGTTTCGGCGTGCTGCTGGGGGCGAGTTTCGCCGCCCAGTACGGCATGCACCTCTGGTTCACCTCCGGCGCGGTGCCACCGTCGACCGGGCACGAGCACGGCGCCGGTGACCTGTCCACCGGCCTGTTCATGGTGCTGGTGCACGCCGTGGCGGCGTTGCTGTCGGCCCACTGGCTGGAGCGGGGGGAGTGCGGCCTGGCCACGCTCCTGTTCCTGCTCTTCGCCTCGGTCCTCACCCTGCTGCGGTGGCGCGTCCCCGTCGTCCAGCGCGTCGTGCTCCCCGCCGCGCCCGGCGACCGGGTGCCACCGGCCGCCCGGCTGCTCGCCGCCGCCGTCTCGCGCCGCGGGCCGCCCGCGCCCTCGTACGCCGTCTGACATCGGGCCGTCACGCCCGGATGCCGTCGCGCCCTCGCGGGCCCGCGTCTCCGGGCGCCATACCCCTCCCCGGCCGCGGGTCGTCGCGCCGTCGCGCCCTCCCCGGCCGGTGAGCCCGGATGTCGACGCTCACCTGCTCCCGGTGGTACCGGCGGCACCTGCCCGCGTAGTACGGGCGGCGTCCGCCGGCCGGTAGTACCGGCGGCACCTGCCAGCACCGAACGCCAACGGGCCGCGCGCCCGGCTCCCACCATGCCTCCGGCGGGTGAGAGCCGGAATCCCGCCCGCCCCTTCGCGACGCCGAACTTGAACCTCACACCGCGGTGGCGCGTACCTGACGGTGCGCGCGTTCCCTGTGAACGGAGAACTCTCCCCATGACGTCTGACGTCGAGATCCAGCCCGAGACCGGGCCGTCCGGGTCCTCCCCGGCCCCCGTGTCCCCCGTGACCCCTGTGTCCTCCGGGTCCCCGGTGCCCTCCACCTGGGCGACGCTGCGCTCGCTCCTGCTCCGCCTGCACTTCTACGCGGGAATCCTCGTCGCGCCCTTCCTGCTGGTGGCCGCGACGACCGGTCTGCTGTACGCCGCCTCCTTCCAGTTGGAGAAGGTGGTGCACTCCCACGAGCTCACGGTCCCCGTACCGGCCGGGCAGCAGAAGCTGCCCCTGGCACGGCAGGTCGCCGCCGCGACCGCCGCGCATCCCGGGGGAGCGATCGGGGCCGTGTGGACCTACGACGAGCCCGGCGCGACGACCCGGGTGCTGTTCAACGACCCCGGCCTCCCGGAGAGCGTCCGCACGGCGGTCTTCGTCGACCCGTACACCGCCCAGGTCCGCGGGTCGCTGGAGAGCTACGGGAGTTCGGGCGCGCTGCCCGTGCGCACCTGGATCTCCCAGCTCCACCGCCACCTGCACCTGGGCGAGCCGGGACGCGTCTACAGCGAGATGGCCGCCAGCTGGCTGTGGCTGGTCGCGCTCGGCGGCCTGGTGCTGTGGCTGACCCGCCGCCGCCGCGCGGGTCAGCGGCTGCGCCGCGTCGTCGCCCCCGAGCGCGGCGCCCGCGGCCAGCGCAAGACCCTCTCCTGGCACGGCTCGGTCGGCCTGTGGGCGCTGGTCGGCCTGCTCGCCCTGTCGGCCACCGGCCTGACCTGGTCGAAGTACGCGGGAGTCAACGTCGACGTGATCCAGCGGGGGATCGGCTGGGGAACCCCGTCGATGCCCGTCTCCGGCGGTCACGGTGACCACGGCAGCCACGCCGGAGGGGACGCGGGCGCGGCCCCGGCCGCCGACCCCGACCAGGTCGTCCAGGCGGCGGCGGGCAAGGGCCTGTCCGGACCCCTTGAGATCGTCTGGCCGGCCGAGGCCGGCGACCCGTACGTCGTCAAGGAGAGCGACCGCCTCTGGCCGCAGCGCAACGACCAGGTGGCGGTCGACGCAGCCAGCGGCCAGGCGGTCGCCGAGCTGCGCTTCGACGACTTCCCCATCGGCGCCAAGCTGACCCGGTGGGGCATCGACGGGCACATGGGGGTGCTGTTCGGCCTGGTCAACCAGATCCTGCTCGCCGCGCTGGCCATCGCGCTGATCTCGGTCATCGTGTGGGGCTACCGCATGTGGTGGCTGCGCCGCCCGACCCGCGGGTTCGGCGCCCCCTACGAGCGCGGCGGCCTGCGGCGGCTGCCCCTGGCCGTGGTGCTGCCCCTGGCGGTCGTGGTGATCGCGGTGGGCGTGTTCCTCCCGCTGCTGGGCATCTCGCTGCTCGCCTTCCTCGTGGTCGACGTCGTCCTCGCCAGGGTCGCGGCGTCGCGCGCGAAGAAGGCGGAGACCGGCGGGCCCGGCGGGCCCGGCGGGCCCGGAGAGGCCGGCAGGTTGGACGAGCCCGTCGAGCTCGCCGAGGCCGGTGCGTTCGGTAAGAACGCCGAGCCGGACGAGCCCGGCGAGCCCAGCAGGTCCGGGGCGGGCGTCCCCGGCTGAGACCCGCCGGCGACGAAAGACCTTCCAGGACCCGGTCCGGCCGGTGACGAGTGACACCGGCCGGACCGGCCGAGACGGCGGGGGTGCGGCGTGGGGCGCACGCCGCATCCCCGCCCCGTCACCGCACCCCGTTCAGTCGGGGTGGTGCTGGTGCTGCAGGTAGGCGGCGGTCTCGGGGTTCGCCGGGAAGTACGCCTCGATGGCCAGCTCGGCGACGGTGATGTCCAGCGGGGTGCCGAAGGTGGCCATGGTGCTGAAGAAGGCAAGCTCCCGGTAACCGCGGCGGAGCCTGAGGGGAACCACGATGTCGCCGGGCCCCGGCCGGTCTATCTCCGGCTCGGGCTGGTCGCAGGGATAGTCGTCGAGCTCCTGCCAGAGCGCCGCCAGCTCGGGATCGGCGGTGAGGCTCATCTGGCGGCGGAGCCGGTGCAGCAGGTGGGCGCGCCACTCGCCCAGGTTGATGATCCGCTGCGCCATGCCCTTGGGGTGCAGGCTCAGCCGCAGCACGTTGACCGGGGGGACCAGCAGCTCCGGCGCGACCCCGCGCAGCAGCAGCCCGGTCGCGGCGTTGCGGTCGACGAGGTTCCAGCGCTGGTCGACGACGACCGCCGGGTACGGTTCGTGCCCGCTCAGCACCTGCCCCAGCGCCTCCCGCACCGACGCCATGTGCGGTGAGTTGAGCGGCGTCTCCGCGTAGAGCGGCGCGAACCCGCCGGACAGCAGCAGGTGGTTGCGCTCGCGCAGCGGGAGCTCCAGCTCCTCCGCGAGGTGCAGGATCATGTCCCTGCTCGGTTTGGACCGGCCCGTCTCGACGAAGCTCAAGTGCCGGGTGGAGATGTCGGCCTGGATCGCGAGGTCCATCTGGCTCATCCGCCGTCGTTCCCGCCACTGGCGCAGAAGCTCGCCTACCGGCCGGGACGCGCTGGTGGTGGTCACGTACGCCACGATAACCGGCACCGGTCGGCGAAACCATTACCACGTACGTAACGCGCGCCATGATGTCGGCTCGCGGTCGGGGATCCCGCGGGGCGGGATCCCCGACCTCTCACAGCGGTTCGGCGAGCTCTTCCCGGATGTTCCCGCGGCCGGGGAAGGTGCCCGGATCCGGGCTCAGAGCGCTCTCGTGTTGTAGCCGTAGGTCACGCGGGCGGGGTAACTGGCGGTGCACCACGCGACGGAGGTCTGGTTGACGGAGACCCACGGACCGTAGATGCGCGTCTTCTTGAACGTCAGCTCGTTCCAGCACTCGGCCCAGGCCCTGGCGTGGCCGTAGCCGCTGTTGCAGTGAACCCACGCTCCCTGGTAGCGGTCGTGCCTGGTGCCCGATTCGCAGTTGTAGGGCGGCGCCGGGCCCACGAGGGCGGCGGCGGTGGCGGCGGTGGGCGCGCCCCCGACGATCGTCAAGGCGGCGATCGCCGCCATTCCGAACTTGATGACTCTCACTGGTGGTCCCCTCCAGTCGTCAGCCGGCCGGCGCGATTCCGACGCGCGGGCCCGAAACCCATCCTGACGCCGGGGCAGCCTCGGACGGTTGCCCGTCCGCGCCGGATGCTTGATGATGCGCGCACGAACAACGCGAGGCCACGGACGGGAGAGCGCCGTGCCTCCGCGTGTGACGTTCCCTCCTCCCCGAACCCGGCGCTCATCGTCAAGCACTTGGCGCGGACGGGCAACGACATTCGGCTACCGGACAGGAGGATGAGGCCATCGGGGTGACCGGCACCGGATCGCCGCGAGTCACGCCGGGAGTGTCGCGTGATCAGGCGGGCGCCGTCCGTCCTCGCGGTCGCGAAGAGATGAAGGTGGAAGCGGATGTCAGATTGGCGTAGACCGAATCCGGCAGGTAGGACGGCGCGAACGGTGATCGCGGCGCTGTTGCTCACGGGCGTCTCGGTGGCGGCCCCGGCCTCCGCCCAGGCCGCCGCGAAATGTGTCTCCAAGACTGGATCGTTCTGGTACGACCTTGGTTCGCCGTACTCCGGAACCCTGCACGGGGTACGAGTGACCCTGCAGACGGCGCGCTCGGGCGGTGCGGCCCGCGCGATCATCCACCCCGGAAGCTCCTACCGCTACCGGAGCGGCGACATCATCTCGGTCGACCGGTCGATCCAGAGTCAGCCGAAGCTCAGCCCTGACGGCGACCCGTGGCAGACCCACGAGATCCTGGCGCGAGGCGGGCTGGACTACTGCGAGTCCACTCTCCACAGCGTCGACTCCATGCGCACGACCTCGGTCGACGGCCTGAACCACGCCACACGGGTCTGCCTGCGCCGTAGCGGCGCCGTGCAGTGCACGAACAGCTGGTACGTCGACACCAACGGCTGACCGGCCGCGAAGGCCACTCCGGCCCCACCGCCGTCCGGCGGCGGGGTCGTTCTCGTGAACGGCCCCGCCGGTCCGGTCAGCGGCGGCGGACCTTGGTGGCGAGGCGGTTGAGGATGCGGTCCCACTCGGTGCCGAAGGGGTTGTCCTGGACGAGGTAGGTCCAGGTGGCGGTGGGGCGCTTGAGGCCCGCGCCCTCCAGGTCGAGGCCGTCCTCGGTGACCGACGCGGTCTCGAAGGTCTCGACCGAGCGTGACTCGATCTCGGCCAGCAGGCGCTGGTAGGCCGGGACGGCGTCCTTGTGGAACTCGTCGATCGGGTTGAGCCTGCCCAGGACCCGCAGGTGGATGCCCTCCCGCAGCTCCGCGAGGTAGGCCAGGTGGTCGGCCCAGCCGCGGTCGAGGTGGAACAGCACGATCTGGCGGGCCGCCTCGTGCAGCACCTCCTCGTCGACGCTCTCCGCCAGCTCCGCCCACCGCTCGGGGGCCGCCTTGGCCAGGGCGTCGCCGGCCACGTTGTCGCGCAGGACCCGGTCGCGGCGCTCCAGCAGCTGGCCGCGCTGGCGCTCCAGCAGCCGGGTGTAGCGCCAGGTGTTGCGGTGGATCTCCATGTTGACGCCCTCGGCGACCCGCTGGGCGTGGCCCACGAGGGAGTGCTCGGGCACGCCCTTGGCGTACTCGTCGGCGACGTAGTGGGTGATCAGCTCGTCCTCGCCGCTGACCAGGAAGACCGAGCCGCCGGGGTCGCCCTGGCGGCCCGCGCGCCCGCGGAGCTGGTCGTCCAGGCGGCTGCTGGTGTGCCGGCCCGAGCCGATGACGTACAGGCCGCCGAGCTCGTCGACGCCCTCGCCGAGGCGGATGTCGGTGCCGCGCCCGGCCATCTGGGTGGAGACCGTGAGCGCGCCGCGCTCCCCGGCCCGGGAGATGATGGCCGCCTCCTCGGCGTCGTTCTTGGCGTTGAGGACCACGCACTCCAGCCCGCGCCCGCTCAGGGTGAGCGCGAGGCGCTCGGACTCGGCCACGTCCAGGGTGCCGATCAGGATCGGCCGGCCGGTGGCGTGCACCTCGACGATCTCCTCGACCAGCGCGAGGTCCTTCTCCATGCGGTACTCGAAGAGGCGGTCGGGGTCGTCGATCCGCACGTTCGGCCGGTTGGGCCGGACCACGGCGACCTTGAGGTCGTAGAACTCCCGCAGCTGGTCGCCGACCGCCACCGCGGTGCCGGTCATGCCGCACTTCTCCGGGTAGCGGGTGATGAGCGCCTGGACGGTGATCGAGTCGAGGATCTCACCGGTCTCCGACGGCGAGAGCGCCTCCTTGGCCTCCACCGCCGCCTGCAGCCCGTCGGGCCAGCGCTGCAGCAGCGCCACCCGCCCTCGCGAGGGGTTGATCAGGTGCACCTTGCCGTCGCGGACGATGTAGTCGACGTCCTTGGTCAGCAGGGCGTGCGCGTGCAGCGCGAGGTTGACGTCCGTCAGGGTGGCCGGGGTGTCGTAGAGGTCCAGGCCGAGCGCCTGCTCGACGGTGTCGATGCCCTTGCTCGTCAGGTGGACGTTGCGCGCCTGGTCGTCGAGCTCGTAGTGGTAGCCCTTGACCAGCTGCCTGACCAGCACGGCCATCTCCGGGACCGCGTCGCCGGGGTCGGCGGCACCGGCCAGCACCAGCGGCACCCGCGCCTCGTCGACCAGCACGGAGTCGGCCTCGTCGACCAGCGCCACGGCCGGGGCGGGCACGATCAGGTCGTCCACCCGGGTGCTCAGCCGGTCGCGCAGCACGTCGAAGCCGATCTCGCTGACCGAGCCGTACGTCACGTCCGCCGCGTAGGCCGCCCGGCGCTCCTCGGGGGTGGAGTTCTGGCCGATCCAGCCGTAGGAGACGCCGAGCGCCGCGTAGAGCGGGCCCATCCACTCGGCGTCACGCTGGGCCAGGTAGTCGTTGACCGAGATGACGTGGACGCGCTTGCCCTGCAGGGCGTACCCGGCGGCGGCCATCGCGCCGGACAGGGTCTTGCCCTCGCCGGTGGCCATCTCCGCGACGTTTCCCGACAGCATCGCGAGCATGCCGACCAGCTGCACGTCGTACGGCCGCAGGTCGAGCGCGCGATGAGCGGCCTCCCGCACGATCGCGCAGAACTCGGGGAGGTCGTCGGCCGACGGCGTGGGCAGCTCGTCGAGCGCGCGGATCCGCTCCTCGCGGGTCCCGGCCTCCGCGACGACCTTCTCGAACTTCGAGAGGTCGATGGTGCCGGGGCGTTCGAGGAACCGCCTGAAGAGCTGGGTAATCGAGGCCACGTTCCCTCCAACGCCCGTCCCCGGGCTCGCGTTCCGTCTCTCCGCACATTGTGGTGCAAAGATCGACTGTTCAGGTTGCGGTGCGAAGATCGGCTGTTCAAGATCGCGGCGCTCCCGTCAGGTGTCCGGGGCACCGGTGACTTGTCATGCCATAGCGGGATAAGTCGGATGCGATTTTAGCCAACAAGCGATGGACATCCACAGTGATCGGCACAAAGGTTGGGGCATGGCCTTCTCCGATTACCAGTACGAGATCTACCTCAACGGGCTGGTCGGGACCCCGCCCCCGTACTCGACGTCCGTCACCGAGCTGGAGCGGGTGGCGCGCGAACGGCTCGACCCGGGACCGTACTGGTACGTGGCCGGATCGGCCGGGACCGGCGCGACCGAGCGCGCCAACCGCGAGGCGTTCGACCGGTGGCGGATCGTGCCCAGGATGCTCCGCGACGTCCCGGTCAGGGACCTCGGCGTCGAGCTGTTCGGCAGGTCCTACCCGGCGCCGGTCGCCCTCGCCCCGATCGGGGTGCAGTCGATCGTGCACCCGGACGGCGAGCTGGCCACCGCCAGGGCCGCGGCCTCGCTCGGCATTCCCACGGTGCTGAGCACCGCCGCGTCCCACACGCTGGAGGAGGTGGCCGAGGCCGACGGCCCCCGGTGGTACCAGCTCTACTGGCCGCACGACGACGACGTCACGCTCAGCCTGCTCGACCGGGCCGCCAAGAGCGGGTACGACACCCTGGTCGTCACCCTCGACACCTGGACCCTCGCCTGGCGCCCGCACGACCTCGACCACGCCTACCTGCCGTTCCTGCGCGGGACCGGCCTGGCGATCCCGCTGTCGGACCCGGTGTTCCGTGCCAAGCTGGCCCGTCCGGTCGAGGAGGACCTCGACGCGGCGATCATGCAGTGGGTGCCGATGTTCAACGGCCGCCCGCACACGTGGGACCAGCTGTCCCTGCTCCGCGACAACTGGGACGGGCCGATCGTCCTCAAGGGGATCCAGCACGTGGACGACGCCCTGCGCGCCGCGGACGCGGGCATGGACGGCGTCGTCGTCTCCAACCACGGGGGCCGCCAGATCGACGGCGCCACGGCCTCGCTCGACGCGCTGCCGGCGATCGCGGCGGCCGTGGGCGACCGGATGACCGTGCTGTTCGACTCGGGCGTCCGCACCGGCTCCGACGTCTTCAAGGCCCTCGCCCTCGGCGCGCGGGCCGTGCTCCTCGGCAGGCCGTACGTCTGGGGCCTGGCCGCGGGCGGCGAGGACGGCGTGCGCCACGTGGTGCGCGGCCTGCTCGCCGAGCTCGACCTCACCCTCGGCCTGGCGGGCCACAGCCGCCCCGCCGACCTCGACCCTTCCGTCCTGGAGGCACTGTGATCGTCCTGGAGGCACCGTGATCGTCCTGGAGCGCTGTGACCGTCCCGGAGACGATGTGACCGTCCTGGAGGCGCCGTGAGCCTGTCCGACCTGCGGCCCGTTCCCCGCGACCAGCTCACCTTCCGGCTGCCGCCGACGTTCGAGACCGTGCGGGAGGAGCGTCGCCATCGTCAGGAACGCCTGGTCGCGGCGCTGCGGCTGTTCGGCGGGTTCGGCTTCGAGGAGGGGGTGGCCGGGCACATCACCGTCCGCGACCCCGAGCACACCGACCACTTCTGGGTGAACCCGTTCGGCATGTCGTTCAAGCAGATCAAGGTCGGTGACCTGATCCTCGTCAACCACGAGGGCCAGGTGGTCGACGGCCGCCACCACGTCAACCAGGCCGCGTTCGCGATCCACTCGATGGTCCACCAGGCCAGGCCGGACGTGGTCGCCGCCGCGCACAGCCACTCGGTGCACGGCAAGGCGCTGTCGTCCCTCGGCACGCTCCTCGAGCCGCTCACCCAGGACGCCTGCGCCTTCTACGAGGACCACGCCCTGTTCGACGACTACACCGGCGTCGTCCTGGAGACCGAGGAGGGCCGCCGCATCGCCCAGGCCCTCGGTTCCCACAAGGCCGTCATCCTGCGCAACCACGGGCTGCTGACGGTGGGCGGCAGCGTGGACGCCGCCGCCTGGTGGTTCATCACGATGGAGCGCTCGTGCCAGGCCCAGCTCCTGGCCAAGGCCGCGGGGCCCACCGTCCGGATCACCCACGAGAACGCCAAGCTCACCCACGGCCAGATCGGCGGCGACACGGTCGGCTGGATCAACTTCCAGCCCCTGTACGACCAGATCGTCGCCACCGACCCCGGCCTGTTCGGCTGAGGTCCCGCGAGGGTCCCGCACTCCCGTGCGGGACCCTCGCGGGCGTGGTCACACCTGTTCCCTTTCCCGCAGGGCGAGCAGGGCGACCGCGCCGAGCAGCAGGGCGCTCCCGCACACCGTCGCCGGGGTGAGCCGCTCGCCGAGCAGCAGGACGCCCAGGACCGCCGCGCCGACCGGCTCCACGAGGGAGATCACGGCGGCCGTCGTGGCGCGCACCGCGGCGAGACCGATGAAGAAGAGCCCGTAGGCCAGCGCCGTCGGGACCGTGCCGAGGTAGACGACGACCGCCCAGGAGGCGAGCGGGTCACCGGAGGGCAGCAGGCCCTGGGCCAGCGCGACGGGGAACAGGCAGAGCCCGCCGACGACGAAGCCACCCGTCGCGGTGGCGTACGGCTCGTCGGTGGAGGCCCGGTTGAGCAGGGTCACCCCCGCGTACCCGGCCGCCGACAGCAGGGCCCACCCGACACCGGCCGCCGAGAAGGTCGCCGACCCGTCCCCGAGCGTCAGCACGGCCAGGCCGGTCAGGGCGATCGCGACCGCGCCCAGCCCGGCGCCGCTCAGGCGCTCGCCCAGCGCCGCCCACCCGCCCGCGGCCACGAGGACGGGGGTGGCGCCTATCGTGACCACGGTCGCCACGGCCAGGCCCGACTCCGCGATCGCCGCGAAGTAGGCCGTCTGGTAGACGGCCATCGCCACGCCGGTGACCAGGACCCGCCCGAACACCGGCCCCCGCCGGCCCCGCCGGCCCCGCAGGTCGAGGCGGGCCCGGCGGAAGGTGGCGAGCGGGCCGGCGTGCCGGGTCCGGCCCCGCCAGGCTCGGTCCCGCCCGGTCCAGCCTCGTTCGGTCCAGCCTCGTTCGGTCCAGCCTTGTTCGGTCCGGCCCTGCCCGGTCCGGTCCTGTTCGACGGGACGGGTCCGCCGGGTGGTGGTGCGTGAGCTTGCTCGCCGTGTCCTGCCGAGGCCGAACAGGGACCTGGCCAGCAGGAGTACGGCGGCTCCGGCGGCGAACCGCCAGAAGGAGACGGCGACGGGGCCGAGCCCGCCGGCCTGGTGGAGCAGCGCACCGGCGGCACCGCCGGTGCCCCAGGCGGTCGCCGCGATGGACACGTACAGCAGACCCCGCCGTACGGAGACGTGCTTCATGGAGATCTCTCCAGATGAGGTGTTCGTCGTCAGGTCGCACGTATGCGGACGGCAAGCACCCACCGGACCGCTCGGGTCCGGTCGTCAGGAGAGAGGGCCGCCCGCTAGCGAGCGGTCGGCGGGGCGACGATCAGGAACACGGAGCCACCCTAGCCAGGCACTCCTCGCGGCGGCCACCGCTTATTCCTGTCACCGCCTGTTCCTGTCACCGCCTGTTCAGGAAACCGTTCCGGTGGTCCCGGCCCCCGTGCCCGGACCCGCGCCGGAAGCGTCCCGGCACCCGGGTCCGGGCCTGGCCGGCGAACCGCTCCGGCAAACGTGACAGCAGCTGACAGGTATGGGCGGGACGATCGTTCCATGACCACGAAAGCACAACTTGTCGCCGTGACCATCGACTGCGCCGAGCCCGGGCGGCTGGCCGAGTTCTACGCGGCCGTCCTCGGTTACGAGGTCCAGTACGCGGAGGACACCTACGCCGGCATCGGCGACGGCACGACGAGCATCTACTTCCAGCAGAACCTCGACCGCAAGCCGGCCGCCTGGCCGGGGCCCGACAAGCAGTTCCACCTGGACGTCCGCGTGCCCGACCTGGAGGGGGCCATCCGGGACTACCTGGAGCTCGGAGCCAGCCGGCCCGACTACCAGCCCGGTGAGGGGAAGTGGGTCGTGCTCGCCGACCCCGAAGGGCACCTGTTCTGCGTCTGCCCGCCCGGGGGTGAGTGACCACCGGCCGCGCGCCCCCCTCCGGGCCGGCTGACCATCCGGAGCCGGGCGCTCAGGGCAGGGGACCCGGGCGCGAGGTGGCAGGGGCCCGGGGGTAAAGGGGTAAGGGGGTAAGGGCCCGGGAGGCGGGGGCTCGGGGGTTGAGGAACCAGGGATCAGGGGCCAGGGGCCAGGGGCTCGCGGCGGGGCCGTTCCTTCGGGACGACTGGACGATCTCGGAGGGATGCGCTGAAGTTGCCTTCCGGACTCTCTTCTCCCCGGGGGCGGCGGAGATCTCCCCGGGGCGGATAGCTGCCTGGGGCGGATCCCTCCCCGAAGGCGGCGGAGAGGCCACCGGCCCTCGCCCGGAGCTCGTCCGAAGGCGGAGGCCCCACCCCGAGGAGGACTGATGAGGCGGCACCCCCGGCGCCGGACGGTCGGCGTGATCTCGCTGGTCGCGGCGGGGGCGGTGGTGGCGGCCGCGCTGGTGGCGAGCCGGGCCGGGGCGCCGGACCTGGCGGCCTACGTCCCGGTGCCCGCCCTGCTCGCCCTGGTGGCCGCGGTGCTCGCGGGGGTCGGCGCCGGACTGGCCCTGACACGTCCCCGGCGCGACGACCGCGCGGCACTGCGCGTCCTGTCCTGGTGGTGGGTCCTCGCGGGCGTCGTGCTGATCGTCGTGTCCATGTGGAGCGCCACGGCCGTCCTGCTGTTCCTCGCGGACACGGCCCCGGACGCGGCCAAGCGCGTCGAGATGCGCCTGGACGCGGTGAAGACCGGCCTGACCGTGGGCGCCGGTGCCGTGGGGCTGGTGGCGCTCCTCCTGGGCGTACGCCGCCAGTGGCTCGGGGAGCGTACGCAGGCCTACCAGGAGTACGACGCCGGCGAGCGGCGTGTGACCGAGCTCTACACCAAGGCGGCCGATCAGCTCGGGCACGACAAGGCCGCCGTGCGGCTGGCCGGCCTGTACGCCCTGGAACGCGTCGCGCAGGACAATCCCGAACACCGCCAGACGGTCGTCGACGTGATCTGCGCCTATCTCCGGATGCCTCCCGTCCCGGTCGCGGCGGTGGAGACGGAACCCGCGGGCGGGGAGGGGGCCATCGACCCGCAGGAACTCCAGGTGCGCACCACGGCCCAGGTGATCCTCAGGAACCACCTGCGCTGGAGCAGGTCCGAGCCGGTCAGGCCCGTCACGTTCTGGCCGGACATCGACATCGACCTCACGGGCGCGTGGCTCGTGAAGCTGGGGTTCGTCGACTGCCGGATGCGCCGGGCCGGGTTCGGCGGAGTCAGGTTCGAGGGGTTCGCGCGCTTCGACAGGGCCGTCTTCGAGGGCGTGGCGATGTTCGGGGGAGCGTTCTTCAGCGGCAAGGCGGTCTGGAGGGAGGCCAACTACAAGGCGGGCTTCGAGGGCGCGGTGTTCAGGGACGAGGCCGTGTTCCGGCAGGCGGTGTTCGCCCTCCGGGCGGATTTCAGGGAGGTCGGGTTCGAGCGGGAGGTGCTCTTCAACCGGGCTGTCTTCAAGGACCGGGCGCTCTTCCGCCAGGCCGCCTTCGAGGGGGCCGCGCTCTTCGGCGACGCCGTGTTCGAGGACGAGGCGGTCTTCCGTCAGGCCGCCTTCGGGGGCGGGGCCTCCTTCGCCGAGGCCGTCTTCACGGCCGCGCCCGCCTTCTGGGAGGCGACGGTACGGGAGGCCCCCGGCGCCTGGCGCTCCTGGCCCACCGGCTGGCGGGAGACCGCCCGCGACGACGGCTCCGGTACGGCGGATCTGGTCAAGGAGGCCGGGGAAGCCCGCGAGATCCGCGAGACCGGGGAGAGCCGCGAGGACTCCCGGCCCGGCGATGACGACTCCGGCACCGCGCCTCCCGACCGTGACGACCGTGAGGACGGGGACGACGGGGACGACGGTGACGGCTCGCGGTCCGGCGAATCCGCCGACGCCAGGACAGGTGACGGCGGTCCGGATGTCGTCCGGGTCCGGGCCGCCGGCCAGGACGTCAACCGTGCCCGGAGCGCCGGTTCGTAAGGGTGTCTCCCGTCCGCGGGAGGCGTCGCGCTCGTGTCGGCACCGGCCGGACGACGCCCCGCCGTGCCTCGTGCAGATCGGGGGAAGTCCCTACCCGTTCTCCGCGCGCCTTAAGCTTGCGGGATGACCCGTGAATCGCTTCTTTCCGGATGCCCCGTCCGTTATGTGAGGTGGCGATGACCTGGGTCGGGATATCGATCGCCTTGGTCGGCGCGTTGGGCTACGCCCTGGGAGCCGCGCTCCAGCAGTTCGAAGCGGTCTCCGAGGGCGCCTCGCTGAAGCTGATGAAACGGCCCCGCTGGTGGCTCGGCGGCATCATCGGCTTCACCGGGGCCTCCCTGCACGCCGTCGCCCTCAGCTTCGCGCCGCTGATCGCGGTGCAGCCGATCAGCGTGGCGACGCTGGTGTTCGCGGTGCCGCTGGCGGCGATGCTGCACGGCAGGCGCCCGCACAGGGGAGAGATCGTCGGATCGATCGCGGTGGCCGTCGGGCTGCTCGGGCTGCTGCTGCTGGTCCCCGCGCACCCGGTGAAACCCCACATGACGAACCAGGAGGCGCTGGGCTTCCTCGGCTGCGTCGGGCTGGTCGTGCTGGTGAGTCATCTGCTGGCCCGGAGGATGACCGGCTCGGCCCACGCGCTCGTGCTGTCTGTCGGCGCGGGTGCGGTGACGGCGAGCGTCTCCACCTTCGTCCGGGTGGTGGGCGGCAACTTCGACGGCGACCTGAGCACGCTGCTCAACTGGTTCACATTGGCCATCCCCGTGCTGCTCATCTGCGCGGTCGTGCTGCTGCAGAAGACCTACGAGGTGGGTTACTTCGGCATCTCCTACGCCGCCGTCCAGATCGTCGACCCGATCACCTCGATCCTCGCGGGCGCCCTCCTGCTCGACGAGGCGGTGCCCAGCGGCTGGCTGAACGTGATCCCCGCCCTCGTCGCCGCCGCGCTGCTCGTCTGGGGAACGATCACCCTGGGGCGGCTCTCCCCCGACCAGGGGACCTCCACCCCGGTACGCGAGGCGGCGAGCGTCGCGCGGTAGCCGCGAGCCGGCCGCGAGGTCAGGTGGAGGGCGGTGTCCAGCCGAACACCTCGTCCATCGCGCCGTTCACGCCCGACGGGGCGAGCCGCCAGCTGAGCGCCATCGCCGTGTCGCGCAGCCGCACGGCCAGCGGGCCGCGCATCCGGGTGGCGCGGCAGATCGCGGCCGACCGGGCCACGATCCTGGACGTACGCTCCAGCCGCGCGGCGGTGTAACCGGCCAGCACGTCGTCCCAGCCGTTCGCGCCGTTCGCGCCGTTCCCGCCGTTCGCGCCGTTCCCGCCGCTCCTGCGGGCCGGGTCACCGCTCCCGGCCCCGGCGCCGCCGGTGAACCCCTCGCCGTCGCCGACCACGTGGGCCAGCACCACCGCGTCCTCGATCGCCTGGCAGGCGCCCTGGCCCAGGTTGGGGGTCATGGGGTGCGCGGCGTCGCCCAGCAGGACGACCCTGCCCCGGTGCATGGCGGGCAGCGGGGTGGCGAGGTAGTAGACGTCGTTCCTCAGGACGTTCTCGGGGGAGGCGGCGGCGAGCAGCTCCGGGATCGGGGAGTGCCAACCCCCGAACAGCCGGCGCAGCTCGGCCAGCTGGTCCCCGCCACCGCCGCCCGCCGGGACGGTGTCGGTGGCGTAGCAGTAGGACGTGCCCCCGGCCAGCGGCATGACGCCGAACACCTTGCCCCGCCCCCAGCTCTCGTACGCCTGACCTGGGACGCCCTCGGCGGGGATGAGCACCCGCCAGCTGGTGACGCCCGCGTAGCGGGGGGCGGGATGACCGGGGAACAACGCCGCCCTGACGGGGGAGTGGATGCCGTCGGCCGCCACCACCAGGTCCGCCTCCACCTGCCCGTCGGGCACTGTCACCAGGCCGGTCTCCGCGTCGACGCCCGAGACCTCGGTGCTCAGCCGGACCGTACCGGGTTCGAGGCGGGAGAAGAGCACGTCGATCAGCTCCGCGCGGCGCAGCAGCACCACGGAGTCGCCGTTGCGCGCCGAGGTGGCCTCCACGGTGGTTCTCATCAGCCATCTGCCGTCGAAGCGCCGGAGGCCGCCCGATCCCTGGACGGCCGACAGCTTGCGGACATCGTCACCGGCCCCGATCGCGTCGAGCGCCTTGAGCGCGTTGGCGGCGACGGCCAGCCCTGAGCCGACCGCCTCCAGGGCCGCCGCCCTCTCGAACACCGTCACGTCCCAGCCCCGCTGCTGGAGCGCCACCGCCGCCGCCAGCCCGCCGATGCCCGCCCCGATGACCGCCGCACGTCCCATGACCTTCTCCTTCACTACAGATGTAGTGGACACTACTACTCCTGTAGTCGAACTACAAATGTAGTATCAAAGGGTGAAGTCCCAGCGTGCCGAGCTCGTCGCCGATACCGCCATCGCCCTGCTGGCGGATCGGGGAATGCGCGGCCTGACCCATCGAGCCGTGGACGAGGCGGCCGGCCTGCCGCCGGGGTCGACCTCCAACCTGGCCCGCACCCGGTCCGCGCTCCTGGAGCTGACCCTCGCGCGGCTCACCCAGCTGGAGACCGCCGCGTTCACGCCGTTCGTCAGCCCGTCGGGGCCGGACGTGGTCGAGGCCCTCGCCCAGATGGCGGCCCGGGCGCTCTGGACGCAGCTGACCGCCGGCCGTCGGCAGACGATCGCCCGCTACGAGCTGGCCTTCGAGGCCACCCGCCGCCCGGAGCTGCGCACGATCTACGACAGGGCCGGTGAGCGCTTCCGCGACATCGCGGTCTCGATCCTCTCGGCCGCGGGGTCGTCCGACCCGGTACGGCACGGGCGCCAGTTCGTCGCCTTCGGCGAGGGGGTGATGTTCGACGCCGTCATCGGCGCCGGGGCGGAACCGACCCTGGACGACCTCCGCCTGGGAATCGTGGAACTCCTGCGCGGCATGCTCAGCCGCGAGTGAGGCGGGCGCGGTGGGCGGGCCACTCGTCGTCGAGGATGCTGAAATAGGCGGTGTCGCGCCAGGTGCCGTCGGCGCGGCGGCGCTGGCGGCGCAGGGTGCCCTCGGCGACGCCGCCGATGCGCCTGATCGCGTCCTGCGAGCGGACGTTCAGGTTGTCGGTCTTGAGCTGGACCCGGTTCACGCCCAGCTTGTCGAAGGCGTGGTCGATCAGCAGGACCTTGCACTCGGTGTTCACCGCGGAGCGCCACACGGACCTGCCGTACCAGGTCCAGCCGATCTCGATGCTGTCGGCGTATCCGGGGGTGTCGATGTAGGTGGTCCAGCCGGCCGCGCGGCCGGTCTCCCTCAGGATCACCGCGAACGGCACGTGGTCCGGCACCTCGATCAGCCGTGCCGCGATCTCCGCCAGCTCGGCCTCGGTGCGCGGGGTCGGGGCGGGCATCCAGCGCCACACCTCGTCGTCGCCGCCACCGGCCAGGAACAGGTCGGGGACATGGCCGCCGGTCAGCGGCTCCAGCCGTACGGTCTCGCCTTCGAGGGTGACGGGAGCGGGCATCTTCGCGGTCATGGAGACGACCCTAGGGCCCCGGTGGACCTGCCCGAAGGTCCACTCAGGGGGTGTTCCCGGGGACCACTCGGCGTTCGAACTGCGCGAGCCTGCGTTCCGCCGCGGAATCCTCGATCAGCCGGGTGAGACGCCTCTCCCTCGTCTCGGGCCGCTTCGCGGTGGTCACCCAGTGCAGCGCGGTCCTGCGGTAGCCGGTCGGCTGGCCCTGGAACCACTCCCACGCCGCCGTCTCCGCCCGGAAGCGGCGCTCCTGCTCCTCGTCCAGCGCGGCGTCCCGGCCCCGCTCGTGGGAGTAGATCACCGAGTTGTCCTCGGTCCGCTGCTCGAAGGCGAGCAGGCCCGCGGGGAGCATCAGGCCGCGCCCGGTCAGCTCGGCGACCTTGGCGATGTTGACCGCGCTCCACGTGCTGCGCGCCTTGCGCGGTGTGAAGCGGACGCTGTAGCTCTCAGCGTCGAGGGTCCTGCGGACGCCGTCGATCCAGCCGAAGCACAGGGCCTGTTCGACGGACTCGGGCCAGGTCATGCTGGGACGGCCGGTGCCCTTCTTGAAGAACCCCGCCAGCAGTTCCGTCTCGGTCTCGTGGTGCGCCTCCAGCCAGGCGCGGAACTCCTCGGGGGTGGCGAAGAAGACGGGGTCCATCAGTTTCTCCCGAGGGGACCGTCGCTTTTAAGCGACGGGGGAATCGGGAGCCGGAGGGCCACCCAGGCCCGCGCGTGTAGTGACCTGACAGGTTCGCGCATTCCGCGTCGCCTCTTTCCGCTATTCGATAC
>NZ_JCADBG010000053.1:0-16833 GCF_059358815.1 Streptosporangium nanhuense
GGCGAAGGTCTCGATCCCGACGGGCAGCGGCGCGACCTCGGCGAACGCGCCGCCGGCGGCCCAGTTGTCGATGCCGGAGCAGGGAATGGTCGACTGGAGGCCGCCGGTGCTGAGCTGCTCGATGACGACCGTGTAGCCGCCACCGGCAGTTCTTACCGCCGGTTCCGGCTGGCGGCAACTCCGGCGTCCTCATCGTGCTGTGACTTCCGCCTGCGAGCCGCCGCTGCCGGATTATCTGCCGGGTGTGCTGCATATTTCCTGCGGCCCGTCCGCGCGGAGTGCTCGCCGTCCCACCACATGAAGCGGACGCCGTCGGACCAGACGAGCAGATCCACCCACACACTCCTTGCAGGAGGCTCTTACCGCTGCCGACTGCAAAAGCGGGGGCTGATTCTCACGCAAAGAACTGTTCGACGCTTAGGCCACCAGCTTCGAAGCCGTGTGGAAACAGTCCCGACTGCCCGGCGAGGAGCGATAAGTGGCCCGCACCGAGTACTACGACGACCCCGACGCCCCCGAGCCGAACAGTCTGGTCGTGGGAGTGTCCGCCGTGGTCGTCGATGACCGTGGTCGCATCCTCATGCAACGGCGCACCGACAACGGACTGTGGGCGCTGCCCGGCGGCGGGATGGACCTCACAGAGTCGGTGCCGCAGGCGGCCGTACGGGAGGTGAGGGAGGAGACCGGCTACGACGTCGAGGTGACCGGCATGGTCGGCCTCTACACCGACGCCCGGCACATCATCGCCTACAGCGACGGAGAGGTACGCCGCCAGTTCAACGTCTGCCTGACGGCCCGCGTCGTCGGCGGAGCGCTCGCGGTCAGCGACGAGTCGACCGACGTCCGCTGGGTCGACCGGGAGGAGATCGGCACGTTGTCGATGCATGACACCCAGCGACTCCGGATCGGGCACTTTCTCGGCGGTGCGGCCTCGCCGTACATCGGTTGAATCGGGAAGTCCTGAGTGACCGACCGAGTGACAACGGCCACGGAGGAAGCTGGACGCCGGTGGATCACCATGGACCGTATGCGCAAGTGGGAGCGGGTATAGCCCATGGTTCCACTCCCTCCTGCCTTGCCTGATAAGAAGGAGGTCCCAGGTTCAAGTCCTGGTAGCCCCACCCAGATCAAAGGCTATTTCCCGGTAAGGGAAGTGGCCTTTTTCGGTCTTCCGGGTGACTAGGTTTCTCTGGCCTCACCGGGAAAGATCGGGTTCATTGCCTCGCCCCCTCCAGCAACACCGGGCGGACGGACAGGAAGCCGTCGTCCGCGATCGGCGAGAAAGGGGAGCGTTCGCAGAACACGTCCATCGGTGGATCGAGAGTCATGCGACGACCTGCTTTCCCGAGGGCCTCGTTCACGACTCGCCGACGACCAGATCGGTCTCTGCGGCCTCGATCACCTGCTGCAGGCGCAGGCCGTGGCGCACGTCCAGCTCGTGCGAGGTGTCCTCCTGGACCGCCGCCACGAACTCCCGGTACATCTTGTTGATCGCGTCAGGGCCGACCGCCGCCACGCAGTCGATCGCGGCGGAGCCGCCCGGACCGAAGACCTCGACCTCGGCGCACCTGGCGCCCCCTTCCGGCGATACGTACATCGACGCCTCGCTGTGACGGCCGATCCGGTGCTCCAGCATCAGTCCGAACCAGCCGTCCGGATCGCCGTGGGCGCGCACGCCGACCACCCTGCCCAGGGCCGCGTCGAGGAGGTCCACGAGATCGGATCCCAGATTCCGCAGGACGCTGAGTTCGCGTACCCAAGGGCTCGCGCCGACCGGTGCCGGGGTGACGACCCGGCCGCTGCCCCCTTGGGGGGACGTCCGCGGAACCTCGGTGGTCAGGAAATCACGGACCGCCGAGGCATAGCGCCATGTCAGCGCGACCTGCGAGACGCTGCGCTCGGCGGCCACCGCCAAGTCCTCGGCCCCGGCGATGTCGCCCGCGATGGGCCTCTCCAGCAGCACCGCCTTGCCCCGGCGCGCGGCCACGGCGGCGACGTCTGCTTGTACGGCGGGAGGAACGGCGAAGACGACCGCGTCGCAGTGGTTGAGCATCTCGCTGAAGTGGTCGAACACTGGCACGCCGTACTTGTCCGCGAGAGCGTGGGTGGCCATCGGAGAGCGCGCCCACACCCCGGCGAACCCGACTCCCCGGCACGAGGCGATGGCTGGAGCGTGGACCCCGGTGGCCCGGCGCCCCGCCCCGGCAAGACCGACGGCGACTGTCATACCATCGACTGTAAGCACCCAACTTCCCAGTTCGGAAGGCATGGCCTGATACGGAGAGTCGGGCTCTAGGGAGGTCCGCCATGCGCATGACCAAGCTTCCGTCCGGTGACGAGATCGTGGTTCTCGGCATGGGAACCTGGCATATGGGCGAGGTCCCCTCGCTCCGGAGGGAGGAGATCGCGGCGCTGCGCCAAGGTCTGCAACTGGGAATGACGCTGATCGACACCGCCGAGATGTACGGCGACGGCAGGGCGGAACAACTCGTCGGCGAGGCAATCGCCGGCCACCGGGACGAGGTCTTCCTGGTCGGCAAAGTCCTGCCGCAGCATGCCACGTTCAGTGGCACGATCGCCGCCTGCGAGGGCAGCCTGCGCCGCCTCGGGACCGACCGGCTCGACCTCTACCTGCTGCACTGGCGGGGCCCCGCGCCGCTGGAGGTGACCGTGGGGGCCTTCGAGGAGCTGATGAGCCGGGGGCTCATCCGGAGCTGGGGCGTGAGCAACTTCGACGTCCCGGACATGGAGGAGATGATGATCGTTCCGGGTGGGCAGGCCGTACAGACCGACCAGGTGCTCTACAACCTCATGCGGCGCGGCATCGAGTACGACCTGATGCCCTGGTGCCACGAACGGAGCATACCGATCATGGCTTACTCGCCCATCGAGCAGGGCCGGATGCTCACCCATCCCACGCTCCGCTTCGTGGCGGAGCGGCATGAGGCGACTCCGGCTCAGGTGGCCCTCGCGTGGGTGCTGCGCAATGACGGTGTCGTCGCCATTCCCAAGGCGGGAACGCGGGAGCACGTCCAGCAGGACCACGCGGCCCTCGCCCTGCGTCTCACCGAGGACGACTTCACGCTGCTGGACGAGGCGTTCCCGCCACCGCTGAGCAAAAAGCCGCTCGAAATGCTGTGAACACGGTGCGGGTGGCCACCTTGATCTTCACTACCGGCCGGTTGGATGTCCGGGCCCTGATCGTGAGGGACACCCGAGCGTCGTCCGGCGTGCCTCACGACCACGTCACTCGCTGATCCAATCCTGCGGCTCCGATCGCCCATCCAGCGTCGCCGCCTCGCTGTCGTTGTGATCGTCGAGAGGGCTGGTGGGCGCCGGTGATCGACGGGCGGACTTCGGGCCGTTCAGGAAGTCGCTACAGCAAGACCGCGCAGCCCTGACGGCGGAGCGTCGTGATCCAGCCGGGGAGTCGATCCAGCTTGGTCCATCGCAGGTCGAGGTGGACGAGGTGAGTCAGCCGCCCGACCGACACGACTTCGGTTCCTCGCGAGACGCGCTCCCGCACACCGGGTTCGGCAGCTACCCTCCAGCCGGAAGGCTCGATGAGTGCGGTCCATTCGTCCACCTCCACGGCGCTGACATACCTCGCGTTGCCGTTGGATTCCAGCATGCTCTCATTCGCGTACTCGTCCAGCTCGTCGAAGGTCATCTCCTCGATCGTGTCCGTGTCCACGCCCAGACGAGTGAGCACCTCGTGAGGGGAGAAGCCCCGGATGATGGAGATCTGTGGTCGCGGCTTTGCCGCTTTTGTAGGTCTCCTTCGTCGTTCACACGGGGGGACGACCCCCCGAACCTCCGGTGTGGGGCCCCCGCGCTTCGCGCGACGCTGTCGGGTCCGAAGCTTCAGCGGTTCAGCTCGGCTCCGGGGGCAGGCACGTCCCGGTCTGGTGCACCTGGTCCGGTGGCGGGGGGTCGATGATGACATCGCTGCCCCAGTCGGTGAAGTCGATCTCGACCAGGCCCGTCTCCGGCTGCTTGTCCCTGGTCACGGGATTGGTGAAGGTGAGGCGCACCCGGCGGGGAAGCCCCTCCGGTCCGACCCACAACCGCCAGGAGATCTGTGTCGAGCGGTGCGACTCTCGCAGTTGGGCGGCGAGTACGGGGTCGCCGTGTACGGTCCCGATGGCGAATTCCAGCTGCGAGCCGCTCCCGGAGTGCACGACGGTGGAGACTCCGTCGATGGTCTCGCCCGGAGAGGGAGCCGGGACCGTCAGCTTTCGCAGCAGTTCGGGTGAGACGAGGTCGCGCAGGCCGAACGAGCCGATGCCGCGAAACCGCTGTTCGCATTCGGAGCCGCGGTTGTGGAGCCAGGACTTGCCCGCGGGAGTGTCCTGCCGATCAGCCCGGTGCCTGTAGGTGCCGGAGCCCGCGATCGATATCACCCGGGTCGTCATGTAGGACAGGTCGGTCGGGACGACGCCCTTCAGCTCATCGGGGACATTGGTCCGGTAGTAGGTCGTGGTCAGGTCGGCGCCGGCCGCGCCGAGGACTCCGGTGGTACGGCTCTCGTTGTACTCACCGATGTCGACCGGCACGATGAGGTCGTCCTCCGCCGAAGGGGGGAGCACGTTCTCGCCGTAGTCCAGGCGGACGAATCGGGTGACCTTCACACCTGTCGAGCCCTTCATACGCTGAGTCACGGCGTCGGCGGGCGTTCGCACCGTGACCGCCTGGCCGTCCCCGCAGCCGGCCGTCAGGGCGAGCATCAGGAAGATCGTCGCGATCCTCGGTAGGGCCATCCGATGATCATAGGGTTGCCCGGCGGGACTTCCGGCGAGCTCTCTCCCCGAACTCTCGTGCCGCCGTCCTGATCGACTGCCACGTCCACGAAGAGTCAATCGACGTGGCCCGGGGATGGCCGGCCTCTCCACCGACGCCCGGCGCATCGTGGCCTACAGCGACGGGGAGGTACGCCGCCAGTTCGACGTCCACCTGACGGCCCGCGTCGCCGGTGGATCACCGGGGGCCGTACGCGCAGGTGGGAGCAGGTGTAGCCCATGGTTCCGGCCTCGCCCGGCTTGCCTGACAAGGGAGAGGTGCCAGGTTCGAGTCCTGGTGGCCCCACCCAGCTCAGAGGCCGTTTTCCAGACCGGGAAGTGGTCTTTTCCGATCTTCCGGGTGACTAGGGAGATCTGATCCGTCGCCTCGGCTCCTTCCGGTGGTACCGGGCGGAGTCTTTTCCGGCAGATCTTCTCCGTCACCACGCTCCCCTTGCGGCCGACCGGGCGGGAGACGCCCTCGGTCAGGGCCCGGTCCGAAGACGGTTTCGACCACTTCCCGCGCGAGCTTCGAGGCGCTCGGGCATGAAGCTCGTGATCACATCGTCGTCGCCCTAACAGGCGGTCGAGAGCGCGTCGAGTCGTTCCAGTGTCGCTGTCATGCCGACGATCCACACCCTGCCGTCGTCCATGTCCTTTCGGATCTTCTCCGGGAGGCGGGAGCAGTCGTAGGTGTGCGTCACGATCGTGGCGTCGGGCCCGTCCGGAGTCAGGACGAACCCCCACCGGTGGCCCCAGCGTGCGGGTGATCCTTCGGGAAGGGAGTCGGGGTGGCCGAGCCCCGCTTCCGGTTCCCAGGCCAGGCGCCGGTTCGTCTCGTACTCGACTATGTGATTGATCATTTCGTAGTCGCCGAGCTTCCGATAGTGCATCTTCATCGTGAACACGTCCCCGACACCGGAGACGGGCTGAGGGGAAACGGCACCGCGCAACATGCCGGAACCATCGAGATCGATGTGTTTGGCTGGGTCTGTCAGGATCTCGAAGATCCGGGACGCGGGGGCGGGGATTCGCCGTGACACCGAAACCGGTTCGGTTCCGCTCTCTGTCATCTCAATGTCCTCTCACGTCTTCCGCTGTCGGCGCACGAGGCGAACCAGGCCGACCGGCACGACGAGGGTGGCATACCGGACCGACATTACGTCGTCCTGCCGGGAGCCCCGTCTCGGTCCCGCCGGGAAGGGGTTCCGGTGATCCCGCCGGGCTTCACCGGCCGGGTTCCCGTTGTTCGCGAACCTCGCGGAGCAGCAGGTCCCAGTCCGACAGGAAGCGGGCCAGGCCGTAGCGGGTGAGGGCGGCGGTGCGGGCGGCCTTGCCCGCCTGTGCGGCTCGGGCGGGGTCGGCGACGAAGTCCTCGAGGGCGGCGGTCAGGGTGGTGAGGCGGGTGGAGACGACCCCCGCCTCGGGTGGCACGGCCTCGACGGCCTCGGTGCCGGCGAGGGCGACGACGGGCAGCCCGAGGAGCATGGCCTCGATGAGGGCGAGGCCGAGCGAGGTCCACCGGTAGGGGTGCAGGTAGACGCGGCGGCGGGCGAGCTCGGTGTGCATCGCCTCCTGGGGCGGGTTCTCGAAGGTCCCGAGGTGAAGGCCGAGCCGCCCTGGCAGGCCGGTGACCTCCATGCCGAAGACGTCGAGGGGGACGGCCCTCGCGAAGGCGGGCAGCAGGTCGGTCCCGGCGACCCGGCCGCGCCGGACGGGCTCGTTGACGACGACGCCCGCGCGGGGGAGGTCGCCGGTGTAGCGGTGGCCGGGGTCGGGGACGCCGTGCTCGATCACGCGGGTGGGGGCGCGGCCCGAGTCCCAGAAGAGGTCGTTGAAGTGGGTGACGTGGACCAGCGTGACGTCTGTGCGGTCGGCGAGGTGGTGCCGGGTGTGCGGGACGGCCCCGGCGGGGGTGTTGTGCTCGACGTAGACGGCGGGAAGGTCGCGGCCGGGGCGACGGCCGAGCCAGCGCTCGGCGAGGTCGGCCTCGTGCGGCCGCTGGAGGACGACCACGTCGACGTCCTCCTCGCGCAACCGGTCCCAGGAGACCTCGCGCGCGTTCGGCGGCCACGGGTAGGTGAGCGCCCGGCCGCGCCCGTCGGGGCCCCGGTCCGGGACGACGGGCACCAGGTAGTCGTGGCCGCCCCGGACGAACGCGGTGGCCCACGAGCCGTGCACGTGCCACAGCAGGATTCTCATCGGATCACCCTCTCCACCGCGCTGACGAGGTCGGCGGCGGTCTCCGGTGCCGTCGCCACCTCCCGGGGCAGGGTCCGCGAGGTCGGCACGAGGATGCCTCTCGCCCCGGCCGCTAGGGCGGCGTCCATGTCCCTGCCGATGTCCCCGATCACCACGCAGTCGCGGGCGTTCACGCCGAGGATCGCCGCCGCCCTCACGATGAGGCCGGGGGCGGGCTTGCGGCACCCGCACCCGTCGTCCTCGCCGTGCGAGCACACCGCCCAGACGTCGAACGGGCCCAGGAGCGTCTCCACCCGGGAGTTCACCTCGCGCAGTTCCTCGACGCCGATGAGACCTCTGGCCACGCCCGACTGGTTGGTGACCACCCCGATCGGCACGCCCTGGCGGCGGAGCCGGTCCAGCGCGGCCCGCGCGCCCGGCATGGGGCGCACCAGGCGGGGGTCGCGGTTGTAGGGGACGTCGACGACGAGGGTGCCGTCGCGGTCGAAGAGGACGGCGGCCGGTCGCGTCCGGCCGGGTGTCGAACGGTTCTCGCCCTGAATTTCCACGCCGGCTCCCCGTGAACGTTCCCGCTGCCCGGGCGGGAAGATGCCCAAACTCCAGCTCGACTACTCAATGCAACAAAAAGCGGTCCCTCTGGCCTACTAAATGGGCTTATGTCCGATTCCTTCGTTTGGGAAGCGCTGCTCTCGGTAGTCATTGAGTATCCGACGAGAGGCCACTCCATGAGATTTCTCGGCATAAACGCGATCTTTCATGATCCGGCGGCGGCCCTGGTCGTCGACGGGGAGGTCGTCGCCGCCGCGGAGGAGGAGCGCTTCAGCCGGCGCAAACACGGCAAGCGCCCGGTCCCCTTCTCCGCCTGGGAGCTGCCGGAGCGCGCCGCGGCCTGGTGCCTGGAGCGGGCGGGACTGCGGCCCGAGGACCTGGACGCCGTCGCCTACTCCTACGACCCGGACCTGGTACGGCCGGGCGGTCCGGGTCTCGACGAGGGCTGGGAGGACCTGCGCACCACCTACGCCCGCAGGGCGCCGTCGTTCCTGGCGGGCGTCCTGCCGGGCCTGGACTCCGAGCGGGTGCGCTACGTGCCCCACCACGTCGCGCACGCGGCCTCGGCGGGGCTGGCCGCGCCGTACCGGGACTCGGCGGTGCTGGTCTGCGACGGGCGGGGCGAGGCGGTCTCGCACCTGGCCGGGCACTACCGCGACGGAGAGCTGACGATCCTGGCCGCCCAGGAACTGCCGCACTCGCTGGGGCTGATGTACGAGGAGGTGACCCAGCACCTGGGATTCCTCCGCTCCAGCGACGAGTACAAGGTCATGGCCCTGGCCTCCTACGGTGAGCCGCGTCACCTGGGCGCGCTGCGCGAGGTGATCCGCCCGGACGGGGAGGGCGGCTTCCGGGTCGAGCCCGTCGACTGGGGCGGTTACGCCAAGGCGCTGGGCAGCGGGGAGCCCTGGACCGAGGAGCACGCCGACCTCGCGGCGAGCGTCCAGCGGCGCCTGGAGGAGGTGCTCCTCGACCTCGCCCGATGGCTGCACGGGCGGACCGGCGACCGGTGCCTGACCATGGCCGGAGGCGTGGCGCTCAACTGCGTCGCCAACACGCGGCTGCTGGCCGAGGGGCCCTTCGAGGAGTTGTGGGTGCAGCCGGCGGCCGGTGACGCCGGCACCGCGCTCGGCGGCGCGCTGCACCTGGCCCAGGCCTTCGGCGAGCCGGCCGCGCCCATGCCGGGGGCCGATCTCGGCCGCGGCTGGAGCGACGAGGAGCTGGCCGCCTGGCTGGACGTGGCGCGGGTGCCGTACGAGCGGCCCGCGGACCTGGCCTGCGCGGTCGCGGCGGAACTCGCGGCCGACAGGATCGTGGCCTGGTTCCAGGGGCGCGGCGAGTACGGACCGCGGGCGCTCGGCCACCGCTCGCTCCTGGCCCACCCGGGGCGGGAGGCCAACAGCGAGCGGCTGAACGACGTCAAGGGCCGCGAGCAGTTCCGCCCGATCGCCCCGATGGTGCTGGCCGAACGGGCTCACGAGATCTTCGGCCGGGGCCCGGTCCCCAGCCCCTACATGCTCTTCGTGCACGACGTCCGGCCCGAGTGGCGCGAGCGGATCCCGGCCGTCGTGCACGTCGACGGCACCGCCAGGATCCAGACGGTCGACCGGGCGGACGACCCGCTGCTCGCCCGGATGCTGCGGGAGTTCGAGCTGCGCACCGGGCTGCCGGTGGTGGTCAACACCAGCCTCAACACGGCGGGGAGACCGATGGTCGACGACCCCCGGGACGCGCTGGAGTGCTTCGGCTCCGCGCCGGTGGACCTGCTGGCGCTGGGCCCGTACCTGGTCCGCCGGGGGGAGGCGGTCGCCAAATGATCACGGTGGTGATTCCCACGGTCGGCCGCCCCAGCCTCGCCGGCACGCTCGCGGCCCTGGGCACGGTGGATCCGGAGATTCCAGTGATCGTGGTCGACGACCGCCCCGCGGGCACCCCGGCCGGGCTCCCGTGGGTGCCGGACCACGTCCGGACGCTGCGCTCGGGAGGGCGGGGGCCCGCCGCCGCCCGCAACACCGGCTGGCGCGCCGCCGCGACGCCGTGGGTCGCCTTCCTCGACGACGACGTGGTCCCCCGGCCCGGCTGGGAGGAGGCGTTGCGCGCCGATCTCACCGGCCTGCCCGACGACGTGGGCGGCAGCCAGGGGCGTGTCGAGGTCCCGCTCCCGCCCGGCCGGCGGCCCACCGACGCCGAGCGGAACACCGCGGCCCTGGCCGGCGCCCGGTGGATCACCGCGGACATGGCCTACCGGCGCGCGGCCCTGGAGCGGACCGGCGGTTTCGACGAGCGCTTCCCCCGGGCCTACCGCGAGGACGCAGATCTCGCGCTGCGCGTGATGGCGGCCGGCTACCGGCTGGTCCGGGGCGAGCGCGTCACCCGGCACCCGATCAGGGACGACGGCCCGTGGGCCAGCGTCCGCCTCCAGCGCGGCAACGCCGACGACGCGCTCATGCGCCACCTGTACGGCCCCGCCTGGCGGGCGGCGATCGGCGGCGCCCCGGGACGGGTGCGCGAGCACGCCCTGACCACCGGCCTCGGCGCGCTCGCGCTCGTGACGGCGGTGACGCGGCCCAGGTGGATGGCCGCCCTGGCCGGTACGGCGTGGGCGCTGCTCACCGCGAGGTTCGCCTGGGGGCGCATCGCTCCCGGGCCACGGACGAGGGAGGAGATCCGGCGAATGCTGGTCACGACTGTGCTCATCCCTCCGGCGGCGTGCGCGCACCGCCTCCTCGGCGAGCTGCGGGTGCGGCGATGACCGCCGCGACGGCCGGCACCGTCCTGGTCGCCCGCCTGGACAACGCGGGCGACGTCCTGCTGGCCGGACCCGCGATCCGGGCGGTCGCCCATGCCGCGCGGGAAGTCGTGCTGATGGTGGGACCGCACGGCCGGGCGGCGGGCGAGCTGCTGCCCGGGGTGTCCCGGGTGGTGGAGTGGCGGACACCGTGGGTCGACCCCGAGCCGTCGCCGATGACGGGGGCGCACGCGGTGCGGCTGCTGCGGATCCTGCGGAGGACGGCTCCCGAGCAGGCGCTGATCCTCACCTCGTTCCACCAGTCGCCGCTGCCGTTCGCCCTGCTGCTGAGGCTGGCCGGTACGCCGAGGATCGCCGCGATCTGCGGCGACCACGCCGGGTCGCTGCTGGACGTGCGGCACGTCGTCGACGAGACGGTGGATGTGCCGGAGGCCGAGCGCATGCTCGCCCTGGCCGGGGCTGCGGGGTTCGGCCTGCCGCCCGGGGACTGCGGGGCGCTCGCCGTGCGGCGCCCGCTGCCCGAGACCGGCCGTCTCACCGGGCCGCCCGGCTACGTGGTCGTACATCCCGGCGTCTCCGCCCAGGCCAGGGCGTGGCCGGCGGAGAAGTGGGCGGGGGCGGTAGAGGACCTGGTCCGCGCGGGCCGGCGGGTCGTGGTGACCGGTGGCCGGGGGGAGCGGGCGCTCACCGCGAGGGTCGCCGGGACGCGCGCCCGAGACCTCGGCGGGAGGGGTGCGGGGTCGCACGCCCCCGACCTGGGCGGGAGTGGTGCCGGGACGTACGCCCGAGACCTGGGCGGGAGGGGTGCGGGGACGCACGTCCTCGACCTCGGCGGGAAGACCTCCTTCGCGCAGCTGGCCGCGGTGCTCGCCGGAGCGTGCGCGGTCGTCGTCGCCAACACCGGTCCCGCGCACCTGGCCGCGGCGGTCGGCACGCCGGTGGTCAGCCTGTTCGCCCCGGTCGTCCCGGCCGTCCGCTGGGCCCCGTACGGCGTGTCGACGGTGCTGCTCGGCGACCAGCGAGCCGCCTGCCGGGGCAGCCGGGCCAGGGAGTGTCCCGTTCCGGATCATCCGTGTCTTTCGTCGGTGAACAGCGAGCGGGTCGTCGAGGCCGTTGATCACCTGACGTCCGTGAAGTCCGTGAGGGAGGTCGTTCGATGAGGATCGCCTTGGTATCGGAACACGCGAGCCCGCTCACCCCTGTGGGAGGCGTCGACGCCGGTGGGCAGAACGTGCACGTCGCGGGGCTGGCCGTCGCGCTGGCGGGCCGGGGGCACGAGGTCGTCGTCCACACCCGCCGCAGCGGGCGGGACCAGCCGGACAGCGTGGTCATCGCGCCCGGCGTGACCGTCGAACACGTCCCCGCGGGCCCCCCGGAGCCGCTTCCCAAGGACGAGCTGCTGCCTCACATGCCCGCCTTCGCCGCCCACCTCACGAGCAGGTGGGCGGCCGGCCCCCCGGACGTGGCCCACGCCCACTTCTGGATGAGCGGCCTGGCCGCGCTCGCGGCCGCGCGGGATCTCGGGATACCGGTCGTGCAGACCTTCCACGCCCTGGGCACCGTCAAACGGCGACGGCAGGGAGCGGCCGACACCAGCCCGCAGGAGCGGATCGCCGTCGAGGCCGACATCGGGCGGCGGGTCCACGCGGTCATCGCCACCTGCGCCGACGAGGTGCGGGAACTGCGGGCGATGGGGGTGCCCGACGGGAAGGTCTCGATCGTTCCCTGCGGGGTCGACCTGGACCACTTCCACCCCGAGGGCCCGGCGGCGCCCCGGAACGGCCGGCCGCGCGTCCTCAGCGTCGGCCGCCTGGTGCCCCGCAAGGGTGTCGACACGGTCGTCCGGGCGTTGCGCCACGTGCCGGACGCCGAGCTGGTGATCGCCGGTGGCACGTCGGACGACGACGAGAGCGGGCGGCTGCGCGAACTGGTCACCGGGTGCGGGCTGACCGGCCGGGTGCATCTGATCGGGGGCGTCGGCCGCGCGGAGGTCCCGGCCCTGATGCGCTCGGCCGACGTCCTGGTGAGCGTGCCGTGGTACGAACCGTTCGGCATGGTCCCGGTGGAGGCCATGGCCTGCGGGCTGCCCGTGGTCGCCTCCGCCGTCGGTGGCCACCTGGACACGGTCACCGGCTGCGGCGTGCTCGTGTCCCCACGCCGCCCGCGAACCCTGACCCGCGTGCTGAACGACCTGCTGACCAGCCCCGACCTGCGGGAGACGATCGGGACGGCCGGAACGCGGCGGGCCCGCGCCCGGTACGGCTGGCCCTACGTGGCCCTCCGGACCGAATCCGTGTACCGGACCCTGATCAGCGGCCGGCTGGACCGGTTCGCCGCCGCGGAAGGCTGAGCCATGCACCCTCATCTGTTCCGGTTGAGCACGGCGCTGTCGGCCGTGAACGGCGAGATCCCCAAGATCTACGCGTGGGGAAGCAAGCTGGCCGCGGTGTTGAGCGACGGCGGACGGCTGCTCGTCTGCGGGAACGGCGGCTCGGCCGCCGAGGCCCAGCACCTGACCGCGGAGCTGGTCGGCCGCTACCGCGACGACCGGCGTCCGTACGCGGCGATCCCGCTGCACGCCGACACCTCCTCCGTCAGCGCGATCGCCAACGACTACGGCGCCGAGCAGGCGTACGCCCGCCAGGTGCGGGCCCACGGAAGGCTCGGCGACGTGCTGGTGTGCCTGTCCACCAGCGGCGCGAGCCGCAACGTGGTGGCGGCCGCCGAGGCCGCCCGCGAGTGCGGCCTCACGACCTGGGCGCTGACCGGCCCCGCGCCCAACCCGCTGGCCGAGTTCTGCGACGAGGCCTTCGCGGTGCCCGCCGATGACACCGCGACCGTGCAGGAGGTGCACCTCGCCGTGATCCACATGCTCTGCGAGGTGATCGAGGAGGAATGCTCATGACCGGGCCGATCGTGGTCCTCGGGGACTCGCTGCTCGACGTGGACATCGAGGGGAACGCCGAACGGCTCTGCCCGGACGCCCCGGCGCCCGTCGTCGACGGGCGGTCGGAGCGCCGCCGCCCGGGTGGCGCCGGTCTGGCGGCCCTGCTCGCCGCGCGAGACGGCGCCGAGGTCGTCCTGGTCACCGCGATCGGGGACGACGCCTCCGGCCGGTGTCTGGCGGGCCTGCTCGCCGGCCACGTGGAGGTGGTACGGCTGCCGCTGCGGGGCGCCACCGCACGCAAGACCCGGGTCAGGGCGCGAGGGCGGACCCTGATCCGGATCGACACGGGTGACGGCCGGGCGCGGGGCGCCGGGGGAGACGACCGCCGCCCGTACCGGACGAGCCCCGGCAGGCTCCGCCACGATCCCGCGGACGAACCGCCCGGCAGGGGGCTCGCCGTCGAGCGCGTCGCCGCCGTGCTGCGGGACGCGCGGGCGGTCCTGGTCTCCGACTACGGCCGTGGCGTCGCCGGGCTGTGCCGCGACCTTCTGCGGGATCTCGCCGCACCGGTGGTCTGGGACCCGCATCCGCGCGGTGCCCCGCCCGCGCCCGGCTGCGCGCTCGTCACGCCGAGCGAGGCCGAGGCCCGGCTGCTGTGCGCCGGGTCGTGCGACACCCCGGACAGGATCGCCCGCGACCTGGTTCGCGACCTCGGGGCGGAGGCGGTGGCCGTCACGCTGGCCGAGCGGGGGACCGTGCTCGCCCGCCGGGGCGGCCGGCACTTCCGCATCCCGTCGCCCGTGCTCGTCACCGGGCGGGACTCCTGCGGAGCGGGCGACAGGTTCGCGAGCGCGGCGACGCTGGCCCTGGCCGAGGGCGCCTCCACCGAGGACGCGGTCGCGACGGCGGTCTGCGAGGCCACCCGATTCGTCGAACGGGGTGGGGCCGCGGCGGTCCGGCTCCCCCGGTCCGCGCGGCGGCGCCGGTCATCGGCTTCGCGGGTGGACACACCTGCGACCCCGGTCACGGCTCCGGCCCCGAGCCCGGTTCCGACCCCGACCCCGACCCCGACCCCGACCCCGGTCCCGGTCCCGGTCCCGGTCACGGCTCCGAACCCGGCGGTCCCGCTCTCGGCCCCGGCTCCAAACCTGACCCCGGCCCCGCTCTCGGCCCCGGCTCCGAGCCCGGAGAGCCTGGCGCATGCGGTCCGGGCCGCCGGGGGCAGGGTGATCGCCACGGGGGGCTGTTTCGACCTGCTGCACGCCGGTCACGTCAGCCTGCTGCGCCGGGCCAGGGCCCTGGGCGACGCGCTGATCGTCTGCGTCAACTCCGACGAGTCCGTCCGGCGCCTGAAGGGGCGGGGCCGCCCCGTGGTGGGCGAACGCGACCGGGCCGAGGTGCTGCGGGCGCTGGAGTGCGTGGACGCCGTGGCCGTCTTCGACGACGACACCCCCTGCGCGCTGATCGGCCGCCTCCGCCCGGACGTGTGGGTGAAGGGCGGCGACTACACCGGCTGCGAGATGCCCGAGACCGAGGCGGTGTGGCGGGCCGGCGGCGACGTAGTGATCCTGCCCAGCGTCCCCGGACACTCCACGACCGGTCTCATCGCCCTCATCACCGCGGCGCAGGCGGCCTCCTGATCCGGAACCCCGCGTAAAGCTCCTCACGACCGAAGGCATCCCACGACCGAGGCATCCCACGACCGAAGGACCTCACGACCGAGGGAACCCCGCGACCAGGGGGACCTCACGACCGAAGGGGAGACATCCATGACGGGAAACATCCTGATCACCGGTGGCGCGTCCGGCCTGGGACGGGCGGTCGCGGTAGCGGTCGCCAAGGCGGGTGGCCGGCCCCTCGTGGTCGACGTCACCGCACCCGAGGCGGGCACCGACCACGTGGCGGGCATCGACCACGAGACGGCCGACGTCTCCGACCGCGAGCAGGCGGAGCGGGCCGTGCGCGAGCTCGCCGAACGGGCCGGCGGGCTCGACGGCGTCGTCACCGCGGCGGGCATCGACGCCTGCGGGGCCCTGTCCGACGTCCCCGCCCAGGACTGGGAGCGGGTGATCCGGGTCAACCTGCTCGGCACCGCCTCGATCGTCCGGGCGGCGCTGCCGTACCTGCGGCGCTCCGGGGGCCGGGTGGTCACCTGCGCGTCCACCCTGGGCCTGCGCGCGGTGAGCGACGCGACCGCCTACTGCGCGGCCAAGTTCGGCGTCGTCGGGTTCACCCGCGCCCTGGCCGCCGAGCTCGCGGGACAGGTGGGGGTGACGCTGCTGGTGCCCGGCGGCATGCACACGAACTTCTTCGCCGACCGGGACGAGCGCTACCGGCCCGGACCCGGCGCCCGGCTCAACCAGCCCGAGGACGTGGCCGCCACCGTGCTGTTCGCCCTCGGCCAGCCCGCCGGTTGCGAGGTCAGGGAGCTCGTCGTCTGCCCCGCGACGGAGACGTCATGGCCGTAGCCCCGGGAAGCGCGGGCGGAGGGGGGCCGGAAGGCCGTCACGGTGCCGGGCGCGCCGGGGCGCCGGACCTGGTCGCGCTCCGCGGGCTCGGGCTCGGCGACGTGCTCGCCGCGGTGCCCGCCCTGCGGGCACTGCGGCGCGCCCACCCCGGACACCGGATCGTGCTGGCCGCGCCGGCCCCCCTGGCGGGACTGGTGCCGCTGATCGACGCCGTCGACGAGCTCCTCGACGTGTCCGGGACCGGGCCGGTGCCCGTCGATCGCCCCGACGTGGCGGTCAACCTGCACGGCCGCGGCCCGCAGAGCGTCGCCGCGCTGCGCCGCACCCGCCCGCGGCGGCTGCTCACCCACGCGCACCCCGGCTTCCCGGACGTGCAGGGGCCGCCGTGGCGGTGCGACGTCCACGAGACGGCCCGATGGTGCGCGTTCCTGGAGTGGTACGGCATCGCGGCCGACCCCGCCGACCTGGCCCTTCCCGCGCCGCCCTCGGAGACGACCGGTCACGTGATCGTCCATCCGGGCGCGGCCGGCCCGGCCAGGCGCTGGCCGCCGGAACGGTTCGCCCGGGTGGCCGCCGCGCTGGGCCGTACCGGACGCCGGGTGCTGGTCACCGGGAGCGTGGCCGAGCGGGCACTCGGGCGGAAGGTGGCGGCGCTCGCCGGGATGCCGGAGGAAGCCGTCCTGGCCGGTCGTACGGACGTCGCGGAGCTGGCGGCCCTCGTCGGATCCGCGCGGCTGGTCGTCTGCGGCGACACCGGCGTGGCCCACCTGGCGGCCGCGTTCGCCACCCCCTCCGTGGTGCTGTTCGGTCCCGTCGCGCCGGCCCTGTGGGGGCCGCCGGCGACGGGACCGCACCTCGTCCTGTGGACCGGACGTCACGGCGACCCCCACGGGCGCCGGCCTGATCCGGGCCTGCTGGAGATCGGCGTGGGGGCGGTCCTCGACGCCGCGGGCGCGCTGCTGGAGACGGCGCTCCCGCCACCGCTGAGCAAGGGGCTCGTGATGCCGTGAACACGGCGCGGGTGGCCGTCTCCGACATGCCGTGGTCCCTCTACGGAATTCGCGCTCCGGAACTCGCGAGGAGGCCGCGGGCATGACGTGGCCGGCCGTCGCGCCGGGCCGTCGTCACAGGTCGGTGGTGATGATCTTCTCGATGTTCCGTTCGGCGAGCGCCGTGATGGTGACGAACGGGTTGACGCTG
>NZ_JCADBG010000054.1:0-16001 GCF_059358815.1 Streptosporangium nanhuense
GCGATGGGGGCGCCGTCGCCGGTGGCGAGGTCGAGGACGTCGATCGCCTTGCCGCTGTGCCGGTTGACCAGGACGTAGGAGGCGCCGGTGTCGATGACGGCCGCGGCGGCCGGGGGCGCGGCCACGATCGACTGGCACAACGCGAGCAGTAGCACCATGGCTGCCGTGAAAGCGGCGCCGGCGCCACGGCGATCGTGCCGGACGGGAGGGCTTGGGAGTCTGTTCATGGGGGGTCCTCTTGTCTGGGCGATCAGCAGAGGGAACAGGTCACAATGGTTGTTAGCGTTAACAATCGGGGGCGAGGGCGGCTGCGACTCCGTTCGTGGAGGTCTTCCGGTGCGGGTACGCGAGAAAGGAGGGTGTCACCAATGTTGTTAGCGTTAACAACCCTCTGTGTAACAGGCCGTTCACGATGTTGTGAGGAGGCTGGTTCTTAGTTTTAACACCGACATCGCCCCCGTCAAGGGGCGCGCGCGATCTGCCGGGGCGGTACGGAGGACGCGGCCGATGCCGTGAAACTTTCACCGGACCGGTGCCGGGACACGACGACGGCGAGCAGGGGAACGAACGGGGCGGGACCGGGATCGACGGTGGCGCGGACGCCGAGCGCCACGGACGGTCCCGTCGCGGAAGCCGTCCAGGTCGGGTGCGGTACGAGCCCGCGGACGAATCCTGAACCATGCGCGAAACGCGGGAGCGGCGAGGCGGAGAGGCCGGAAAGTGAACTCCGAATAGCGCGGAGAGCGAAGCCTTGACTGCCGATGTCAACGCTCATAATCTCCAGCAGATATATCGATTTAACCGCTCCGACCCCCAGGAGCTCCGTCATGCGCGCCGCCCGCCTGACCCTAACGATCCTGACCGCACTCGCGTGCACCCTCTCGGCCACCATCCCGGCCACCCCCGCCGCCGCCGGCCCGCGCATCCGGATGGAGCGCCTCGACCGCGGGCTCGTCGCCACGAGCACCCCGAACGGCATCTTCCTGAGCTGGCGTTTGCTGGGGACCGAGGTGACCGGAGCGGGCCGGGACGGCATGCTCGGCGCCGGCTTCCGCCTCTACCGGGACGGCCGCCCGATCGCCACGGTCACCGACAGCACCAACTACCGGGACGTCGCGGGCACGCCCGCCTCCAGGTACGCGGTCGCCCCGATCACGAGGGGCAGGGAGGGCAGGAGGAGCGACGCGGTCCGGCCCTGGAGCGAATCGTTTTACGATGTGCCGCTTCGCAAGCCCGCCGACGGCGTGACCCCGGTGGGCGAGACGTACACCTACGCGGCCAACGACATGAGCGTCGGCGACGCGGACGGCGACGGCCGCTACGAGCTGGTGGTCAAGTGGGAGCCCTCCAACGCCAAGGACGTCTCCCAGCGCGGCTACACCGGCCCGACCTACCTCGACACCTACACGTTCGACGGCAGGCTGCTGTGGCGGCTGGACCTGGGGGTCAACATCAGGTCGGGCGCGCACTACACCCAGTTCCTGGTCTACGACTTCGACGGCGACGGCCGCTCGGAGGTGATGGTGAAGACCGCGCCGGGTACCAGGGTGATCCGCTATGACACCGCCGGGAATCCCCGCAAGGAGCGGTTCGTCACCATGCCGCGGCCCGGCTACTCGCACACCGACGACTACCGCCTGAGCGCCGCGGGCTACTTCGACCACCTCGTGGACATGTTCACGAAGTGGCACGAGCACCCCGAGGTGGTCGCCGGGCGCTGGCCCGCGACGCTGGAGCAGGCCTTCGGCATCGCTCCGGCGCACACCTACCCGCTCACCCGCCAGGCGGCGACCGAGCTCGCCACCCACTTCGTCGACGTCTACGCCCCCTCGCGCAGCGCCAACAACCGCCTGCGGGAGTTCGCCGGCTTCGTCGTCAAGGGCCCCGAGTACCTGTCGGTCTTCGACGGCGCCACCGGCGGGGAGCTGCGGACCGTCGACTACAAGCCCGGCCGGGGAGACGACGGCCTGCTGTGGGGCGACTACGCGATGGCCCGCATCGAGCCGGCCAACCGCGTCGACCGCTTCCTGTCCTCGGTGGCCTACCTCGACGGCAGGCGCCCCTCGGCGGTCTTCGCCCGCGGCTACTACACCCGCACCACCCTGGTCGCCTACGACTGGAACGGCCGCGAGCTCAAGGAGCGCTGGTTCGTCGACAGCGGCCACGTCCCGATGGCCAACCCCTTCAACGCCTCCCCGCACGGCGTCGACGGGAGCGATCCCGCCTTCGCCACCCTGACCACCCAGGGGTTCCACTCGATGAGCGTCGCCGACGTCGACGCCGACGGCAGGCAGGAGATCGTGTACGGCGCGGCCACCATCGACGACGACGGCAGCCTGCTGTACTCCTCCTTCGACGTGGCCCCGCCGAACAGCGGCGTACCCGGCCGGAACGTCCGGCTCGGCCACGGCGACGCCATGCACGTCGGCGACCTCGACCCCGACCGGCCCGGTCTGGAGATCTGGACCGTGCACGAGGGCGGGACGTCGGCGCCGTACGGCTGGGCCATGCGCGACGCCGCCACCGGCCGGGTCCTGTTCGGCGGCTACAGCGGCCGCGACACCGGCCGGGGCATGGTCGGCGACGTCGACCCGGCCGTCCGCGGCCTGGAGGCCTGGTCGGCGATGCCGCCCAACCAGGAGATCCAGGCCGGCCTGTGGTCCGCGCGCGGCGAGCACCTGGGCGTGGTCACGCCCGGCACCAACCAGAGCATCCGCTGGGCGGCCGACATGACCACCCAACTGGTCAACGGCACCGCCACCACGGTGCCGCAGACACCCACCGTCGACGACTTCAGGCGCGGCACGCTGCTGACCGCCACCGGCACCCTCGCCAACAACGGGACCAAGGGCAATCCGGGCCTGGTCGCCGACATCCTCGGCGACTGGCGCGAGGAACTGGTGACGCGCACCGCCGACGGCACCGCCGCCCGCATCTGGATCAGCACCGAGGTGACCGACCGCAAGCTCTACACCCTCATGCACGACCCGCAGTACCGGGTCGAGGTGGCCAGGCAGCAGACGGGCTACAACCAGCCCGCCTACCCCGGCTTCTACCTGGCCGCCGACCTCGACTGGGCCAAGGTCCCCGTACCAGGGATCCGATGATCCGCCGCCGAGAGGCCGGGCCGTCCGAAAGTGTGGCCGTCCCGGCTTCGACGCCATGCGGAGACCGCATCGAGCACCCGCTGCCCGGCGGGAAGATCGGCTTTCGCCGGACGGCTCCGCTGATCGGCGAGCACGCCGATCCGAAGGTGACCTCGCCATGATGCGCCTCTACCCGGCCTTCGACGAGGTGTGGTGGGCCATCCGCCTCAACGCACTGTGGCTGCTGTTCACCCTGGCCGGCGGCGTCGTCCTGGGCGTCGGCCCGGCGACGGTGGCCGCCTACACCCTCGCCCGCAGACACGCGATGGGCGAGACCTTCCCACCCCTGCGCGCGTTCGCCACCACCTACCGGCGGGAGTTCGCGCGGGGCTCGCTGCTGGTGCTTCCGATTCTCCTCGCGGCGGCCGTACTGTCCACCACGACCCTGTACGGCGCGGCCTCCCTGATCGCCCTGCTGCTCCTGGCGATGATCGCGGCATACCTGCTGCCCATGTACGTCCATTTCGACCTGCGGCCACGCGACTACCTCCCCAAGGCGTCGCTGTTCGCGCTCGCCCGGCCCGCGTCCTCGATCGTGCTGCTGTTCGCCCTGGCGGCGACGGCCTACGCGGTGTCGCTCCTGCCCCTCCTGCTTCCCACGCTCGCCGTAGGCGGCTGGATCCAGCTGAACACCTGGCTGGCCTTGCGCTTCTTCGCCGAGAACGAGGCACTCCTGCTTGCGAAAGGCAACTGATGAACACCACCCCCCGCCGGCTGCTGGCCGGCATGTTTGCGATAACAACCCTGTTCGGCGCGGCCGCGTGCGGCAGCGAGAGCGAAGGCGGCCAGGCCGCGCCCGCCGCGCTGAACCTCATGGTCAAGCTCTTCGGCACCGCACCGGACCCCAACGGCGAAATGCACAAGGCCGTGGAGAAGCTCGCCGGCAAGAAGCTCGACATCACCTGGGTGCCGAACGCGGACTACACCTCGAAGACCAATGTCACCCTGGCCTCGGACAAGCTGCCCGACCTCCTGGTCGTCAACCCCAAGGACGCCGCGTTCACCAAGGCCGCCGAGGCCGGGGCCTTCTGGGACCTGACGGACAAGATCAAGAAGTACCCGAACCTGCCCCAGGACCCCCGGGTCCTGGCCAACGCCTCCACCAACGGCAAGAACTACGGCGTCTACCGGATCCGTCCGCTGCTTCGCTCGGCGATCCTGCTGCGCAAGGACTGGCTGGACAAGCTCGGCCTGAAGGAGCCGGAGACCACCGACGATCTCTACGAGATCGCCAAGGCCTTCACCGAGAAGGACCCCGACGGCAACGGCGAGAAGGACACCTATGGCCTGATCCTGCCGAAGTGGCCGGCTCCCACCTTCAACGCCTCCAGCCCGTACAACGCGATCGACGTCTGGTTCGGCGCCCCGAACGGCCACGCGGTGCGCGACGGAAAGCTGGTGCCGGAGTTCGACGCTCCCGAGTTCTGGGAGGCGCAGAAGTACATCAGGAAGTTCATCGACGAGGGTCTGACCAACCCCGACTGGGCCACGCTCGACACCGCCAAGTGGCTCGACCCGTTCGTCCAGGGCAAGGGCGGCATCATCATCGACGTCAACGTTCGCGCCGACGAGCTGTTCCAGCTGTTCAAGCAGGCGGACGCGAGCGACTACCAGACCAAGGTCGCGATGGCGGGCAACCTCGAGCGCCCCGACGGCCGGAAGTTCTCGCTGCCCTTCACCGGCTACAACGACGTCATCGCCATCTCCAAGCAGACCGTCAAGACCGAAGCGCAGCTCGACGACGTGCTCAAGGTGATGGACAAGCTGGCCTCCAAGGAGGGCGCGACCCTCCTGAACAACGGCATCGAGGGAAAGAACTTCAAGCTCGACGGCGAGTACGCAGTCAAGATCAACGACCAGGACCCCGCCGTCCAGACCATCAACAACGACGTCGAGAAGGGCTTCATCCAGCTCGGCACCAGCGCCAGCGTCGGCTCCGCAAGCGACAAGGCGTACGCGTGGAAGCGCGCCACCCCCGAGGAGCAGGCCATCGAGGAGGAGAAGAAGACCCTGTCCGAACTCGACCTGCAGACGGCGCAGCACGACCCGACCCTGCCCTACGTCTCCAAGACCGCGGTGGACAAGGGCGCCACGCTGAACCCGATCCCCACCGACGGGCGGATCAAGTTCCTCGCGGGTGAGCTCACCGAGGAGCAGTTCAAGGCCGAGATCAAGCGCTGGTACGACAGCGGCGGCACCCAGGTCATGGCCGAGCTCCTGGAACTGATCAACAAGGGCTGACGCCCTGACACGCCGTGTTCCGCCGGGGACTCCCACCGAGTCCCTCGCGGAACACACGAGAAAGGAGGCCGCCATGGCCACCGACCTGGCACCGGTGCCCGCCAAGGTGGCCACCGACGAGCCCGCGGGGCCACGCGGCAGGTTGTTCCCGCCTCTGTCCGCGTTCGGGCGCCACCGCTGGCTCTTCCTGATGCTGGTGCCCGGCCTGGCCTACTTCGCCGTCTTCAGGTACTGGCCGATGTACGGCCTGTCCATCGCGTTCAAGGACTTCGTGCCGTTCCTCGGCGTCGAAGGCAGCGAATGGGTGGGGCTCAAGCACTTCGAGGATCTGTTCACCGGGCCCGACTTCGGCCGCCTGATGGGCAACACGACGATCATCGCGCTGCTGACGATCCTGATCGCCTTCCCGGCGCCGATCATCGTCGCGCTCCTGCTCAACGAACTGCGGGTGCGCTGGCTCAAACGCGCGGTCCAGTCGCTCATCTACATTCCGCACTTCCTGGCCTGGACCATCGTCGCGTCGCTGACGTATCTGCTCTTCTCCGTCGACTACGGCGTGATCGCCGACTGGATCCATTCGATCACGGGCGGGCAGAAGGTCGACTACGTCGCCCAGGAGGCGTGGTTCCGGCCGATCGTCATGCTGCAGACGGTCTGGAAGACCACCGGCTGGGGCACGATCATCTACCTGGCCGCGCTGGCCGGAGTCAACCCCGACCTGTACGAGGCCGCCCGCATGGACGGCGCCGGGCGCTGGAGCCAGTTCTGGCACATCACCCTGCCCGCCATCCGGCCCACCATCGTCATCATGGTCATCCTCACCTCCGGAAACCTGCTCGACCAGAGCTTCGAGCAGTTCTGGCTGCTGCGGAACTCGCTCAACGCGGACGTCGCCGACGTCTTCGACACCTTCGTCTACTACGTCGGCATCACACAGGGCGGCTACAGCTACGCCACCGCGGTCGGTCTGTTCAAGGGCGTCGCCGGACTGGTGCTCATCTTCGGCTGCAACTGGCTGGCCAAGCGCCTCGGCCAGCGGGGCCTGTTCTGAAGGAGGGGCGCATGGCGCACAACCTGACCGCGAAGAAACCGGCGGAGACCCCCGCCACGGTGAGCAACCACGGCTCCTGGGGCAGCCGGCTCTTCGACGCGTTCAACATCGCCTTCCTCGTCGGCCTGGCGCTGGTCACCGTCCTGCCACTGATGTACGTGCTGGCCGGGTCCTTCGCCACCGAGGCGGAGATCGCCACCAGGCCGTTCTTCCTGTGGCCGGACACGTTCATCACCAGCACCTACGACTACATCTTCAGCACTCCCGTCTTCCTCAGGGCGATGATCACCACCATCTGCGTGACGGCGGTCGGCACGCTGGTGCAGGTCATGTTGACGCTCACCATGGCCTACCCGCTGTCCAAGCGGGTACTTCCCGGCCGGACCCTGATACTGAACCTGGTCATCTTCACCATCGTGTTCAGCGGTGGCATGATCCCCACCTACCTGGTGGTGCGAGACCTCGGCATGCTCGACAGCTACTGGGCGCTGATCCTGCCTCTGGCGATCAACCCCTTCTACCTGATCATCGTCAAGAGCTTCTTCCAGGAACTGCCGGAGGCACTCGAAGAGGCCGCCCGCATCGACGGCTGCAACGAGCTGGGGGTCTTCTGGCGGATCGTGCTGCCCCTGTCCAAGCCGATCATCGCCACCTTCTCGCTCTTCTACGCGGTCGGCATATGGAACGACTACATGTCGCCCCTGCTCTACATCAACGACAACGACAAGTGGACGCTCCAGGTCCTGGTCCGGATGCTCACCGGCGTCGACGCCGAGAGTTCGGTCTCGGCCTTCGACACGGTGCTCTTCCCCGAGCAGGGCATCAAGTTCGCCGTCGTGGTCGTCGCGACCCTGCCGATCCTGCTGGTCTACCCGTTCCTGCAGAAACACTTCGCCAAGGGCGTCATGATCGGCTCGGTGAAGGAATGACCGAAGTACGCTGGCTCGACGGGCCACGCGGACAGGGCGTCACCTGGGGAGTTCCCTGGCCGCGCGGCACCGTGGCCGCGGGGACCGGTTTCGCCCTGCGCGACGGCACTCCCGTACAGAGCTGGGTCACCGCCACCTGGCCGGACGGCTCGGTCAAGTGGTCCGCCCACGCCATCGGCCCGCAGAGCGACCCCTCCGACGCCTATGAGCTCCGCCCTCAGGCCGTTACCACCCTGCCCGAACATCCGGTCACCGTGACCGGCCGGACGATCCGCTCGGGCCCGGTCACCTGGCGACTCGGCGGCGGGCTCATCGAGTCCATCTCGTACACGGAGCCGGAGAGCTCGCGACGACACGGCTCCCGCGAGATCGTCAGGAACGTCCGCCTGGTCAGCGTCCACGACGACGAGGTGACCGCCACCGTCGAGCGGGTCACCGTCGAGCAGGCCGGCCCGATCCGCGCGGTGGTCAGGGTCGAGGGCACACACGGTGGCCGGCTGCCGTTCACCGCGCGCCTGTACTTCTACGCGGGCTCGCCCGAGGTCCGCCTGGTCCACAGCTTCGTCTGGGACGGCGACCCGGAGCGCGACTTCCTGCGGGGCCTCGGCCTGCGCGCCGACGTGATCATGCGCGACGAGCCGCACGACCGGCACGTCCGGCTGGCGGGGCCGTCCAGGGGGTCCGGCGAGGCGGGATCGGCGACCGGGTTCCTGACCGGGTTCCTGACCGAGGCCGTGCGCGGCCTGACCGGCCTGCGCCGCGACCCCGGCGCGGCCGTACGGCGGGCGCAGGTCGAAGGGCGGGCCGCCGATCCGTCGGCGCTGGCCGACCACCTGCACCTGATTCCCACCTGGAGCGACTACACGCTCGACCAGAACAGCGCCGACGGCTTCCTGCTGCGCAAGCGCACCAAGCCGGGGCATGGCTGGGTGACGATCCCCTCCGGCACCCGCTCCCAGGGGTACGGCTATGTGGGCGGTGTCAGCGGCGGTCTCGGCTTCGGCCTGCGTGACTTCTGGAAGCTCCATCCCACCCGGCTCGACATCCGCGACGCCGCCACCGCCCTGGCGACCGCGACCGTCTGGCTCCATTCCCCCAGCTCCCGGCCCATGGACCTGCGCTTCTGGCACGACGGCCTGGGCCAGGAGAGCCACACGGAGCAGTTGAAGGGCCTGGAGATCACCTACGAGGACTACGAGCCCGGGTACGGCACGCCGTACGGCATCGCCCGTACCCACGAACTGTCGCTGTGCCTGTTCGAGGCCACCCCGCCGAACGAGGAGCTGGCCGAGCGCGCCGCCGGTCTCACCCCGGGGCTGCTGGTCGCCTCCCCTGAGCGGATCAAGGAGGCGGGCGTCTTCGGCACGTGGGCCCCGCGCTCCGACGACGCGCCGATCGAGGAGCGGCTGGACTTCCTCTTCGACCACTACCTCGCGCAGCAGGAGCAACGCCGCTGGTACGGGTTCTGGGACTACGGCGACGTCATGCACACCTACGACGCCGACCGGCACAGCTGGCGCTACGACATCGGCGGCTACGCGTGGGACAACTCCGAGCTGTCACCCGATCTGTGGCTGTGGTACCAGTTCCTGCGCACCGGCCGTGCCGACGTGTTCCGCTTCGCCGAGGCGATGACCCGCCACACCGGCGAGGTGGACGTCTACCACCTGGGCCCCTGGAAGGGCCTGGGCTCCAGGCACAACGTCCAGCACTGGGGCTGCTCCTGCAAGCAGCTGCGCATCTCCAGCGCGATCTACCGGCGCGTGTTCTACTACCTGACCGCCGACGAGCGCACCGGCGACCTCATGGACGAACTGTCCGAGGACGCGGTCGCCGCACTCGACCCCCTGCGGAAGTATCGCGACGTCTCCGAACCGAGGATCGGCCTGGGCACCGACTGGGGCGCGCTCGCGGCGATGTGGCTCACCCGGTGGGAGCGCCACCGAGACGTCGGCGCGCGCAACAAGCTGCTGGGCACGATGGCCGATCTGGCGATCCTGCCACACGGCTTCCTGGCCGGGGAGGCGGAGCTGCGTGACGGTCGTCTCCGCCGGACGGCGGACGAGATCGCCCTCTCCCACCTGTCGGCCGTCTTCGGGTTGCCGGAGGTCTGCGCGGAACTGATCGACCTCGACCTGGGGGTGGCCGGTTTCGAGGAGGCGTGGCTGGAGTACTGCCGCCGCTATCTCACCGACCCGGAGCTCAGGGGTGTCTCGCTGATCCAGGCGCACAGCCGCCTGGCCGCCTACGCCGCCGGCCGTACCGGGGACCGGAGTCTGGCCGACGTGGCCTGGCACGCCTTCGACGTCGGCGAGGGCGACCAGCTCAACGTCAACCCCCTCCAGGCCCAGCGCGACTGGCAGCTCATCCACGTCCGGGATGCGAGCGTCCTCATGCCCGTCGACGAGGCTCCGTACGTCTCCACCAACGACGCCGGCCAGTACGCGCTGGCGGCGATTCAGCTCCTGGCACTCATCCCTCGGAGGTAGCCACTCGCCAGGGAGCGGACCTTGTGCCGGCCTCTCGCGGGGGCGCAGACATGTGGCCGATCAAGCGACTCCACGAAAGCCGGAGCACATCAAGGCCTCCGGCGATCCCGGCGCGGTTCAGGCAAGACGCGGGAGGAAAAAAATATTCTGAGCTTCTCGGAAGTTTTCGTTATCCGCCCGCGGCCTGCGGGTCTCCTGTTGTAGCGGCGCCCGCGAGCGTCGCCAGAGGTCCCTTCCACGACTTCCAACAGGACAAGGACTCCATTCACTATGAGCACAACCGCCTCGAGCGGCATTCGGGCCGGACGCGCGTCCGTCGTACGCCAGGTCCGCCGACTGTCGCTGGCCGGTGTTCTCGTCGGCCTTCTGAGCACCTCCGCGGTGAGCGTCGCCTCCCCGGCCGCCGCCGCCGACGTGCCTCTCTCGCAGGGCCGTACCGCCGTCGCCTCCTCCGCGGAGCGCGGTGACCTGTCGGCCGCCGCCGCCGTCGACGGCAAGACCGCCACCCGCTGGGGCAGCAAGTTCAGCGACCCGCAGTGGCTCGCGGTCGACCTCGGCAAGTCCAGCGCCATCAAGAAGATCGTCATCAACTGGGAGAACGCCTACGCCACGGCGTTCCAGATCCAGACCTCCGCCACCGGCAGCGGTCCCTGGAAGACGGTGCACACCACCACGGCGGGCAAGGGCGGCGTCCAGACCATCAACGTGTCGGCCACCGGCCGGTTCGTGCGGCTGTACGCGACCAAGCGGTCCAGCCAGTACGGCGTCTCGCTGTGGGAGTTCCAGGTCTTCGGCACCGGCTCGGGCACCTCGAACCCGACCCCGAGCCCGAGCTCGACGCCCAAGCCCAGCTCGACCCCCAAGCCGAGCTCGTCCCCGAGCTCGACGCCCAAGCCCAGCGCCACCCCGACCACCACCGCCCCCGCCACCGGCTGGGTGCCGGTGAACCAGGCGGCGTGGAAGAAGGCCCTGGACATCTACAACAAGGTCGCCCCCCAGGCGGTCCCCGCGGGAATCGTGAGGGTCCCCGAGTTCCACACCAACTGCACCGTGGCCAACGAGGCCAAGGACGACCCGATCGTGCTGCCCGGCCTGGTCGGCGCCTCCCACATGCACACCTTCTTCGGCCCGAAGGTGTCGGCGAACACCACGACGGAGGACCTGCTCAAGAGCACCACGACCTGTGACGCTCTCGGGGACAACAGCGCCTACTGGGCGCCGACCCTGCTGAAGAACGGCAAGACGGTCCCGATGAAGGACTTCCGCGTGTACTACGGCTCCCGGCTCAAGGACCCGTCGGAGGTCGTGCCGTTCCCGCCGGGCCTGCGCGTGGTGCAGGGCGACGCGAAGCGACAGGTTCCGACGCCGAAGGGTGCCAGCGGTCAGTTCTGGTGCGCCGGCAGCGCGGAGACCGGCCGTAGCGACGACGGCAACTGGCCCGTCTGCGCGAAGGGCGGCAACCTGATCTACCAGCTGACGTTCCAGGACTGCTGGGACGGCAAGCACATCGACTCGCCCGACCACAAGTCGCACATGGGACCGGCCAAGAACGGCACCTGCACCGGCGACTACCCGGTCGCGGTCCCCAACCTCTCGTTCATGCTCGGCTACGACTCCCTCGGCGGTGACGGCCTGTCGCTGTCGTCGGGCCTGCCGTCCTCGATCCACGGCGACTTCATGAACGCCTGGACGCCGGAGACGCTCGGCGCGCTCGTGAAGGTCTGCCTCAACGCGAAGGCCAAGTGCGGCACCACGCCGGGCTGGGGTCGCTGACCGATCCCGGTCGGCACTTCGCATGACATGACGTGCCGGTGATCCCGCGTTCCGCGGGGTCACCGGCACGTCGCGTTCAGCCGTGAATCGATCGACGGCCGCGCCGCCCGGCACACCGGCGCGGTCGCGTGTCACCGGCCACCTGAGGGGCCGGATCACGAGCGCGTCGCGATCAGGCGCGGTTCCACCGCTGGTTGGCGGCGCCGGTGCAGGTCCAGATCTGGATCCTGGAGTTGTTGGCCGTGGCGTTGTTCGCCACGTCCAGGCACTTGTTCGCGCCGACGGCGGTGATGGTGCCGTCGGAGTTGACGCGCCACTTCTGGTTGTTCTGGCCGTTGCAGTCCCAGATGAGGACGCCGGTCCCGTCGGCGGTGCCGTTGTTGTTGACGTCCAGGCACTTGTTGCCGTAGACCCGCAGCTCACCGGCCGCGGTGGCGGTCCACTGCTGGTTGCTCTGGCCGTTGCAGTCCCAGAGCACCACCAGGGTGCCGTTGGTCTGGGAGGCGCCGGTCACGTCGAGGCACCTGTTCGACCCCACACCCCGGAGCGGGGACGTGGACGCGGTGGGCGTGGGAGTGGGCGTGGGGTCGGGGTTGGGCGTGCCGCCACTGACCCGGAACACGACGGTGCCGTGCGCCGGCACGCTCGCCGAGATGTTCCCGGTGGTCGAGGTGACGGCGTTGCTCCAGGCGTCGCGCAGGCCGAAGGAGTTGCCGGACAGGCCGATGGCGGACGTGGTGGTGCTGATCGTGGTCGTGCTGCCACCCTGGTTGAACAGGGCGACCGCGACGTCGCCGTTGCTCAGCCGCTTGGCCAGGATGCGGCGCGTGCCGTCGTTGCTGACCTGGGTGGCCTGGAGGCCGAGCGTGTCCTGGTTGATGGCGATCAGGTTCTGGTTCTTCATGATCGTCTGCGTCGCCGTGTCCATGTTGCGCACGTCGTTGCCGGCGATGAGAGGTGAGGCCATCATCGCCCACAGGGCGAAGTGGCTGCGCATCTCGGTGTCGTTCATGCCGCCCCGGCCGACCTCCATCATGTCCGGGTCGTTGAACGCGCCGGGCTTGGCGTAGCCCGCCAGCGGCACGGTGACGTTGACGATGTTCTGGATGCCCATCGGGTAGCCGTTGGTCTGGCCGGTGTTCCAGGCGTTGGTGATGTCCTCGGTCGTACGCCAGATGTTGGCGACGTCACCCCAGTTGCGCTGCGGGCCGGTCTTCTCGTGGATGCTGTTGGGGTTGATGCTGTAGAGGATCGGCCGCCCGGTGGCCGCCAGGGCGTCGCGCATCTTGGCGAAGATGCGCACCTGGTCGTTGATGGTGCCGGTGGGGGAGCACCAGTCGTGCTTCAGGTAGTCGACGCCCCAGGCGGCGAACTGCCGGGCGTCCTGGACCTCGCGGTCGAGACTGCCGGTCGCGCCGGGGTAGGCGCCGAAGTACTGGGCGCAGGTCTTGTCCAAGGGGGCCTGGTAGATGCCGAACTTCAGCCCTCTGGCGTGCAGGTAGTCGCCGAGCGCCTTCATGCCGCTCGGGAACCGCGACAGGTTGGGCTGGAGGTTCCCGGCCGAGTCGCGGTTGGGGTCCATCCAGCAGTCGTCGACGACGACGTACTGGTAACCCAGGTCACGCATGCCGTTGCTGACCAGGGCGTCGGCCGTCTGCTTGATCAGGGTCTCGTTGATGTTGCAGCCGAAGGTGTTCCAGGTGTTCCACCCCATCGGCGGGGTGCGGCCCACACCGTTCTCCAGCGCCTGAGCCTGGGTGGCGGGGGTGAGCGCCAGGGTCAGCGCCGCCAGGCTCAGCAGTACCCGTGCTCGTTGTCTTCTCATCGGTGTCGCTCCTCGCGATGGTCGGGCGCCGGCGGCCGGGGGGTGGTCGCGCTGTCGCCGGTGATGGGGTCGAAGGTGGTGTTCGTGCCGGCCGCGAGCGGGCCGTTCCGCCGGGGCGGGACGAAGGCGGTGCTCTCGCCGGCCGGCCGCCGGACGACGAGGGTCACGACCGTGACGGCCGTCGGCGGTGACCGGTGTCCTGGCACGGCGCGTCTCCCGTCACTGGAAGGAGGCGTCGTCGAGGTAGAGGCCGTCGGTGCCCGCCGCCGTCTCGACGTAGAAGGAGGCGTTGGTCAGCGTCCCGGTCCACGAGACCGTCGCGGTGCCGGTGAGCTGGGTCCACCCGCCGGCGTTGACCGTCTGGGCCGGGGTGAGCTGGACGTAGCTCGTCGTGCCGTTCGCGGTGAGCGTCAGGGTCGCCTTCGCGCCGGGGGTGCCGCTCTGCGAGCGGACCCACACGCTCGTGGTGTAGCTCTTGCCGTTGGTGAGCCGCGCGGTCACGTTCTGGTGCGGGCCCTGCCAGGCTGACGTACGGCCGGAGTTGAGCAGGGAGCGGCTGCCGCCGTGGGCCACGGTGGTGGCGGAGGACAGGGTGCCGCCGGAGCTGGTCCAGTTCGTCGTGCCGTCCTCCATCGTGCCGTTGACCAGCAGGTTCCCGTCGCTACTGCCCCCGCCCGGGGTGAACTGCCACCAGTTGAGGTTGAACAGGTAGCCGCTGCCGCCGGTGAAACGCAGGTAGAGGTCGCGCGTGCCGGTCGCGCCCGACACCGGGCAGGTGACCGAGGTCCAGCTCTGCCAGCCGCCGGTGCCGGGGACGGTGCAGGTGCCCACGAGGGTGCCGGTGGCACCGCCGAGGCGGGCCTCGATCCGGCCGCCCCCGGTGCCCGAGGCCACCCGGGCGGTGAAGGAGGACGCCCCGTTGCCGAAGGCGACGCCCTTGACCTTGACGTAGTCGCCGTTCTCGATGAAGCCGACGTTCATGCCGCCCTCGCCGGAGGCCTCGGTCTCCACTCCCGACGCCCAGGCGACGGTCTCGGCCTCCTGGCGGACGTACGGGTCGAGGGTGCCGACCTGCGGTGGCCCGGCGGTGGTCATGTTGATGGTCGGGATGGTGCCGTCGGCGTTGTAGGCGAACCTCTCCACGGCCACCGAGCGGGTGTAACCGCTGCCGCCCGGCAGGGCGCCGTTGTGGTAGAAGAAGTACGAGTTCCCGGCGAAGTCGACGATCCCGGCGTGGTTGGTGAAGCTCGCCCCCTGCCTCGGCATGATCGTTCCCCGGTAGGTCCACGGCCCGGTGGCGCTGGGAGCCGTGGAGTAGCCGATGAACTCCGAGCAGCATTCGGCGGCGAACACGTTGTAGTAGAGGCCGTTGCGCTTGAAGACCCACGGCCCCTCCTCGTAGAGGGTGGGGCGGGCGGCGTTGCCGTTCCGCGTGCCGAACCCCGCCGTGGTGAGCGGAATCTGGGTCGCGCCGCCGGAGAAGGAGATCATGTCGGTGTTCAGCCGGACGTACCACAGGCGGGGGTTGCCCCAGTACAGGTAGGCCTGGCCGTTGTCGTCGATGAACGCGTGCGGGTCGATCTCGCCGTTCTCGACCAGCGGGCGGCCCAGCGCGTCACGGAAGGGCCCGGTGGGGCTGTCGCCGACCGCGACGCCGATGGCCATCCCGCCGGTCGCCCGGTTGCGCACCGGGACGTACCAGTAGAACCTCCCGTTGCGGGGGACGACGTGACCGGCCCAGGCGTTGGCGTCGGCCCAGGCGAAGGTGGCCAGGCTCATCGGGGAGCCGTGGTCGGTCCAGTTGGCCATGTCCGAGGAGGAGTACACCCTCCAGTCGCGCATGGTGAAGTACGTCGAGCCGTCCTCGTCATGGCCGGTGTACACGTACACGCGGCCGTTGTGGACGAGCGGCGCCGGGTCGGCGGTGTAGATCGTCTGCACGATCGGGTTGTCGGCCCTGGCCGGGGACGGCGACAACGTGGCCAGCAGAAGCAGGCTCACGGTCCAGAGAACCAGGCAGCGGGCTTTCCGGCCGGCCGTGCGAAGTGCGGGTCTCACCTGATCGTCTCCCTCAGGCGGATGTTCGACGGGGGGTGGTGGCCCCGGACGTGGCGGGTCGAAGTCTCACCACGTCCGGGGCGGTTCAGAGGGGGGTCGGCGGGGGGAGCCGGTCCGGGGCGGCGGCTCCCCCCGCCGGGGCGGGCGGTGTGACGGCGCGGATCTCATGGTGATCCTTTCGAGGTGGACCCCGGGCCGGCAGTCGTGTGCCCGGCTCCGCGTTCCGTCGCCACGTGACCCGGGCGGGCTCGGCCCTCGCGCCGAGCCCGCCGTTTCGGTTCCGATCCGGTCCCGATCGCGTTCATCCGAGGGGATGCGTCCTCGCCGGTGAACCTCAGGAACATCGGATCGTGTGTCACCCGCTCAGCGCTGCAGTGTCAGCAGGCCGGGCCGGTAGGGCAGCAGGCCGTAGTCGACGCCGTCGGAGTTGGGGTTGCGGCCCTGGTAGAGGAGCTGGAGGTTGCAGGGGTCGACGGTCATGGTCTGGTC
>NZ_JCADBG010000055.1:0-14660 GCF_059358815.1 Streptosporangium nanhuense
CTCACCCCGGTGCCCGCCCACCCCGGCGCCCGCTGCACCGCGGGCGTCTGGCTGGACCTGCGCAACGCCGCGGCGACCTTCAACCTGGAGGTCATCAACCCGGCCGACTGGACCTACATCGCCCTGAAGACGGTACCGGTGGACCAGACGGTGGACGGCTGGCGCCTGCACACGGTGAGCTGGACCGCACAGCGCTCCGACGTCGTGCTGCGGCTGACCGTGGCAAAGGCCTTCAACCACCTGTTCGCCGCACGCGCCGAACTCGACGACGTCGTCGTCCAGTGCGCCTACTGACTGTTCTGGCTCAGTGAAGCCGGTCAGCGGAACAGCTTGCGACGGGCCCTGTCCGACACCACCTGGAGAACCTCGGCGTCACCTGGAGGGGCGGCCCATATCTGGAGGTGAAACGCGTCGATGATCTCTGTGGAACGTAGGTCGAAGGCCTGGTCCATGTTGCGGGCGTGGTAGCGCAGCCGATACCAGCCGGCCTTGGACGGCAGTTGCGGCAGGGCGATGTACTTTGTGGAATCCCAGGCAATGACCGTGATCGGGTCGACGTCGGCTTGGAAGCTGGCCTCGACCACGTCCTCGTATTCCTCCAGCAGCGGCTCAGGCTCATGGTGGTGCAGGGACACGGTCAAGTCGATGTTTCCGAGATAGAGGCCGGTGACGAGGTGAGCTCCTCCTCGTACGGTTCGCAAGATGCCCGCGTTCGACACCCCAGGTGCTTTCGGCTCCGGGTGCACGGTTCGAAACGTATTGCCGTCGAACAGGTAGAACTGCGCGTAGTTCACGGGGAACTCAGCACGGATGACGGTGTTCTCGGAGTCTCCGGAGACGACAGTCTCCACCGTTGAGCTCACGCGATTCCTCTCAGTGTCAGGCAACAGGGAAAGATCACATAATTAGCATTGTGTGAGATCGAAACCGGGCGAGAGACGACTCCGACCAGCGCGAGCCAACACTGGCCCGTCGGCGCCGAAGACGTATGAGGCTGTGACGAGAGTTTCCGCTTCTGGCCTCCTGCTGCTGATCGGCCGCCACGGCCGTTGGCGCGACGGATCGCGCACCGTGCTGGGCTACGTGCGCGACGTTGACCGCTGGACGCACAATCCTATGAACGGCACCGATCTCTAATGCTCCCTTTTGACCGCCCCCGCTGGGGCTACCAGCTCCAGGGATCCTCGGTCTCCCCTTCGGCCGTCAAACCGAAACGAGCAAGATGCTTAGCGCTGTCTCGGTCACCTGCCCTGTCCCACAGGTTGGCCAGCATCCTCAGCGCGTCGGTGTCGCCGGCGTCGGCGCCCTGCCGGTACAGGCGCTCGGCGCCTTCCCTGTCCCCCGCCTCCTCCCGCAGGGCGGCCAGCATCCTCAGCGCGTCGGTGTCGCCGGCGTCGGCAGCCCGCCGGTACAGGCGCTCGGCGCCTTCCCTGTCCCCCGCCTCCTTCCGCAGCCTGGCCAGCATCCACAGCCCGCCGAGGTCGCCGGCGTCGGCGCCCTGCTGGACGAGACGCTCGGCGCCCTCCCTGCCCCCCGCCTCCTCACGCAGGGCGGCCAGCATCCACAGCGCGCCGGTGTCGCCAGCGTCGGCAGCCCGCCGGTACAGGCGCTCGGCGCCTTCCCTGTCCCCCGCCTCCTCCCGCAGGGCGGCCAGCATCCTCAACGCGTCGGTGTCGCCGGCATCGGCAGCCCGCCGGTACAGGCGCTCGGCGCCCTCCCTGCCCCCCGCCCCCTCCCGTATCTCGGCCAGCATCCTCAGCGCGTCGGTGTCGCCGGCGTCGGCAGCCCGCCGGTACAGGCGCTCGGCGCCCTCCCTGTCCCCCGCCTCCTCCCGCAGCCTGGCCAGCATCCACAGCGCGTCGGTGTCGCCGGCGTCGGCAGCCCGCCGGTACAGGCGCTCGGCGCCCTCCCTGTCCCCCGCCTCCTTCCGCAGCCTGGCCAGCATCCACAGCGCGTCGGTGTCGCCGGCGTCGGCAGCCCGCCGGTACAGGCGCTCGGCGCCCTCCCTGTCCCCCGCCTCCTCTCGTATCTCGGCCAGCATCCACAGCGCGCCGGTGTCGCCGGCGTCGGCGCCCTGCTGGACGAGACGCTCGGCGCCCTCCCTGTCCCCCATCTCCTCTCGTATCTCGGCCAGCATCCACAGCGCGTCGGTGTCGCCGGCGTCGGCAGCCCGCCGGTACAGGCGCTCGGCGCCCTCCCTGCCCCCCGCCCCCTCCCGCAGCCTGGCCAGCATCCTCAGCGCGTCGGTGTCGCCGGCGTCGGCAGCCCGCCGGTACAGGCGCTCGGCGCCCTCCCTGTCCCCCGCCTCCTCCCGCAGCCTGGCCAGCATCCACAGCGCGTCGGTGTCGCCGGCGTCGGCAGCCCGCCGGTACAGGCGCTCGGCGCCCTCCCTGTCCCCCGCCTCCTTCCGCAGCCTGGCCAGCATCCACAGCCCGCCGAGGTCGCCGGCGTCGGCGCCCTGCTGGACGAGACGCTCGGCGCCCTCCCTGTCCCCCGCCTCCTCCCGCAGCCTGGCCAGCATCCACAGCCCGCCGAGGTCGCCGACGTCGGCGCCCTGCTGGACGAGACGCTCGGCGCCCTCCCTGTCCCCCGCCTCCTCCCGCAGCCTGGCCAGCATCCTCAGCATCTCGGCCAGCATCCTCAGCGCGTTGGTGTCTCCGGCGTCGACGGCTCGTTGAATGAGGTGGTTGGCATGCCTCCAGCGGCTTCGCTTCCATGCCGCGTCAGCCAGGGCGGTCAGATCTGCTGGGGTGTGGGCATGGTGGGCGGCTGCGTTCCAGAAAGATGTGGGTGGGCATAGCAGACGGCGTTCGTGGCGGCCGTGCTGTTCGAGGTAGTCGGCCAGCCGGTACAGCGGCTGCGTGAGGGGCGGCTCGCCGGGGCGCGGCTGGTGTTCGATCAACGGGCCGGGGAGGCGCCGGTGCTTGGCGGTCAGCCGGTCCAGCGCGCTGGTGAACCAGTCCTTCTGTTGTGCGATCTGGTCCCAGGTGTTCTGGTCGGGGTATCCGGGGGCGGCGTGCTGCAGGAACGATTCGGCCAGGTAGAGGCCGTGCCCCAGTCGGCGGGCGTCGATCGCGGCCCACAGCACCACCTGCTCGGCCGGATCGGCTTGCCGGTAGCGGCGCAGTATCTCCGGTGCTCCGGCCAGCTCCTGGGCGATCTGCCCGCCCGGCGCTCGCTGGACGGCCTCCTGCAGCCGGGGATCGGCCTTGATGGTCTCGGTCAGGTGCGCCAGCTGCTGGTCGGTGAACCGGGGCGGCCAGGTGATCTCTTCGGCGCCGCCGAGCAGCGCCCGGGCCGCCCGGTGCGGATCGTTGCCAGCAGGGTCGGCCGGGTCGGCGGGGGTGCGGGTCAATCGGCGCCAGTAGTCGGGCCACATCGACCCCAGCACCAAAACCGGGCCTTGTGACTTGTCGCCCAGCAGGGCCTGCAGCTCACTTGCGACGCTTTCGCCGACCTGAGGCGCCTGCAGGTAGAACTGGGCCTCGTTCAGCCAGATCACCGACCGCGGGGCCACCCGTCTGTCACGAAGTGCCTCCACCACGGCCAGCGGCCGCTGCGGAGTCAACGGGTGCCAGATGCGCCAGGTCGGCAAGACGGCGCGGATCGCCTCCCAGCAGGCCCGCGTCTTACCGGTTGAGGAGTCCCCGACCACCATCACCAGACGGCTGCCGTCCGCCGCAGCAGCCACCGCCGCCCGCAGCCGGTCGTCATAACCTTCTCGCCACAGATAAGGCGGCAATACCGGCACCGGCTCGGCTGCGGCCCTGGCCGCGGTGAAGGCTTGGTGCACTTCCAAGGAGGTCAGCGCGTCGCGTTCGCTCAGCTCGCCGATCACCTGCCCAAGCGGCTCTGCGGGCGGCCGGGACGACTCGGGTTCCTGATCGTTTAGGGGGATGCGGGCGGTGGCGACCAGCCGCGCCCTGGCCTCCAGCCAGGGCCGCGGATCTTTGCCACAAGCCCGCACAAACGCTTCCAAGGTTTTTGCCCGGGGGATCTTTGTTTGGCCGGTGATCAGATCCTGGACCGTCCCTGTGCCCAGCCCGGCATCGGCGGCCAGCCGCTGTACGCCACGCGGATCACGGTCAAACAGCAAGGCCAGCTGCTCGGTCAGCTGCTGTCTGGTGCGGATCCGCTCCGGTTCGATCGCGGGCATCGGTTCCATCCCGGGCTGTTCGGAATCGTTCGGAATCCACCTCTACACCGATGGCGCTGACCTGGCCATCCGAACAGGATGATCCGTTATCGCCAAATCGTCTCGAAGCCGAACGCCACTCGGCGCAAGTGTGCTGTCACCACCCCGTGGAGCAGGAAGGACCCCCTGGTGAACCGCACACCCCGCACGTCCGACAAGGCTCGCCCCCGCCCCTCTGGCGAGCGTGGCCCCGGCGTCTTCGTGCCGCAGTATGTGATCGTCGCCCTGGCCTGCTTGGTCTTGGGTGTTGTGGCCGGAGTGCTGGTGTGGCTGGCCCCGACGATGTGGCCGCCGCTCGATGCCGCCATCGCGGTGATGGGACTGTCGCTGGCGCTGTACGGGCTGCGGCGCGGACGGCGCCACTGAGAGCAGAAGTACGTAACGGCGTACGCATTTTCTGCGACCTCAAGGATGCGCTGGCTTCCCCGCGGAACCGGCCCGGATCTCGGCGGTAGCCGATAGCCGCCGACGATCTCGGTTCGCTATCGCAGATAGTGGATGATTATCTGCGATAGCCTGGGATCCGTCCTGAAGAGACACCCCGCCCTGGTGCTGGCGACTCCCCCCGCTTATCTGCGATAGCGCTGGGAAGGTCTCTATGGCGATGGTGCACCGGCTCGGTCCACGCTCGTACGCGCCCGGCCTCGGCGAGGCCGTCGAGGCGTTCTTGGCCACGATCACCGGCCACAACACCGCCAAGGCGTACGCGATCGCGCTGCGCGCCCTGGCCGCCGAGCTCGGCGCCGACGCGCCGCTGTCGGAGCTGGAGGGCAAGGCCGGGGCAACCCGGGGTCCCGGTAGTAACGGCGGAAAATCCAACGGATATCGCTTCGCCAGCGTCGACGTGGAGCATCCGGCGAGGTCAGCGGCACCCTCGCCCCAGCCCACTGCGCCCACCAACCGGCATACCAGCCATGCGATGCCCTCACATCGGAGCAGGTCAGGGGTATATCCGTTGGATTTTCGGCGATTACTACCGGGACCCCAAGAGGAAGCCGAGAGCACCACATGACCCGTTACAACGCTGAGCAGGTCCACGACATGGCTACCCACATCCGCACCTGCCGGATCTGCGGAGACGGCGGGCAGGACCCCGAGATCAGCGCGGGCCTGACCGAGGACTTCCCGCCGGAGGAGATGGCCGACTTCATCGTCAGCGGTCACCACCCGGCCTGGCTGGCCCTGATGGCCACCAACCGCGACCAGACGCCACCCTCCCCTGCTTCATGACGAGCGGCCCGCCGAAGCGATGGAAATTGTCGGCGGGCCGCGCACGGCTGGCAACGCGCCGAGCCGACCTCCTGGCCACCAGCGCCAGAAGCGCTGCCGCGCTTCGTGACCACCATGGCGGTCATCCCGACGCCGCCTCGGCTGGCTGACTCTATGTAAACGGGGGCGTGTAACACGGTGTGTTACACGCCCCCGTTCACGCGGTTCAGCGGCTTACGGCTTCCCGTAGCCTTGCTGCGGCCGTCTCCAACGCGGCGGCGATTTGTTCCACATCCTCGGGCTTCTTGGCCGACGCTGCGATGAGTTTCAGCGCCTCTCCGGTGAAGAACCGCTCCAGAGCCTTGCGCGCCTTCGGCAGCGTTACAACCGTCGATGTCGGTTCCGCCTTTTCGGACTTGTCGGCCGGCGCCAGCTCGACTGCGAGTTCGTCGCGTGCCCTCTTCAGCGCGGCCGGGCTGGTGTCACCTCCAGCGGTTGCCTTCTCCCAGACGGCCCGAATCAGCTCGGGGTCCTTGACGCGCCCCAAGATGTCCTTCTGCCGAAACGACAGCTCTAGCACCTCCGGGAGGGCGAGGTATACATTCACGCCACGGATGAGCCGATAGACGTGCATCCGGGAGATGTCAAGGTGGTGCTCGACGTACTCCTCGAAAGTCCGATAACCCAGGCCCTCCTCGTACAGACGGCTATCCCGGATCTCTCGGTAGGACTGCCCTGCCGAGAGTGTCAGGTACCGGTCTGCGAGCTGGTTGACTGACTCGTGCGCCGCGTGAGCGTCCCGCGCGATCCGCTCGTAGTGGGCTCGCTGCTCCTCTTTGCTGTTCTCTGGGAGAGCGGCCTGGAACTGCGGTCCCATGGGGGACTCGAACAGCGGTGACGGGCGGCTAACGATGACGCCGGTCTTCGCTTCGGTTTCAACGGGGAGAGGCGCGGGGTCCGGCACGGCAGACGCCTTCTCTCCCGTGTTCGCAGGCGCCGTCGTGGCGGTGGGGCCGACGCCGGAGTCGATCGGAATGTCTTCCTCAATCTGCGGCAGAGGGCGCCGTTTCCGGTCGTTGCTCATGCCGCAGTCGACTTCAGGTAGGAGTCGACGCGCGACACGAAGATGTCGCGAATTTCCTTGCCCGCGTTCTGTGGAGGCTCGGCCCGCTCTCCCGCGTCTTCCACGGCCGCGCGCAACGGCAGGGCAGGTTGCCACACGAGGTCGCCGAACCTGTCGATAAGCGCGTCAGTGCGCTCCTCGTGGGTCACGACTTTCGCGCGCTTCATGTTGATGACGACGCCGATCAGCTTGCAGCGCAGCCCCAGGCCGACGCGCTGCTTCTCGTTCTCGATGAACGCCTTCAGCCGGTAGATACCGCGTACTGCGTCGTACGTCGGCGTCGTGACGCCCACCACATGGTCACTGGCCACGAGCGCCAGGTGCAGCAGGTGGCCGATGGTTGGCGGGGTGTCGATCAGGATGTCGTCGTACTCCCCGGCGAGCGGAGCCAGGCAGGCCGCGAGGCGCTGCCAGGACAATGGTACGCCCGCTTCGCTGATGCGCTCCTCCAGCTCGATGCGGGAGGGGACAAGGGTGATGTTCGCGGCCCAGTCCTGTTCCCACTGGCACGGCAGCAGGGAGGCACGGAGCGTGCGCTCGGACTGGTCGCGGATCGCCTCGGCGATGGTGGGGCGCTCGGCGAGCTCGTGTTCCTGGTAACCCATGCGCCGCGACAGGTTTCCTTGGGGGTCGAGATCAACGGCGAGGACACGTCGGCCGCGCATGGCCAGCTCGGCGGCGGTTCCCTCTACCTCGTCGGTCTTGCCGACGCCCCCCTTGTGATTAGCGAAAGTGGTGACAGCCATTGCGGGTAACCTTTCCTTGGTTAGTTGTTTCCCGCCCGCCCCTTGGCCGTCGAACCGAAGGGGCGGGCGACCGAAACGCTATCCGTACCGGAGCGTCCCAGTAACGTTGACACCCGAAAAGGGTGCGGAAACGAGTCTTCCGCTTGGTCCCTGTCACCAGACAGGTCACCATCGAACGCATGAGCATGCTGGCGTTGTCCTCCCTCGCCACTTCTGGCGTCGGTAAGCGCTGGCTCAAGCGGATCAGCGTGACCGGTGAGGTACCACCTCACGCGCGGGAGCTTGGCTGGTGTTGGCCCACACGAGCGAAGATCCCGATGAGGTCAAGAAGGTGGTCGCCGAGTTGCGTGTCTTGCTCAACGAGATCGAGCAGAAGACGCTGTAGGGAAAACTGGAGGCCCTGGTCACAAGGCCAGGGCCTCCAGGTTGTAGGAGATCGATGAACAGCAAGTTCGCTCCCGTTGAGGACGAGTGGCGGGAACGTCTGCGGATGCTCCCCAACACGGTGCGGCAGGAGCTCGTGACAAGGCAACTGAGTGCCCACCTGCCAGCTCAACCGGCTCGCGTTCTCGATGTGGGCTGCGGGCAGGGGACTCAGGCTCTACGACTGGCCAGGCTCGGCTACGACGTGACTGGCATCGACCATTCTCCTGCGATGCTCGCTGACTTCGAGTGCGAGCTCGCCCGCCAGCCGGCTGAGGTGCGCGACCGTGTGCGCCTGGCTCAAGGAGAAGCGGATCGCCTGGCTGAAAGCTTCCCCAGGGAGCGCTTCGACATGGTGATCTGTCATGGCGTCTTGATGTACCTCGCCGATCCCGCGCCGGTGCTCGAGGAAATGAGCCAGGTGCTCGCGCCAGATGGGGCACTTTCCCTGCTGGTCCGCAATGCGGATGCCCTGGCCCTCTACCCGGGACTTCGCGGCGACTGGAAGGCAGCGCGGGCAGCGTTCGGGACCACCAGTTATCGCAACCGGCTCGGAGCTGAGGCTCGCGCTGATCGACTCAGCGATCTCGCCGCTCAGCTCGCCGATGTCGGCTTGACCGTTCATGACTGGTACGGGGTGCTCGTCTTCTGTGAGTTCGCTGCCATGGAGTCCACGGTGCCAGCAGCCGGGGAACTGGCCGAGATCGTGGCTTGCGAGGAAGAGGCGGGAAGCATTGACCCCTACCGTGGGATTGCTGCGCTCTTGCACGTCATGGCGCACTCCCCAGTAGTTTCGTCCTCTTGACGACATGTGAAAGCCCCGACCTAGGCCGGGGCTTTCGCTTCGTTGACGCTACTTCGGAGGGTTGATGTAGCGGAAGGCCGGGTGTGGATGCATCAGGAAGTCGTGGTGGGAGATGTTCCAGGCGTAGGCGCCCGCCATGGTGAACTCCACCACGTCTCCTACCTGAAGGTTGATCGGGACCCGACGAGCCAGAGTGTCCTTCGGGGTGCAGAGCTGACCAACGATCGTGGTCGGCTCTCCAGCCTCCTTGATAATCAGCGGTTGGTCGTGGCCCTTGGTGGCGGGGGTCCGGATGTGGTGGGTGCCGCCAGCCACGATAGCGAACAGTTCGTCGTGGACGCGCTTGACGTCGATGACGCGAGTCACGTACCGCCCGCAGTAAACCGATATCGAGCGGCCAGGCTCGATCCGGAGTGTTTCATCGGGTCGGCGCAGGCTGGCCAAACCCTTGCCGTAGGTCTCCCAGTCGAAGATGGCGCTGGGGTTGGCGTAGTCGACGGCCATGCCACCCCCGAGGTTGATCTCGGTCACGCCGAGGGTGCGGGTGTAGTCCAGCACGCCCTCGGCGACCTCCAACATGCGCGGCGCGTCCAGGCCGCTCGCCAAGTGGGCATGGATGCCGTGCAGTCGTACGGTGTTCTGCTTGCCCAGCAGCGTCAAGCACTCGTCGATTCCCTTGGGATCCATGCCGAAGGGGGTCGCGCCGCCTCCCATGGCCAGCGCCACGTCTCCGAGGGAGAGCGCGAGGTTGACTCGCAGGAGTACGTCGACTGGGCGTCCGGTGGCCAGCAGGCGGCGCAGTTCGTTCGGGCCCTCCACGTGCAGCCGCTCGACGCCATGGTCTAGGGCGAGCCGAAGTTCGTCGTCAGTCTTACCCGGCCCACCAAAAGCGATCTTGGTTGCGGGGAGCGCGTCCCGCACGTGCTCCAGCTCGCCGCCGGAGGCGACCTCAATGCCATCCACATGCCGCGCGAGCACTCTCAGCAGCTCAGGGTCAGGGTTGGCCTTGGCCGCATAGTAGAGCTCAACTCCGGGCAGCGCGGCCCGCACCGCGGCCGCGTGCGCATCCAGGGCGGCCAAGTCGTACACGAACGCGGGCAACTCATTGGCTGTCACGTTGTGGCTCCAATCAGGAAAGCGGGAAGGGGTTTTCGATGACCAGGTAGTGCGCAGGAGTGACAGTCGTGGTGACTTCCACAACCCTTCCATCGTTTGTTCGTCCCGCGTGGACGATGTCCAGGACGCTGCGCTCCGGGCTGATCTCTAGAGCGGTCACCTCGTCCTCTGTAGGGATACGGACGATGACCCGTTCCGTGGCCTCAGTCTGCGTGTAGCCGAGGTCGCTCAGGGCCGATTTGACGCCGCCTACGATCACTGGGCCCGGTTCCTCCAGGACGGTCCCCTCGGCGATCTCCAGCGGGAACCACGAGGCGTTGATCCGGATCGGTATGCCAGAAGCGAGCAGGCGCCGCCGGCGGACCAAGGCGCTCTGCCCCTTTGGCAGGCCGAGCAGATCAGCGACCTCCTCCGAGGGCACCGCGCGGTCAACGACGATTTCGTGCCTTGGCTCCAGGCCGAGAGCTCGGATTTCCGCATCGAAGGCACCCTTTGCTCCAGCATGCTCACGCGTGTTGCGCGCATAACGCGCTGGTGAGTGCGTCAGCGGAGGCAGCCAGGTCACGATCGTGCCGCGTCCCTGCCGAGGGCGAACCATTCCCTCTGCAGCAAGCAACTGCATGGCGCGATTGACCAGGCTGCGGGAGGCGCCGCCACCGTACTTTTCCGCGAGCTCCGGTTCTGACGGCATCGGCGTACCTGTGGGGTACGTGCCGTTCTTGATCGCTTCGCGGATCGCTGAGGCAATCTCTCGGAACCCTAACTTGCTCACTCGTCGTCCCCTCGTGTCCGGTTTAGGCAACCCTACGACAAACGGTAAACGTTTGGCGACTCTTGACATCGTGGGTGAGGTGGGTCACTCTACGAAAGACCAAACGTTAAACGTTTGGTGACAGCCTAACCCGTTATCGACGACCCAATGCAAGAGCGGCCCCGGCGCTGGTCAGAGCGCCGAGGCCGCGAGAACAGGCCGCTCACCTGAAGGAGCCAACGACCCATGACCACTATGACGGATCCGCCCGTGGCGGACGAACAGCTGTACACGACCGGCGAGGTCGCCAGCGTGTTCCGCGTTGACCCCAAAACCGTCGCCCGATGGGCCGCGGTTGGCCTCATCGCCAGTATTCGCACTCCTGGTGGGCACCGTCGGTTTCGCGAGTCCGTCGTGCAGGCACTCCTGCAGGACAAGGCGGGGGCGCGATGACGACCACTTCCTACCGCTCCCGCTACCCGCAGCTGGCCGCGATGGCCGGTGACCGGCCGCTGGCCGACGTCGAGTGCGTCGTGACCCTGGAGGTTCCGACCTTCTACGGCCACACCTCGCTGACCGTGCGCCCCGGTGTCGTCGATGAGGCCGCGATCGAGCTGTATGGCTACGGCGAGTGCGCCGTGCTGGCCCGCGCCCTGCACCTGCGCACCGGGTGGCCGCTGGCCCTGGTGCAGCTCGTCGAGCGGCCCTACCGCTGGGCGCATGTGGGCGTACTGACCCCGGCCGGGAACCTGCTCGACATCCACGGCACCCGCAGCCTGGACCAGGTCGTCGCCGACTACGCCCGCGAGCACGACTTGCGAGTCACCACCTGCCCCCTGCCTACCCTCGGCGCCCTGTTCGACATCATCGGCGGGCGCGAGGAGACCCGGAGCAGCTGGATCGACGGCAGCGCCATCGACCCCCTCACCAGTGAGCTGGTCGGGGTGTTCGCTGACCTGCTTATCGCCCAGGCCGAGCTGGCCGAGGCGGTGAGCGTCGGATGAGCTACTACGACCCCCGCGCGCAGCGCGCCGTCGCCGGCGCCGAGGCCGAGCGCTCCCGCGCCGAGGCCGAGGCCATCCGTACCCAGACCGCTCTCGCCGCGAAGGCCGAGCTCCGTCGGCAGAAGCACGAGGACGACGCGACCGCCGAGCGCCTGCGTGTCGAGCGGAAGCAGGAAGCGGCCAAGCGGCGCGAGCAGCGCGGCACCGCCCTGCGCAACGGCGCCCAGGGCCTGGCTGAGGCTCTGCGCTCGCGCTCAGAGGCGATCGTCGGGGCGGTGGCCATGGGCTCGCCGATGTTCATCGCCTGGGGCGGGCAGCTCGCCTTCGCCACCGACCAGATGAAGCTGGGCGCGGCGGCGGTCACGCTGCCGATCGCGATGGAGGGCAGCGTCCTCTACACCGCGTACCTGACCAACCTGGCCCTGGAGAAGGGGCTGCCGACCGGCCGCTACCGGCTGATGACCGTGCTGATGGCCGCGACCGCCGCGGCGATGAACATGTGGCATCAGGTCGACAAGGCCGCCACGGCGGTGGACCCGTGGGCGGGCTTGCAGATCGGCGTGATCTACGCGGTCGCCTCGCTGCTGGGCATCGTGCTGTGGGAGCTGCGGGCCGCGCTCAAGAAGCAGGTGATCGCCAAGCGGTCGGCGGCCGAGCTGCGCCGCGCGGCCTGGCGGCGGATCCGCTACCCGCGCCTGTCGTGGTCGGCCGCCTCGATCCAGGGCGCGCAGGGCTGCTCGATCGACGAGGCCTGGCAGCAGGCGTGGATCGACCGCTTCGGCGTCGGCCCCGGCTCCTCGCGCCGCGATCGCAAGCTGGCCCGCTCGATCGTCCGCTACGAGAAGAAGGCCGACAAGGAGGCCGCGAAGGCCGGTCAGCTCGTCATCGTCGACGGCTCGATCGTCCGCCCCGGCGCCCCGACCCCTCAGGCCAGCGCCGAGGGCGAGGAGGCCATGGCCCGGCTGCGCGCCTTCTCCGCGACCCGCGATGACGTGGCTCGATCGATCGCTTTCCCCTCGATCGACCACCGGTCGATTCCGGCCAACCGCCCCACCTCGATCGAGGCGGCACCGGCCGATCGAGCCCTGACCCAGACGCGCCCGGCTTCGGCCCCTGCCTCGATCGAGACGCCTCGATCGAGTACTCCGGACCCGATCGTCTCGCCCCGTACGTCGATCGAGCCCCGATCGATCGAGGAGTCGATCGACCCCGAGTCGCTCATGGACCCGATCGACCCTGAGTACCCGACCGCGCCGCGTCGATCGATCGAGGAGCACCGGACCGCGCTGCACGCCGCGATCGGGGCCGGCCTCGTCGACCCCCAGGAGGCCACCGCCGAGGGAATCCGCAAGCTCCTGCGCTGCGCGCCGAAGACAGCGCAGACCCTGCGCAACGAGATCCGTACGGAGGTGTCGGCATGAGGCCCCAGGTGATCTACGACGTGCGGCTGTGGCCCGCCGACAGCCCCAAGACCCCGCTGGCCGGGGTGCTGACCTACAGCGCCGCGGACCCGCACGCGGTGCACCTGATGTTCGTTCGCGGCCGCACCGTCACCTCCGAGTACACCTTCGCCCGCGACCTGCTCGCCGAGGGCGTGCGCGCCCCGGCCGGGCAGGGCAACGTTCTGGTGGCGCCGCACGAGGAGCTCGACGACCTCTACCTGGCCATCACCTTGACCCCGGAGTCCGGCTACCCGTTCCTGCTCTACGCGGTCCGGGAGCTGGTCATCGACTTCGTCGACCAGACCTTCCGGCTCGTGCCGCACGGCCGCGAGCAGGTCGACGTCGACGCCGCGATCGCCACGATCCTGGGCGAGGTGACGTCATGAGCATCGTCTTGACCAGCAACAACGCGATGACCCGCCAGGACCTAGCCCTCATGGTCGCCGAGTACGCCGAGCTGCTGGCCGCGGCCCGCGCCACAGTGGCGGCCGCGCAGCTTGGCGAGGTCGACCCGCTGGTCCACCTGCGTCACGCGCTGGCCGCGCACGGGCAGCTCCCGCCGGTCGGAGCGCGCCCGGTGGTGCTGCTGGCCCAGTGCGCCGCCCCCGCCCTGCCGGTCCTGACCTGCGGGGAGGTGGCGTGATGGCCGTCACCGTCACCCTCGCCCACGAGCGCGCGTTCCCCGGCGCTCCGGAGCGCGTCGCCGAGGTGCGCGCCTGGGCGCTGAGCTGCCTGCCGCCGGGGTGCCCGCGCGCCGACGACGTCGCCCTGGTCGTCTCGGAGCTGGCCACCAACGCCGTGCTGCACAGCGCGTCCGGCACCGTGGGCGGCCGGTTCACGCTGCGTGCCGAGGTCGAGCCCGGCTCGACCGGTGAGGCCGGGGCGGTCGCGCTGACCTGCACCGACCAGGGCCCGGCGCTGGTGCCGGCAGCCCGGGGGGAGGGCGAGTACCAGCGCGGCCTGACCCTGGTGCGCGAGCTCGCCGACGCCTACGAGGTGACCATCACCGAGGCCTCCCGCGCCGCGTGGTGCCGCCTGGACTGGCCCATCGTCACCGGCGCCTGCCAGGGTGCGCACGGCGCGGCCGCACATGGGCCGCACATGGCCGCACACCAGGTCAGCGGCCCCGCACATGCCGCGCACAAGATCACCGCACATGCCCCGCACAACCCCAGCGCGGAGCCCGACCAGAGCAAGGAGGGCGGCCAGTGAGCGCCTTCGTGACCTGGCTGGCGGCGGCGTTCGCGCCGGGCTGGCCCGAGCGGGCCGCACACGGCATCGCGGTCGCGCTGCTGGCCGCGGCCGCGCTGCTGGTGGCCTTCGCGCTGGCCGAGGAGACCAGCTTGCGCGGCCGGGCCCGCGCCGTGGCCCGCTCCTGGGCCCGCTCGGCGGCCGCCACCACCTCGGTGCAGGTGCTGGCCGACGGAACCCTGATCGCCCAGAGCAGCACCGAGCAGACCGCCCGGCACCTGCTGGACGCCGTGATCCACGAGGAGGACCTGTGAGCAACCGAAGCGAGGACCTGGGCAGCCAGATGGTCAAGTTCGAGACCGCCGAGATCATCGCCGGTCACGAAGCCCTGGAAAACCACCTCTACAACGTCCAGGCCCTGTCGCGCACCCTGGCGCTGATGCTGGTCCAGGACGGGGAGCTGGTGGCCACCTGGCTGCGCCACCACAAGCCCAAGAAGGGCAAGCGCGTCCCGCTGCTGGAGCGGGTGGGCCTGTCGCGCCGCACCCGCGCCCACAGCCGCAACGCCGCCGACGCCCTGCTGGAGGCCGTCTCCAGCTTGCAGAAGATGGCGGGCGTCCACGACGAGTACGTGCGGCTGGAAAAAGAGTCCCTC
>NZ_JCADBG010000056.1:0-14227 GCF_059358815.1 Streptosporangium nanhuense
GCGGGCCCGGCCGGGACGAGGACCGCTGCGAGGGCGATGACCGCCGCCATCAGCGCGCGTGGGAGTGCTGAGCGCATAACCAAGCTCCTTGTCAGACCTGGTAAGACCAGGGCGAAGGTTATTTCCGGGCGAGTGCTGCTCACGGGTTTGGCCGGGAGGTGTTGTAGGCGTTCAGGTGGTGTTCGCAGCTGGACCATCGACGGTTGAGGCGGTCGGTGACGGTGTATTTGATCTCTTCGGTGCAGGGGTCATCGGGGCCGTTTTCGCCCCAGGTACAGCGGCTGCGGCTGACGCGGCCGGGCGCGAAGTCGCCTGGATCCCAGGCCTTGATGTGTGCGGCTTGCATCCCGACCTCCTCAAAAGGTCATAGTGCGCCGGTGCTCACCATCTCGACGCCACCCCAGCCCTGGGTGAGGTCGACGTCGTCCTCAACCGAGCCACTCCTCACCGGCCGCCGATCTTGTCAGGGAGTCCTTCGGGGAGCCCGCCGCGGACGGCGCGCACGATCGCGGTCTTGATGGCGCGGGCGGTGCGGCCGGCGAGCAAGACGGGGCTGCCGGTCATCGTGTACCACTCCTCGGCGCCGGTGTACTGCACCCGCACCTGCGCCTGCGTCTGGTCATCAGAGAGGGTGATGGCTACGGTGAGATCCCCGGTGATGACGCCGGCCTCGTCGGTCATCACCCCGCCTGGCCCGGCCACAGCCTCACCCCGGTACTGCTTGTCGGCCGCGTTGCTGGTGGCTGATTTGGCCTTGCCGCTCGCGTCGCTCATCGCTGCTCCGATCCGCCCGGCCCGCACTCTGCTTACCTGCAGGTGTCCAGCATCGCGGCCAGCGTTTTCTTCTCCGCAGCGGTGACGCTCAGCGTGTAGTACTTCTTGACCTGCACCCAGGCGCGGGCGTATAGGCACCAATAGGAGCGCTGGGGCGGCTGCCACTGATCCGGGCTCTGATCACCCTTGGAGCGGTTGGAGGCGGCCGAGACCGCGATCAGCTGCGGGCGGGTCAGGTCGTTGGCCAGCGCGCGGCGCCGCTGGGTGCTCCAGGTGTTGGCGCCCGAGCGCCAGGCGTTGGCCAGGGGCACCATGTGGTCGATGTCGAGGCTGGCGGCGCGGGTGTAGGTGCGGTTGTCATACAGCGACCGCCAACTACCCGATACCGCTTTGCAGTCGTCGTCGCGGGTGACGTTTCGGCCGTCGCGGGCCAGCACCACCTCCCGGGTGTCGCAGCCGGCGCCCTTGCGCGACTGGCTGATCCAGTGCGGGAACTTCGCGCGGCTGTAGCCGGCCATCGACCGCGGCGCGGCCACCTTCAGCCCACTCAACGCGGTGCGGGCCGCGGCCGCGGCGATCGGGGTCGGCATGCCGGGGGCGGCGGCTTGTGCGCCCGGCGCGGTGAGCGCGGCGGAGGCAGGGGAGACGGCGAGGGTGGTGAGGGTGGTGGCGCTCAGCACGCCGGACAGCAAAACAGCGCTTACGCGCCGGGGGGTCAGCACCCCTGCATCATGCCCGGCCGCAGGGCAGCTGTCACGAAAAGTCCGGCTCCGCATGGCACGGTGTGAACGTTCGCCACGAACACCGGGGCGTAGGCGTCAAGCACGGCGACCGTGCCCGCTGGCACTGGTCAGGTGTGGGCCCTATCGCGCTGACTATCTGATGGATCACCTGTCGCTAACTTGCCCACCTCGTGGCCAGGCTCCTGCAAGGCGTACTTCTCTCAGAAGGCAGGAGACTGATCACTGCGTTGGGGCGCAGGTAGCACATGAAGGGGCTGCGCCCTGTGTAGGTGCGCAGCCCCGAGACTATGTCTGATCTGATGCGGTGGTGGATATAGAACTTCCTGGCTTCTTAACGATCAGCCACGCGACAAAAGCGATAATGATCATTTGAAGTATCGCGAGGATGACGGACTGTTGTTGGATCAGTGCGTATGTGCAGCGGATGGTAACCACGGGTCCGGTCACCAACGCTCCGGCGATGAACACTTGCCCTACGGTGCGCAAGAGGCGACCGGTGCTCTCACCTGGGACTTCAGCGCTAGCCGCTAACTTGCATAAAGAGATTTCAAGGTTGGCCTTCGTGGTCGGTGCGGCAGGGTCACCCTGCGGCACTTCGGATAGATCCCCGCCTGAGGATGGCAATCCATCGCTCCTTTGGTTGTCGATGCAGCTTTTCCGCATCGGGGAAGCACTCTTCGGCATCACAGAGATGATGTGAGGAGTACGTCAAGCCCATGGGGGTCGATACACCCCGTGGGAAGACTGATGGATGAGACCTCAAGGAAACTCCTTGGTCTGATGGGGGACGCGCTGTGCGTCCCCTGCCTCAGTAAAGGGAATGCCCTGAAGCCTAGCCTCACAGCATCAAGATCGCATCTAGTAAGCAATTATTAGCTGGAAATTTGATGCGGTGATGCTCGTGGTGTGCAACTATCTCTGTAGGGAGAGCTCCTAGTTGTGTCGTTTGAGCTCTCGTGTCCGGTATTGACAACCTGAGGAGTGTGAGGCATGGAAGGCGCCACAGAACAGACAGCGAAACGTCCGGTCAGCTCGGAGCGCATCACCGTGAGCCTCATCCCGCAGGCGAACGCTCAACTACAAGACGTCGTGGAGCGAACCGGTATGTCCAAGACCGACATCGTCAACAGGGCCATCACCCTGTACGAGTTCATCGAGAAAGAGCTTGCGGAAGGCGGGGACATCCAGCTGCACCGGCGTTCCGGGGAGACCTTCCTCGTCAAGCTCTTGTGATACGAGCACGGATCTTCCGTATCAGCCCGCCGGCCGGGGATATCCCGGCTGGCGCGCACCATTCCCGGACCCGGACCACCATCTCCCCTCGCGCGGCGTGTCAACGACCCATTGGTGTGCACCTCCAGTTCGCCGTACTGCGACTCCCCGGATAAGTTATGTTATCCGGGGAGCCTCGGTAGGATCTCCCCGGATAATCTCCGGGCAGGAGCCGGGCTAACGCCGGAAAAACTCCCCGGATAATAAGGAGAGGGGTCCGGCGGGTGACCGTGAGTGCCGACAGCAAGATCAACAGCAGTGGTGGCGGTGAGACCGGCAACCCGGTTGACGATCACGAGGGTGACCCGGATGGCGACCGAGTCGACAACCGCATTGCCGATCGGGGTGGGTCCGGGGCGGGCAACGTGGTGGTGCTTCGGCTCGGCCGGGAGGCGGGGTCGGTGGCGGCCGCCGCGGAGGCGACGCTCGTCGCATTCGGTGCGCATCTCGATCGGTGCGCGCTGGCGGCGAACACGGTGACCGCCTACCGACGCCAGGCGCTGGCCTACCGGGAGTGGTTGCTCGCACGAGCGGCCGAGCACGCGGATGCGTTCGTCGACCTGGTCGGCGCCGAAGCCTCTGTCACCGCTTGGCGCCGGCACCTGCTGGCGGCGGGGGCGTCGCCGGCGACGGTGAACCAGGCGCTGGCCGCGGTGACGTTGTTGTATGAACACGGACCCGCACTGCGGCTGGCGGTCAAACGCGCCCGGGTGCCCAAGCCCGGAGCCCCGGACGCGTTGACGCGGGCGCAGGAGAACGCGGTGCGCCGCGCCGCCGACCGGCGCGGCCCCCGCGACGCCGCCCTCATCGCCGTCCTGCTCGGTGCCGGCGCCCGCGCCGAGGAATGCCAGCGCTTGCGCATCGGCGACGTGCCAATTACTGCGCGCAGTGGCACCGCCCGTCTGCATGGCAAGGGTGATGAGGTGCGTACTGTCCCGCTGCCGGTCCCGGCCCGCGAACGCCTGACCGCCTGGCTGCAGATGCGTACCGAGCTCCTGGCCGCGCGGCCCGCCCTGGCCGACGCGATCGGCGAAGGACTGTGGGCCGGCCAACGCGGACGGCTGTCGGTCGACGGCGTCACCGACGTGGTCCGCGCGGTCGGCAAGGACGCCGGACTGCCAGGCCTGCGCCCGCACCGGCTGCGCCACACCTACGCCACCCGGCTCCGCGAAGGGGGCGCCGACCATGCCCAGATCCAAGCCCTCCTCGGCCACACCTCCATCGAAACCACCGCCCGCTACTTCCGTGCCTCGGCCATCGAAGTCGCCGAGCTGGTCGACCGCGCCCTCGACTACTGACAACCCAACAGTCAGCAGAGGCAAAGACCACCTCTGCGGGTACGGGGAGCACTTGGGGTTGCTGAAGGAGATCAGCTGTGGGCGGGGGACCATCCCTGCGAGCGCGGGGAGCACGCTGACCTGACGCTCGCCCTGTTCACGCTCCAGGGACCATCCCCGCGGGCGCGGGGAGCACGCGTCCAACCAGAACGTCGCATAGCCGCCCGTGGGACCATCCCTGCGCGGGGATGGTCCCACGCCGGCCTGGCCGAGCGACTCGCGCAGTCCGTGCTCCCCGCGCCTGCGGAGATGGGGTCCCGGTAGTAATCGCCGAAAATCCAACGGATATACCCCTGACCTGCTCCGATGTGAGGGCATCGCATGGCTGGTATGCCGGTTGGTGGGCGCAGTGGGCTGGGGCGAGGGTGCCGCTGACCTCGCCGGATGCTCCACGTCGACGCTGGCGAAGCGATATCTGTTGGATTTTCCGCCGTTACTACCGGGACCCCATTCTGGGACGGCCTTGTTCTAGTCGCCGGGAGCGGCGGCTGACCCGCCGCCCCCGGTGGGATCATCGCCGGTCAGGCCGTCCGGCGGCCCAGGGCGCGGAGCTGGTCCGGGCTTAGCGCGGAGACGTTCTGGTCAATGGGCGAGTCCGAGTACTGGTGGATCGTCCACGCCTTCCAGTCGGCCGGCGGGGTGATGGCGCTCTTCTCCGAGCCGTAGGCGGCCACCCACAGCGGGTACTGCTCCAGCCCTGCGCCGTAGGTCTCGGCGAAGTCCAGGCCGCTGTAGAACATCGGCGTGACGCCGGTCTTTGCCTTCACATACGACAGCCACGTCTTGGCCCAGGCGTTGACCTGCTCGACGGAGCGGTCGTCGGTGGTCTCCAGGTCCAGGACGAGCAAATCGCCGCGCTTGGCGGGCTGCGCGTTCACGACGGACAGGAAGTGCTCGGCCTCGGCGATCGGGTCGTTGCCTGGGTGAGCGAAGTGGTACGCCCCGCGCACGATGCCCTTCTTGCCCAGTTCCCTCCAGTGCCTGGCGAAGGAGCCGTCGCAGAACGTCGTGCCCTCGGTGGCCTTGATGATGCCGAACTGGGCGGAGCTGGTATTCCAGTCGTAGGTGGGCTGGTAGTTGGAGACGTCGACGCCGTACGTAAGCGGGCCCGCCTCCTGCTGGGAGGGACGCTGGGCGGCCGTGACGTATCCGGTGGACGAGGCGGAGGCCGTGGTGGGGGCGGCTCCGCCGACGGCGGCACCGGCCAGGACCGTGCTCGCGAGGGCCAGGCCGAGACGGTTCCTGAACGTGGTGGTCCGGGAGTTGCGCATGGGGTGTGGACTCCTTGCTTCCATGTCGCCTACCGGGTTAGCTGACGGGTTCGGGCCTGGAAGTGCCCTACGGACGCGCTGATGGAAGGGCATCCGATTCGCCCCGGAAAAGTGGGTCCCTAGTTCCGCTGGAAAGGTGCGGATTCGGCGTTCGCACGCCGTCGGCGGGTATCGTCACGGGACGGCGTCGGGTCCGATCGATGGAGCGGCTCTCGTGCCGCTGGGGCGGCTTTCACACCGCGATGACAAAAGGTATGCGTTGCCCCATGGAAAGGGCAAGCGACCTGCGGTGGAGTGGGCCGAGCCGGTGGTCCGGAGGGTCCCGGACCACCGTGCCCGTAGGGGATCTGGGCCCATGGCAAAAACTTGACGCCTTACCGCCCCGGGGCCGGTCGGGCCGCCTACGGCTACGTGTTGGCCCTGGCCAGTCAGGATGTGATCCGCCGGAAGTTGCTGCGTGAGAAGGACGGGCCGAACGGGGTCAATATCAAGCTGATCTTTTCTCTGCCGACCCCGTCTTCGTTGCGGTTGAGTGTCTGTACGGGTGGCTATTCTTTGTCCGGGGATGACCCTTTCTACAGTGGCCACATGTGGGATTGGGAAGTCATCGGGGCAATCGCGGGAGTGGCTGGGGCGGTCGCGGCGTTTTTAGCCCTCATACCGGTCTTGGGTCTACTCCGCAGCCGTCGTCGTAAACGCCGTGAGCACACTGCGACGTCCACCGCCACCGCACCTTCGAGTAATGCCGCCGAGGGGATGCCCGGCGCCGGTGCGGTGGGCTCGGTGGAAGCCCCCCTCGGACGTCTGCCGGTATCGGTACGCGGGCGAGATGACCTGCTGGGCCAGTTGAGACACCTCGCCCAGGCCTCCTCGGTGGAACAGGTGCAGGTGGTGGCCGGTCTGGGCGGATCGGGAAAGACCACGGTGGCCTTGGCACTGGCCCGTGAGCTACGACGATCACGGCGCGCGGTGTGGTGGGTGGAAGCCACCAGTCGCTCCCAGATCGAAGCCCTGCTGTTGCAAGCCGCCCACGATGATCTCGGCGTCGCCGCAGGCGTCATTCAAGAAGCCCGGGCCGGACGCCGTGATGCGGCCGACGTCTTTTGGAAGGCGATCCACCGCACCGGCCAGCCCGGCGCCTTCGCGCTGATCTTGGACAATGCTGACGACCCTCAGCCGGTATTGGCAGGATCAGCCGCCGCAGTAGCTGATGGCAATGGTTGGATCCGCGCCAGCACGACGTGCCTGACCGTGGTGACCTCCCGCGACCGCGACCCGGCCACCTGGGGCCCACTGTGCCAAATCCACACGGTCGCGCCACTGGAGGCACAAGCGGCCGCACAGATCTTGCACGATCTGGCCCCCCAAGTCAGCGATCGGCACAACGCGGTCGCACTGGCCCAGCGCCTGCAGTGTCTGCCCCTGGCATTGCATCTGGCCGGTACCTACCTGGCCTGGCCCCACGCCGAACACCACAGCTTCGCCGACTACCAGCAGGCACTCCAGCGCGATCTGATAAGTGTTCTCGACCGGCGCCCCCCGCTTTCCCCGGTAGCGCAACCGTCCTTGGATCGGCAGGTCATCGCCCGTACCTGGCAACTATCGCTGAACACACTCAGCCGCCAGAAAGTGCCCGCCGCCGCACAACTGGCGGTCGTCTTGGCGCAGTTGGCTGACGCACAGATGATTCCCCGCCTCATGCTGCGACCGGCCCGACTCGCCACCTTGACGAAGGTGACCTCTCACCAGGTCAGCAGCGCCCTGGACGCTTTGGTACGGGTTGGCATCGCCGATGAGGTCAACGAAGGCGACATCACCGGCCTGCGCCTGCACCCGCTGGTCGCTGAGACCCTGCGCGCAACTCCTCCCGCTACCCGGCGTATCCGCCAACCGTTTAGCCGCTCCCCGGCTCCCGCGTGGGACATCGCCGTTCAAGCCCTCCACGCTACGACCAACGCATTGGATCATTACCAGCCTGGCCACTGGCCGGTGGGAAGCCTGCTGGAGGAACACCTACGCGCGCTCATCGACCGGCGCCCCCACCGGCCGCACCGCGACCGGCTACGCGATCTGGCCGCCAGCAGCATCACCATCGCGGCCGTCTTGCAACGGCGCGGCTCTTACCCCAGTGCCCAGCAACTGCTCCATACCGCAGTATCGACGACTGCTGCACTGCCGGAGCACGACCTTACTCTTCTGCGACTTCGCCGTGTTCTCGGTGTCGTGCTGCACTTTAGCGGGCGGTATGAGGAGGCGCAGACGATCTTCCGAGAGGTTTTGGCCAACCAGGAGCGTGTGTTAGGCGCCGACCATCCAGAGACGCTGCGCATCCGACATAACATCGCCGGCCTGCTAGGCGATCTCGGACGGTATGAAGAAGCACAAACGATCTATGGGCCACTCTTGGTCGCCTTTGAGCGCGTGCTAGGCGCCGACCACTCCGACACTCTACGCACCCGGCACAACTTCGCTTTTTTGCTGCACGCTATGAAGCGGTATGAGGAGGCGCAAGCGGTTTGCTCGCTCCTCCTGGCCGCCCAAGAGCGGGTATTAGGCACTGACCACCCCAACACCCTGCTCACCCGGAGCCTCCTCGCCAATGTGCTGCACGCTATCGGGCAGCATCAGGAGGCACAGACGATCCTTCAAAATGTCCTGGCCGCCCAAGAGCGAGTACTAGGCACCGATCACCCCAACACCCTGCTCACCCGGAGCCTCCTCGCCAATGTGCTGCACGCTATCGGGCAGCATCAGGAGGCACAGACGATCCTTCAAAATGTCCTGGCCGCCCAAGAGCGAGTACTAGGCACTGACCACCCCACCACCCTGGGCACCCGACACAATCTGGCGTCCTGGCGAAGGCAGGCGGGGCTTGCATAGATAACCAATTGATAGAGGCTTTTAAATACCGCCTGGGTGATCAACTACGCGATCAGTGAACTACCGCAGCCGCTTCATATCCGGGGAGTTTTTCCGGCGTTAGCCCGGCCGCTGCCCGGTGGTTATCCGGGGAGATCATATCGAGACTCCCCGGATAATGGCACTTATCCAGGGAGTTGCGCGGGCTGGCGTGCTCGTTCCGGGAAGGCGATAGACAAGGTGGGTCATCAAATTTCCCCATGGCGTGGACCGGCGACACAGGCAACCCCGTCCACGACTGCCTCACCCACGAGCGCGGCATCTCTCCAGCCGCCCTACCCGAAGCCCAGGCCTGCAACTGCTGGTCATTGGCTTGACGTGCTCAAGGGAGACCGATTCCCTCGCTGGGAGCTGATGTCCGCCCTTCTAGATATCTTCGGCGACATGTTAAGGGCGGCGACTCGGTCGTCGTCACGTGGCGCAACTGGTCACGCCGGACGGACATCCGGCTTGGAGGTCAGTCCCGGACCCCTACCGCTCATCACACCACCCGAGCGCCGCACCGCCCCCTGGTTCACCGTCGCGGGACCGCGCCACCGCCCGCACGCAGCTTTGGGAAATCCATCCACTCGAAATAACTACCTAATTCATATTTTGTCATAATAAATCGGTTCAAACTGAAGCAGGAATAAAACTTGGCACTTTAGGGAAAACGGGCAGGCCGTATCCTAATTGAGAATTGTATTGAATTATACGTATACCGGGAGTACCCTGAGGTCGAAGTTCCGGCGCTACAGCCCCAGTGGAGGAAACTGTGAAGATACGGCGAATCGCAGTTTGCGGAGCCATGACAGTAGCTCTAATTGGAGGCTCCAGCATAAACGCTAGTGCTCAAGTGGGGATGAACCGAGTAGACCCCGATCAATATGCCACAGAATGCCCCAAGGCAATCCGATGGACAATGGAATGCAGAATCGTCAAAGAAACATCTAAGTGGTCCAAGGAATTTTCGCAAGCAAACTCCCGAGGGGTCGCAGGACTTCAGAACGCACTGAGGCACGGAATTCTCTCTGCAGGCCTAATGGCCAAGTTAGGGCCTGCTAAAGCTCGCCTAATTCTCTTTGGCCACGAATATGGCGGTATCGGCACTGACAGTCAGGTGGATTTCCATAACAACGAAGTTGGAATGAAGATTGGAAAGAAGTACTACTACAAACTCTGGCCAATCTTTGGTCGCAACGATAGTCGGGCAATTGAACAAAAGGTCCTGAAGGCTATCCCTTCTTTCTGGAATGCCTGTCCCGCCACCTATGACTGGCTTTGGGTTGACACTAAGGGAGAAGGATAAAGATAAGTCGCACGGCACGGCGTCAGGTCTTAGTGTGCCGGTGCTCACCGTGTCGACGGGGCTTGAGCAGCATCCAAGCGGCCAGTCACGATAAGGAGCCCGGCGGGCGGCTCTTACCGTGACTGGTCGTTCTGATGTGGGTGGCGGGTCAGTATCCGTCTGCTGCGGGATCGGATGAGGCTTTGGCCTCTGCGAGGGTCTTGTGGACGCCCCCGACGGAGACCTTCACCCCGGCGGCGATGGTGCGGATGGATTCCCCGCGCCGGCGGCGGTCGAGTATCGCGGCGCGCTTGTCGTCGTCGACCACGGATCGGCGGCCGCCGACCTTGCCTTGCTTGCGGGCGGTCTCCAGGCCGTTCTTGGTCTTGCGGAAGATGTCCCGGCGACGGTCCTCGGCCAGGGCGAGGGCCAGGGCGAGGATGAAGGAGCGTTCGGTGTGTTCGCCGACGGCGATGCCCTCCAGGACCTTGACGCCGACGCCTTGCTGGAACAGGTCGTTAAGGACGATGAGTCCTTCCAGGAGGTTGCGGCCGAGCCGGTCGACCTGCTCCTCAGGGTTCAGCACAGGAACAGGGTCATGGGCGAGCCCAGCGACCACATCGCGACGAGCCGGTCGGCGGTGTGCCGGTAGGCGGCCTCCCCTCGTACAGGATTGTCGCGTGCTACTCGGGGTGCCCGTATCGATCTGGGCAGGAACGGCGCGCTCTGGCGCGACGGTGGTCTGGGGGTAGGGCTGGCCGAGATGGCCACCGAAGCCGGCCGGTGGGCCACTGAGGTGCCGGGGTGGTGGGGCTGGACGGGCTGCGCATCGTGGAACCCTGCCCGGTGCGACAGCCGGGCCATCACATGACCAGGAAGCGAAAACAGCCCTCAGCCGAATGCCTCAGCCCACCACACGAAGATCACGAAAGATAGAGGCTAGCAGGAGGCTGACAAACAGCAAATTTCAACCTAATCTAAAATTATGCAAAAACCAGACCTCATTTTGGGTAACCTCATACGCAGCATAGATGCCAGCACCGAATCTATCCTCACATGCACACTTGCAGTAAATGGCGTCGCCCTCACGGGCACCCTTATCCCCGTTGAAGAATACGCACGATATATGATTAACATCGCCCAAGGGAACGTCGGCTACGCTTCTGGGTTATTCTCAAGTGAAGTTCAATTTCTTGGCGAGGCCTTAGGGATTGCAGGCGAACAGTATCGGGAACAGGTCAGAGCCGCAACTGCAGAAAATCTGCCGGAACACCTGCCGCTTATCCCGGAGTATCTTCATCTAAAAAATGCCTATCTGGCGGCAAATGAAAAACCAGTCAACAATGGTGGATGGCTCCGAGTGCGTCTTACAGACATAAGTGCATGGTCTGTATAGACTTGTTTCACTACCGCTTCTTGACTCGCCCCCGCAATTAGGCGGCGTGGGAGTCGAGTTTGCGCCGTGCCTGGAGCAGTCCGACAGGCACAGTCGCCGTGCTTGATGCCTACGCCCGGCGTTCGCGGCGAACGCTCGCACCGTGCGTGCCATGCGGGGCTAGGCTTTTCGTGACAGCTGCTCTGTGGCCGTGCATGATGCAGGGGTGCTGACCCCCCGGCGCGTAAGCGCTGTTTTGCTGTCTGGCGTGCTGAGCGCCACCCTCATCGCCGCTCCTCCTGCGTCCGCGGCGCTCACCGCGCCGGGTGCACAAGCCGCCGCCCCCGGCATGCCGACCCCGATCGCCGCGGCCGCGGCGCGCACCGCACTCAGTGGGTTGAAGGTGGCCGCGCCGCGGTCGATGGCCGGCTACAGCCGCGCGAAGTTCCCGCACTGGATCAGCCAGTCACGCAAGGGCTCCGGCTGTGACACCCGGGAGGTGGTGCTGGCCCGCGACGGCCGCAACGTCACCCGCGACGACGAGTGCAAAGCGACCTCGGGGAGTTGGCGTTCGCTGTATGACAACCGCACCTACACCCGCGCCGCCAGCTTGGACATCGATCACATGGTGCCGTTGGCCAACGCCTGGCGCTCGGGCGCCGACACCTGGAGCACCCAGCGGCGCCGCGCGCTGGCCAACGATCTGACCCGGCCGCAGTTGATCGCGGTCTCGGCCGCCTCCAACCGCTCCAAGGGTGATCAGAGCCCTGATCAGTGGCAGCCGCCTCAGCGCTCGTATTGGTGCGTGTACGCCCGAGCGTGGGTGCAGGTCAAGAAGTACTACGCGCTCAGCGTCACCGCTGCGGAGAAGAAAACGCTGGCCGCGACGCTGGACACCTGCAGGTAAGCAGGGTGCGGGCCGGGCGGATCGGAGCAGTGATGAACGACGCGAGCGGCAAGGCCAAATCAGCCACCAGCAACGCGGCCGATAAGCAGTACCGGGGTGAGGCTGTTGCCGGGCCGGGCGGGGTGATGACCGACGAGGTCGGGGTCATCACCGGCGATCTCACCGTGGCCATCACCCTCTCCGACGACCAGGCGCAGGTGCGGGTGCAATACACCGGCGCCGAGGAGTGGTACACGATGACCGGCAGCCCCATCCCGCTCGCCGGCCGCACCGCCCGCGCCATCAAGACCGCGATCGTGCGCGCCGTCCGCGACGGGCTCCCCGAAGGACTCCCCGACAAGCCCGGTGAGGAGCGACTCGGCTGAGGGAGACGACGTCGACCCCCACCCCACCGCTGGAGTGGCGTCGACATGGTGAGCACCGGCTCACTATGGCCTTTTGAGGAGGTCGGGATGCAAGCCGCCCACATCACAAAGCAACCACACGGCGAAAGGCCACGAGTCCGGCTCCAGTGAACACGCGCACCAGAGCCGGACTCCGCATCGGTTCGAGACGATGAAGGCGTTGTTGGCCTACTCCGCTCTGCCTCTCATGCGATCGACGAGCCGGGCTGCTGCATTCTGCAGGGTGAGGGCGAACCCGACCACATTGATGGCAAACCCTATGGTCCAGGCGACCTCCGGCTCACGAACCGCCAGCAGCACGGCCGCAGCAGCCATCGCGCCAAGCACAACGGCCCACCCGATCAAGAGCCATGATCGCCTTCGCGGCTCGTTTCGACTTACGCTTGTGTTCATCAGCACTCGTGTCCTCTCCCGTGGATTGGATGAAGGCGCGCAGGTGCTGTAGCGGCCCGCGCCCTGTCCGGCGCGGGCCGCAGCCCTGCGGTGTCTGCACCACCAGAGTGATGGACGAGCGCCCTAATCCATGATCAACGGGCAAAATGGGATTCCCGAAGCTCTGGAACGTTTCCAGACGTGTGCCGCCAGGCACTCGTCAACAGAGACTTGGCTCGCGACACTGGGACCCACGGCTCTACGCAGGGCGGAAGGAATGACCCGTGAGCAAAAGGACGCCCGACGGTAGGGCCGAATATTTATGGATCGAGTTGAGGCGGTTATTCGGCAAAGCTGCGTTGCCGAACGTAGACGTCCTCGAGGAAGGCATGCAGGGGCAGAAGTACCCCATTCGTGGCGCTTCTAGATCACGGCTGCACGACAAAATTAGAGGGAGGAACCTCACTCTGCAGGACGCGGACTTCGTGAGGGCATTCGTGCAAACGTGCTACACCAAAGCACGACGGCGCCCAGCTGGCAAGCTTGAGCAGGTATGGGGCACCCTGCAGGCATGGGAGCAATGGTGGCAGCGACTCGATGACTTGCCCGAGGGCACCCCCCTGCATGAAGCCCAATTGATCCTCTCCCCGCTGCCGGTGGCGAAGCCACCGCCTCCGCCAAGGCCCCTCAGCGAAGCAGCGATAGAGAAGCTGGACCGCTTGGGGCGCGTGTTAGACAGCACAGGGGTGTACGCCACCTTGCGGACGCTGTATCCCACTCATCAGCTCGTCGAGCTATGGGGGGAGGAAATGCCGATCTGCGTATACCCCGCTCCCCAGCACCAGTGGCATGACATCGAGGCTCCGCTCGGACAGCTGCGAGGCAGTGTCGTTCCTGCGGAGGACGATTACGACCCGGAGTTTGACCGTGCGGGTTACGACTCGTTCATGGCCCTCAATCGGGCCTATCAGGAGGTCAAGCGCTCCGATCCTGAACAGCTGCGGTACAACTTTCCCGGCGCTACGTTCGCCTTCGATCGGTTGACCCACCGCGATGGCGGCCCAAAGATCGATGCTTTCCTGAGTCGCTATTTTCACTCGACGGCTACCTCGGAGGTTCTGGACTCCGAGCTCATGAAGGAGCAGGACGGGGACCATCTCGCTGCCCAGATCCCCCTCAGCGCGCTATACCGGCGAGAGGAACTCCATCGGCGCATCGCTGAAGCGCTCGGGCAGGAAGTTGATCCCATTGAAACGGGCCGGTTCAGAGCCGCGGCGTTGTCGCACGCCGCAGTGGTCATGCTGGCCACCGGTGATGGAGGCTACGACATCCTGCTGCCCGAGCGCTCAGCCAAGGTGGCATTTCATGCCGGGTTCCGGCATGTGGCCCCTTCCGGGATCTTCGCGCCCTTCAACGCCCGCGTTGTCTCGACCGCGGAGTCGCGGGCGGCAGAGTTCTCAGTGCTGCGTAACTTTTATCGCGAATGGGTGGAGGAACTCTTCGACGCTGAGAAGGTGTTTGAGAGCTGATCGTGAAGCCCTCCCGCGAGGGGGTAGGGGTGCAGACATGACACGACGCCCCTTTCT
>NZ_JCADBG010000057.1:0-12891 GCF_059358815.1 Streptosporangium nanhuense
AGAAGGTCTTCACACAATGGCCACGATGCCACCGCAGTGACGTTCCGTCACCCCATCACGAAAATCTTGCCAGATCCCACTTCTCGACCAAGAGCCGCGCCTACTCCACCACCCTCGGTGACCTGCGGCAGGTGCGCTCCACCCATCGGGCCACCGAAGCACGTAAGCAGCGCGGTCTACCGGCCCTCGGTGATGAGACGACGCTCGTGCTCGGGCACTGGCGCTTCGCCGGAACGGGCTACACCCCCGGTGAGGCGATCATGGCCGAACACATCCGGCACCGCGTCTCCCAAGCCCGCGCCATCGCGGCGAAACGGGAGGACGGTTGACCGCACTCCGACCGTCCGCCGATCGGCGGCTGTATCGCGTCAGCGAAGCCATGTACCTGCTCAGCATGAGCCGCAGCGTGATCTACGAACAGATCCGATCGGGCCGTCTGCGCTCGGTCACCCAGGGCCGAACCCGGCTCATCCCCGCCTCGGCCATCACCGACTACGTGGCACTACTCGAACAGGAAGCGAGGGCATCATGACCACACGACGCAGCCGGGGAGACGGCGGCCTGCACTGGGACGAAACCCGCGAACGCTGGATCGCCTCGGTCACCGTCGGCTACACCCCGGCCGGAAAGCGCATCGTCAAGAAGGCCAGCGGCAAGACCAAGACCGAAGCCAAGGCCAAACTCAAAGAGATCATCCGCGACTACGAGGACGGACTGGCCATCGCGTCGGGCGGCTACACCGTGGCCGATGCGGTCACGTACTGGCTTGAGCACGGCCTGAAAGGACGGGGGAGCAAGACGGTCGGCCTCTACACCGAGTTCGCCGAGAACCATGTCATCCCGGCTCTCGGTGCCCGCAAGCTCCGTGACCTCTCGGTGGAAGACGTTGACCGGTGGCTGGCGGGCAAGGCTCCGGAACTCAGCACGCGGACGCTCAAGATGATCCATGGCATCCTCAACCGGTCGGTGAAGAACGCCATGGTCCGCGACAAGGTGAAGCGCAACGTCGTGGATCTGTGCGAGGTCCCCGAGGGGCGCCAGGGGCGTAAGTCCAAGGCGCTCACGCTGGCCCAGGCCACAGCTGTGATGACAGCTGCGGAACAGGCCAACGCGCGCATGCGCGGGTACGTCGTCCTCTCGCTGCTCACAGGGGCTCGTACCGAGGAGCTGCGCGAACTGTCCTGGACTCACGTGGTGGCGTTCATCGACGAGCGCAGGGCGTGGGTTCCCGTCACGGAGGCGGGGTGGGGGCACACCGAGTACGCCGTCTACGTGTGGCGGTCGGTCCGGCAGAGCGGCGACACCAAGACCGTCAAGTCTCGCCGGACCCTCAAGCTGCCACAGCGTTGTGTGGAGGCGCTGCGGGATCTCTGGGAACACGAGGGGCTCAGCGACGGAACCACCGATCATGACGGAACGGGCAGGCTGGTGTTCTGCACAAAGAACGGGACGGCACTGAGCGCGGGCAACGTCCGGCGGGACTTCCGGAAGATCCTCAAGGAAGCCGGGCTGGTCGACACGGAGTGGACGCCCCGGGAGATGCGGCACAGCTTCGTCTCGCTGCTCTCGGACTCCGGCGTCCCCATCGAGCACATCTCGCGCCTGGTCGGCCACGCCAACACCGTGGTCACCGAGACGGTCTACCGCCTCCAGATCCGGCCCGTCATGCAGGAGGGCGCGACGGCGATGGACGATCTCTTCGGAGGTGCCCGGGGAGCTTAGTCACCCAGTTAGTCACTCAAGCCCGGTTTTCATGATCACAGACTGAGCATTCCCGCAGGTGGAGCCTAGGAGATTCGAACTCCTGACATCCTGCTTGCAAAGCAGGCGCTCTGCCAACTGAGCTAAGGCCCCGAGATTCAAGCCGGTGGCCTGGGGAGATGCCCTTGCACACGGCCTGCTTCAGTCGTACACGGTAGCAACTGGACCCGCTTCTACGCCACTTGGATCCGCGTGGCGAGGCGGGCTTCGGCGGACGGCGACAGCGGCGGAGGGGACGACCGGTGACAACCGGGGACGGACCAGTTCCAGCGGACGGCGACGGGGGCGACCGGCGGCAGCGGGGGCGGACTTCGGCGAACGGCCGGCTGAGGTACGACCGGCGGGCAGCGAAGGCGGGCTTCAGCGGATGGCGGCGACGGGGGGTGCGGCCGGTGTGACGCCGAGGAGGAGTTCGGGGAGGTCCGCGACGGAGTCGAGGAGGTGGGTGGCTCCGCCGTTGAGGAGACGCTCCCTGCTGTGGACGCCGGTCAGGACGCCGGCGACCATCGAGGCGCCCGCGCGGCGGCCGCAGAGCATGTCGTTCTCGGAGTCACCGGCGATCGCGACCTGGCGGACGTCCTCGACGCCGAGGCGCATGACCGCGGTGAGGACCATGTTGGGCATGGGGCGGCCGCGTCCGGCGTCCTCGGGGCACAGGGCGAGGTCGATCTTGTCGGACCAGCTCAGGGCGCTCAGCACGCGGCTGAGCGTGGCGCGGCTGAAGCCGGTGATGAGGCAGATCTTGATGTCGGCACCGCGGAGTTTGTCGAGTGCCTCGACGATCCCGGGCAGCGGGATCAGGCCCGCGCGCGCGATGGCGCCCTCGTAGGAGCGCTCGAAGGTCAGATTGGCCGCCTGGGCCTGGGCCTCGTTGTCGGGGAAGATGCCACGGAAGACATCGATCGTGGGGCATCCCCGGGACCGGTGCACGTGCACCATGGCGCGAGCGTACGCACCGGTCCCGGGCACGATGCCCTGCGTGGCGATCGCCTCGGCGAACGCCCGCTCGACCATGGCGACATCACCGATCGTGGTGCCTGCCAGATCCAGGCAGACAAGCCTGATGGGTGTTACTCCATCTTGTTGGGCAAGGACCATGAAAGCACCCGAATCGGTAGCCGCGTTTGTCAGTTCTCGCTGCCGGTGGCCTCGGTCCACAGGTCGAGCTCGGCGCGGTCGGCCTGCACCTTGCGCCAGACCAGCAGCCCCCCGAGGGCGACGAGCGCCAGAACGAGCAACTTCTTCACGGTGTGACCCCACTTCTTGAGAAGTCTCACCTGCCGGGGTGAGACAACGCCCGGTTCGAACGGTTCCCTGCAGCCTAGCAAGGGATCGGGCCATGATCCGGTCCGCACGACAAGCCACCAGGGCCGATCCACACCAACCGGGTGATTTTCAGTATCATGCCGCACGGTACGCGTTCCGACGATCACAATCCGCCGTGAGTCTTGTCGCGAAACCGTCCTGGTTCTCACGATAACCCTCGCGACGTTCTCCCTTTACCCTTCGGGAAATTCCGGTCCCCGTCCGTCCGCGAATGATGCTGTCCGCCAGGCGCACGACCAGCGCGTCTGTCGGTCCCGGCCCGATTACGCGGAGCGCGAATGACACAAACCCGCTCGCTATGGGGCTGCTGTGCCCGAAGAGGTCAGGTGCCCTCGACGAGATCGGCGTAGTCGGGGTGACGGTCGATCCACTCCCGCACGAACCAGCAGAGAGGGACGACCTTCGCGTTCTCCGCGCGGGCCGCGTCCAGTGCCGTGCGGACGAGCGCGGACCCCACCCCCCTGCCCTCGTACTCCGGCTGGACCTTGGTGTGGGGGTAGACGATGACCCCGTCGCGCCGGACGATCTCCAGTTTCCCCGCCTGCCTGCCGTCCACCTCCGCCACGAAGGAATCACCGCCGGGGGAGAGCCTGACGTCCGCCTGCATGGAAATCCTCCTTCGCCAGGCCGCCGTACGGCCGTACGGCGGTTCCTTGGTCAGCCGATCCCGCGCGGCGTTCATTCCCGGGCCCGTCTACCCGCGCCCGCGCCGGGTATCCCATCAGCCAGGGGCGGGTGACGGGTCGATCACGAGGAGGATCCGGACGAGTACCCTGTGTAGCCGATTTCCAGGGCCCGAAACTCGCGGGCGGTGAACCGTACCGGAAGCCGTCCGGTTGAAGGATGATGGGAGGAGGTGTCCGGTATGTCCGGCACCCCATGGTGATCAGCCGATCCATCTGTGCCGACACGGCAGATGTTGACTGACCTTCATGCGCACCCAGAAGGTGAGCGCGATGACAGGAGATGTCGACCACGGTTCACTGCGCGTCCTCTTCACCGGACGGCCCGCCGGCGTGTGCTGCGAGGGGGACATCGATCTCTGTACGCGGCTCATCCTGGTCCGGGCGCTCGCCATGGCCGCGCAACGGGTCGACGGCGATCTGTACGCCGATCTCCGCGGCGTCGGCTTCGTCGACGTCGGCGGCCTGAGGGTGCTGGCGGAGACGGCGTTCGGGATGACGGGCGGCCGGAGATTGATCGTCGACGGTCTCCGTCCGCACACGCGGCGAATCGTCGAGCTGTGCGGCTGGACGGAGGCGCTCAGCGTGGGTCCGGGCACCGTAACCACAGTGGGATAACGGCTGATTGCTCCTCAGTTGTACCGTAAGGGTTCTCTAGAGGAATTCGGAGGATCGTACGCTGAGAGTAATCAGATCGGCCCCCTCCACGGCTCCCGGTCCAGGGGGAGTCGTGATCGGGTCACCGCTCTCCGGCCCCGGTCCGGGCGTCATGCCCGGCGGCTGCCTTCCGGCCGCGTCTTCCTCCCACCGACTGTCTGCAGAGGTATATCCGTGAGCGCTGCCGTCCGCGTGACCGACGTGTCCGACCCCGCTGAGCAGGAGATGCTTCTTCTGGCCTTGGCCGGTGAGCTCGACTACAGCAACGCCGAGCGGTTCCACCACGATCTGCAGGAGGCCATCGGCCAGGGCCGGCGCGACCTCGTCATCGATCTGACCGAGCTGACCTTCTGCGACTCCACGGGAATCCAGAGCTTCCTGAACACCCGCCAGACCGTCCAGGACCGCGGCGGCAGCATCGTCCTGGTCAACCTGCACCCCCGCCTCGAAAGGCTCTTCCACCTGACCGGTCTCGCCCAGGCCTTCGGCGTCCAGCCCACCGTGGCCGACGCCCTCAAGGTGCTGCGGCCGAGCCGGCCGTCGTAGCCGGTTCCGCACCCCGATCGGCTCTCGCCCTCCAGGACGACCGAGCGAACATCTGTTGGCTCGGGCGGTCGTAAGTTGGCAATGAGCGGGCAGGTGTCTAGCATCGTGTAACTCGTCAGCAACGCCCTGATTCTGGAGCAAGTCGGCTCGCCCCCCGGTGACTGCCAGACAAGGCGACCTCAAGGGGGTGTCGTGACCGGCGACCACGGCCAGCAATGGCCGATCGACGAGGATCTCAGCGCTCTGCGGGATCGTCTCCAATACCATGCCGTCCGAGCCGGCATGCGGGGCGAACGGCTGGACGACCTCCTTCTCGTCACGAACGAGGCGGTCATCAACATCCTGGAGCACGGCGGGGGCAAGGGAACGCTGGCCATCTGGCAGAGCGAGACCTACCTGACCGTCGACGTCACCGACACCATGGGTCTCCTGGCCCTCTGGCACGTCCCCAGCGAGCGTCCCACGGGCACCGTGCGGGGGTTCGGCCTGTGGCTGATGAACCAGCTGTGTGACGAGTTCACCATCGAGCAGGTGGAGGAGGGGTCTCGCGTCCGCCTGCGCATGCGACTCGGCAGTCCGGCGCCCCGGAACGGGGCCGACGGCTCGACCGACTCCGCGCAGGACGACCTCGACATGCCTGATCCCGCACAAAGCACCCCTGATCCCGTACGAAGCACTCCGGATCCCGTACGAAGCGCCGCCGATCCCGTCCGGAACGTCCCCGATTCCGTGCTGAGCGCCGCCGATCCCGTACGAAGCGCCGCTGACCCCGTCCGGAACGTCCCGGATTCCGTGCTGAGCGCCGCCGATCCGGCGCGGGACGATCCCGGCCAGGAGGAGCTCCAGGTCTCGTTCTGAGAGATCCCGGGTGATTCCGGAAGGTCTCGGCGGCCGGGCGTCTTCGACGATCGCCCTCACGCGGCCACGCGGAGCCTCGGCCCTGTTCAGAGGTGGGGCATGACGTGCGCCCACAACGCCCGGCCGTCCGGCCTCCTTGTGGCGAGGAAGGCCACGCGTCACCCCACCTGGTCCTGTCACGGCGAGGAGTGCCGCGCGTCAGCTTTCGGTCACCGCTCCCGCCTCTCCGTCCGCAATCCTTGACCGTCCGCTGGCACAAGGACGATGCACCGGCCAAATGTCCGGGATAGGCTTATTTGGGCAGGTCAGCGCCTTGCAGGTGGTGTCCGGGAAGGCCGTTTGATGTTTTTCGGAGATTGGCCGAGGGCATCGGCTCGCCCCGGGATCACACCCGGCCCTCGACGTCCGCGCGTCCGCCGCGTCTCCCGGCCCTTTCCGGGGCCCTGAGACCGTTCGAACCACCAGAAGCCCCGCGTGATCGACCCCGCCGTCCCGGTTCTCCGTCTCACTCGGCCGCACACAGGCTCACTCAGCCGTACGAAGGTTCGGAAGGGATGGTCCGTATGAGGGTTGTCGTCGACCTGGCGCGATGCCAGGGGTACGCGCAGTGCGCCTTCCTGGCTCCGGACACGTTCCGGATGTGGGGCGAGGAGGCGCTCATGTTCCATTCCAGCCCGGACGAGGCGCAACGGGAGCAGGTCCTGCGCGCCGCGGCCGCCTGCCCGGTCCAGGCGATCCTCGTCGACCGGCTGGAGACGCCCCTGCCCGCGCCCGCGACGAGGACCGGAACGGCGGCGGTGTGACCAGCGAGCGGAGCGAGGAGACGTTCAGGCGCGACGGCCGCGTCGTCATCGTCGGCGCCTCGCTCGCGGGGCTGCGGGCCGCGGAGGCACTGCGCGACGAGGGCTTCACCGGCTCGCTCACCCTCGTCGGGGACGAGGCGCGCGAACCCTATGACCGGCCCCCGCTGTCCAAGCAGGTCCTGACCGGCTGGGTGCCCGCGGACGGCACCGCGCTGCCCCGGCGCCGCGAGATCGACGCGGAGTGGCTGCTCGGCGTGCCCGCCTCCGGCCTGGACCTCGCGGGCAAGCGGGTGGAGCTCGCGGACGGGCGGGAGGTCCCCTTCGACAGGCTGCTGATCGCCACCGGTGTGCGCGCCAGGCGGTGGGCCGACAAGGCGGAGGCCGCCCTGGACGGCGTGTTCGTGGTACGCACGTGCGACGACTCCCGCCGCCTGTGGGAGCGGCTGGCCGCCGGGCCCGGCCGGGTGCTCGTCATCGGGGCCGGTTTCGCCGGCTCCGAGATCGCCTCCGTGTGCCGCGAGCGTGGCACACCGGTGACCGTCGCCGAGATCGGCGAGGCCCCGCTGGTGGGAGCGCTCGGAAGCATGATCGGCTCGGTCGCCGCGAACCTCCAGCGTGCCCACGGCGTCGACCTGCGCTGCGGTGTCAAGGTCACGCGGCTGGAAGGGGACGGGCGGGGGCGGGTGTGCCGCGCCCACCTCTCCGACGGCGGCACGGTCGACGCCGACGTGGTGGTGGTCGCGCTCGGCGGCGTGCGCAACACCGAGTGGCTGCGGGACTCGGGGCTGGCCGCCGGCGTCTGGGGCGTGGCCTGCGACTCGGGCTGCCGGGCGTTCGACGTCAACGGCCTGGTCACCGACGACGTCTTCGTCGCCGGGGACGTGGCACGCTGCCCGCACCCGGTCTACGAGTATCGCTTCCTGTCGCTGGAGCACTGGGCCAACGCGGTGGAACAGGCCCAGGTCGCGGCGCACAACATGGTCAGCTCCCCGACGGACCGCTGGCCGCACCTGTCCATGCCGACGTTCTGGTCGACGCAGTTCGGCGTCAACATCAAGTCCGTCGGTGTCCCGGTCCTGTCGGACGAGGTCGTCGTGACGCAGGGCTCGGTGGAGGAGCACCGGTTCGTCGCCGCGTACGGCTACCGCGGCCGGGTCACGGCGGCGGTCAGCTTCGACAACGCCAAGTGGCTCGACCACTACCGGCATCTGATCGAGACGGCGTCGCCCTTCCCGCCCTTCTGCCCCACTCCCGACCGGCCCTCCGGCATGAGGCCCGTCCCCGCCCACTTCCCCGATCCGGTGATCATCACCCACGGAGCCACGGTGGTGGTCACCGGCCACGAGCCGAGCGAGCGGCGCGTGGCGTTCGCACGGCCGGGCGGTTGACCACGTCCCAAAAGGCCTGACAGGGCTGGACCGGGGGCGGTGGAACCCCGGGCGGCCAGACAGAAGGAGCGGCCATGACAGTCACCCAGGCGTCCAGCACCTTCCAGCGGATCCTCGACCACTCCAGCCGGGCCGATCCGTACCCGCTCTACGCCGAGCTGCGCAGGACCCCGGTGGCCCGGCAGGAGGACGGCGGCTACGTCGTCAGCACCTACCGGGAGATCACCGCGCTGCTGCACGACCCGCACCTCAGTTCCGACGCGCACAACCTCGACCACCCGGGGCCCACCCTCGCGATGCGCGGGGACGTGCCGGCGTTCATCGGCCTCGACCCCCCGGACCACGACCGGCTGCGCCGCATGGCGATGCGGCACTTCGGCCCCCCGCACTCGCCCACGCTGGTGGACGACATGCGGCCCGCCCTGAACGACATCGTCACGCGCCTGATCGACAACCTGGTGAGCAAGGACGAGATCGACGTCGTCGACGACTTCGCCTACCCCTTCCCCGTCACCGTGATCTGCCACCTGCTCGGCGTACCCCGCGAGGACGAGCCGCGGTTCCACGGGTGGGTCGAGGCGATCGTCGCCATGCTCGACGCCGACTCCGAGGCGGGCTCCGAGGAGCGCGTACGGGAGGGCGTGCGGGCCCGTGACGACCTCAGGTCGTACCTCGCGGGGCTCCTGGAGAGCCGCCGCGGCCGGCCGGCGGGCGACGACCTGCTGTCGCGGCTGGCGAACGACGACGGGCCCGACGGGCGCATGACGGACGAGGAGATCGTCAGCACCGCCAACCTGCTGCTCATCGCGGGCCACGAGACGACCGTCAACCTGATCGCCAACGGCGTGCTGACGCTGCTGCGCCATCCCGGCGTCCTGGAGCGCCTGCGCCGCGAACCGGGAATGATCGTCCGGACGGTCGAGGAACTGCTGCGCTACGAACCCCCGGTGCATCTCATCCCCTGGCGGGCCGCGTACAGCGACCTCACCGTCGCGGACACCGTCATCCCGAAGGGGTCGCGGATCACGCTCGTGCTCGCCTCCGGCAACCGCGACCCCGCCTACTTCCGCGACCCCGACCGGTTCGACCCCGACCGGCGCGACATCCAGCATCTCGGCTTCGGCGCCGGCGTCCATCTGTGCTTCGGCGCCCCCCTCGCCCGGCTGGAGGCGCAGATCGCGCTGAACGAGCTCTTCCGCAACCTGGAGAGCCCCCGGCTCGTCGCCGACCCGCCCCCGTACCGGCAGAGCGCGGTGCTGCGCGGGCCGCGCCACCTCCTCGTCAGGCAGGAGTGAGAGCGCGGAAGCTCGCGCGTCACCGGGTCCACCTCCCGATCCGTACCGGCACCCCGGGTGAGGCGTGCAGCACGGGGGCGTGGTCCGGGGCGTCGAGCCCTCCCGCCTGGAGCAGGTCCTGGTCCAGGTGGACCAGCCGGGCGTGGCGCAGCGGCCAGTCGGGGTGCTCGATCTGGGCGGTGGCCGTCCTGCCCGCGAACGTGGTGAACAGCCGGTAGCGGGCGGTCAGGAAGTGCGCCAGCTCGTCGCGCTCCGCCTCCGCGAGGGGCGGGCCGAGCTCGACGACCGCGTCGCACCGCGCGCCCACGGGCCCCGGCAGGCGCCGCCGGCAGCGGTAGCCGCGCCGCTCCCCGACCGCGCTGACGGCCATCCGGGACCAGAAGTAGGGCAGTCCGTACCCCGCCCGCGCGCCGAGCACCGCGAGCAGCCGCCCGGCGTCCAGCGACAGGAACCAGACACCGTCCCGCCCCCGCTCGTCGCGTACGTACGTGCGGACGTTCGTCTCGGGGAACCGCGACAGCCACGGCAGCGCGGGCACGCCCGGTGCCCGTACGTCCTCCATCAGGAAGGTGGTGAGGCCGACCCAGGCCGCGCCGTCGAAGGTGTCGGCCGTGAGCCCGGGGGGCAGCAGCCGCTGGATCGCGGCCGGTGGGTACCGCCAGTGCGTGAAGGTCATCTCGGACCAGCGGTGGTACATGACCGGCCTGGTCAGGTGAGGGGACGGGGGAGCCTGCATGATCTGCTCCTTCTCTGGTGACGGCGGTGCCCGTGTGACGGCGTCCGCCACTTATCTTGGCCATGACGCCGGGCGTCGTCCCGCGCGACACCCACGGGACGGATATCCGTCCCGGTTTTCGACAGAGCCGGAACCGAGCCGGAGAGGCCAATCCATGATCTTCATCGCCGTCAAGTTCACCATCCGTCCCGAGCGCGCCGAGGAGTGGCTCTCGCTCGTCGACGACTTCACCCGGGCCACCCGCGACGAGCCGGGGAACGTCTTCTTCGAGTGGTCCAGGAGCGTCGACACGCCCGGCCAGTTCGTCCTGCTGGAGGCCTTCGCCTCGCCCGCCGCCGGTGAGGCGCACGTGAGCTCGGACCACTTCACGACCGCCATGGCCTGGATGCCCGAGGTGATCGCGACGACGCCGGAGATCATCAACGTCGAGGTGCCCGGCGAGGGCTGGTCGCGGATGGCGGAACTGACCCCGGCCCAGGGCTGAGCGATTCCCCCGGTGAGGAGGCGCCCCGGCGGAGCGCCGGGGCGCCCGCGCATGGGGGTGGGGGCAGGGACGAGGACGGTCTAGCTTTCAGAACTCTCCGTAAAACAGTTCTCTCACCGTGGGCGGAGTGCCATGGGGTCACGGGCGGTCACGGGATGTAATCGTCCCGGGCACAGGAGCCCGCCGACCGGTCACCGCCAGAAGGGGCCGGCAGCCGAACACACGGGGGATTCATGCGTACACGGAGGAACGTCACACAGCGCGAGCCGTCGCGGCCGGGCGTGGTCCGCAGGACCGGGCTGCGGATGCTGGCGGTGGGGATCTTGACGGTCACCCCGCCACTGGCCCTCGCCGGGCCCGCGCTGGCCGACACCAACGTGGTCGTGACCGGAAGCCTGCTGTCGGTCAACGCGGGGAATCTGGCCGACGACATCAGCGTCGACGTCGACGTCGACGGCACGCTCCTCGTCAGGAACGCCAAGGACACGCTCTCCACCGGGGGTGTCTGCCAGAAGGTCGACGACAACACGGTCCGCTGCCCCGCCACCGGGATCACCGGCATCCAGGCCAGCCTCCAGGGCGGGGCCGACACCCTGCGCAACAACACCACCCTGTCCATGCGTGCCTTCCTGGGCGCCGGCAAGGACGGCTTCTCCGGCGGTTCGGGCCGTGACATCGTCTCCGGCCAGACCGGCGGCGACACCATGAGCGGGAACGGCGGCGACGACGTCCTCGAAGGCAACCTGGGCTCCGACTCCGTCGTCGGCGGCGAGGGCAGGGACATCTGCACCGCCGAGGTCCGGGAGTCCTGCGAGGGCTGACGTTCCGAGCGTCCGGGCGGACGGCCTCGGTGCCCGTACGCCCGCCGACGGGGCTGTCACCATGACACCCGCCTTGATCAGGGGAGTCATGGTGGCAGGCCGTCACGCAGGATCGGGCACCCGGGCGGGGGCCGTTGGAGGCGGTCCGGCCGCACCCGGCGCCCGCCCCACCGTGACCTGGAGTTTCAGGTAGCCCGCGGGCCACAAATCACTCGCGGACGACGTGGTGGATTAACACACCAGAAACATATAGAACTGGTTCCACCCCCCGACTGTGAGGAAAATCACATGCGAGAGAAAGGCTCAGTTGGATCCAGTTCTGAAGGCGTATCGCGACGCGGATTCATAACTGGAACTGGTTCCATCTTAGGAATCACCGCTCTCACGGGTCACACCGGTCCGGCCCGGGCGCAGACCGCCACCGCGGCCGCTCCGATCTCCAACGGCGCCCACGTCCCGGCCCTGGTGATCGGCACCGGGTACGGCGGCTCCGTGGCCGCCCTGCGTCTCGCCCAGGCCGGCGTCGGCGTACACATGATCGAGATGGGCATGGCCTGGGACACCCCGGGCTCCGACGGCAAGATCTTCTGCGCCACGACCTCGCCGGACCACCGGTCCTACTGGCTGCGTACCAGGACCAAGGCCCCCCTCAACTACTTCCTCGGCTTCCCGATCGACAGGGACATCACCCGCTACACCGGGATCCTGGACGCCGAGGAGTTCGGCGGCATCACGGTCTACCAGGGCCGCGGCGTCGGCGGCGGGTCGCTGGTCAACGGCGGCATGGCCGTCACTCCCCGGCGCGAGAACTTCGGCACCGTCCTCCCGTCGGTGAACGCCGACGAGATGTACGACACCTACTACCCGCGCGCCAACGCCGGGCTCGGGGCCGCCTCCATCGACCCGGCCTGGTTCGACACCACCGCCTGCTACCAGTACAGCCGGGTCGGCAGGAAGCACGCCCAGCGTTCCGCTCTCCCGTTCGTCTTCGTGCCCAACCTCTACGACTGGAACTACATGAAGCAGGAGGCGGCCGGGACCGCCACCAAGTCGGCGCTGGCCGGCGAGATCCTCTACGGCAACAACCACGGCAAGAAGTCGCTCCAGAAGACCTACATCGCCCTGGCCAAGGCCACCGGCAACGTCACCGTCTCGCCGCTGCACCGGGTCACCTCGGTCGCCCCCGCCTCCGGTGGCCGCTACACCGTCGTCATCGAGCAGCTCAACACCGGCGGTGACGTCACGGCCACCAAGACCGTGACCGCCGACAAGGTGTTCTTCGCCGCGGGCAGCGTCGGCACCAGCAAGCTGCTGGTCAAGCTGAAGGCCACCGGCGTGCTGCCCAACCTGAACAACGAGATCGGCAAGAACTGGGGCGACAACGGCAACGTCATGTGCGGCCGCGCCAACCACCTGTGGGACCCGACCGGCAGTCTCCAGTCGACCATTCCCAGCACCGGCATCGACAACTGGGCCGCCGGCGGCGCGTTCGCCGAGGTCGCGCCGCTGCCCGTCGGGATCGAGACCTTCGCC
>NZ_JCADBG010000058.1:0-11513 GCF_059358815.1 Streptosporangium nanhuense
GGTGTGGGGTCGTCGCTGGTGGTGTCGCGGTCGGTGTTCGAGCATCGCGCGGTGGTGGTCGGCGGGAAGCGTGAGGGTCTGCTGGCGGGGCTGGCCGCAGTCGAGGCCGGTGAGTCGGCGTCCGGTGTGGTCACGGGCGTGGCCGATGTGGATGGCCGGATGGTGTGGGTGTTCCCGGGTCAGGGGGCGCAGTGGGCCGGGATGGGTGCCGTTCTCCTGGAGGAGTCGGCGGTGTTCGCGGGGCGGATGGCCGAGTGTGCGGCGGCGTTGGAGCCGTTCGTGGACTGGTCGGGCTGGTCGTTGCTGGAGGTGGTCCGGGGCGTGGAGGGTGCTCCGGGGCTGGATCGGGTGGATGTGGTGCAGCCGGTGTCGTTCGCGGTGATGGTGTCGCTGGCGGCGGTGTGGGAGTCGCTCGGGGTTCGTCCGGATGCGGTGGTGGGTCATTCGCAGGGGGAGATCGCGGCGGCGGTGGTCGCGGGCGGTCTGTCGCTGCAGGACGGTGCCCGGGTGGTGGCGCTGCGCAGCCGCCTGATCGGCGAGAAGCTGTCCGGGCGCGGAGTCATGCTGTCGGTGATGGCCCCGGCGGAGCAGGTGCGCGCGGCGCTGGCCGCCGACGACCTGCTGGACCGGATCTCGATCGCGGCGATCAACGGGCCCCGGGTGGTCACCGTCGCCGGCGACGGTGAGGCCATGGAGGTGCTGGAGCGGCGCCTGTCGGCCGAGGGTGTGATGCGCTGGCAGCTGGCCGGTGCGGACTTCGCCGCGCATTCACCGCAGGTCGAGCGGTTCCGCGAGGAACTGCTGAGCGACCTGGCGGGTCTGGCACCGGGAGCGACGCGGGTGCCGATGTTGTCGACCGCGACCGGCCAGTGGCTGGACGGCTCTGAGCTGGACGCGGGCTACTGGTACGAGAACGTGCGGCAGACGGTGGAGTTCGGGTCGGCGATCGAGCGGTTGCTGCGGGAGCGCTATCGGATCTTCCTCGAAGTCGGTCCGCATCCGTTGCTGACGCTGGGGATCGAGCAGGCGGTGGACGCGGCGGAGGTCGGCGCGGCGGTGGTCGCCGGGACGTTGCGCCGCGACGAGGGCGGACTGGATCGCGTCCTGCTCTCTGCCGCCGAGCTGTTCGTGCGCGGCGTGACCGTGGACTGGCGACAGGCACTGCCGGGCGGCCGCCATGTCGACCTTCCCACCTACGCCTTCCAGCACCACAGGTTCTGGCCGAGCGGGATGCGGATCGCCGACGCCCGGGGGCTCGGCCTCGCCGCGGCGGGGCATCCGCTGCTGGGCGCCGCCGTCGGGCTCGCCGACTCCGACGGCGCGCTGCTCACCGGCCTGATGTCGGTGCGGACGCACCCCTGGCTCGCCGACCACGCGGTGGCGGGTACGGCGCTGTTCGCGGGCACCGGGTTCCTGGAGCTGGCGATCCGGGCGGCGGACCAGGTCGGCTGCGACCGGGTGGAGGAGATCACCCTGGCCGCCCCGCTGGTACTCGGTGCGGACGACGCCGTCGCCGTCCAGGTGGTGGTGAGCGCGTCCGACGAGACGGGACGCAGGAACCTGGCGATCTACGCCCGGTCGGCCGACGCGCCGGACCGGCCCTGGGTGCGGCACGCGGCCGGAGTGCTGGGGGTCGGAGCGCGCACGGCGCGGCTCGACACGGCCGTGTGGCCGCCTGAGGGCGCGGTGCCCGTCGGCCTGGACGGGCTGTACGACGACCTGGCCGAGAGCGGCGTGCTCTACGGGCCGACCTTCAGGGGGCTGCGGGCGGTCTGGCGGCGTGACGAGGAGATCTTCGCCGAGGTCGCGGTGCCCGAGGAGGTCGGCGACGCCGGCTCGTTCGGCCTGCATCCCGCCCTGCTCGACGCGGCGTTGCAACCGGCCGCGTTCATGGACCTGGTGGAGCCGGGCCAGGGGCGGCTGCTGTTCTCCTGGGGCGGGGTGTGCCTGCACGCGGGCGGCGCCTCGGCGCTGCGGGTGCGGCTGGTCAGGACCGGGAGCGGTTCGGTGTCGCTGGTGGCGGTGGACGCCGAGGGCGCGCCGGTGCTGACGGCGGAGTCGCTGGTGTTCCGCCCGGTGTCGGCGGACCAGATGCTCGCCTCCGGCGGCGGACCGGAGCGGGACGCGCTGTTCACGCTGGAGTGGACGGTCGCGCCGACGGTCGTCTCCCCGGTGGACGCGGTGGCCGGGCTGGACTGTGTCGAGCTGGACTGGTCGGAACTGGACTGGTCGGAACCGAACGGCTCCGAGCCGGGGCGGCCCGGCCTGGGCGACCTGCGCTGGTCCGAGCCGGGCCGGGGCGAGCCGGACCGGGTGCCGGACGTCGTGGCCGTCGAGATCACGCCGCCCGTGGAGGCGACCGGCGCGCCGGCGGCGCGGGAGCTGACCGGCCGGGTGCTCGACCTGCTGCGGCAGTGGCTGGCCGACGACCGGTTCACCGAGTCGAGGCTGGCACTGGTCACCAGGGGCGCGGTCGCAGGCAGCGAAAACGGCACCGAAGACGGCACCGAAGACGGGACGACCGTGGACCCGGCGGCGGCCGCGGTCTGGGGCCTGGTGCGCGTCGCGCAGGCCGAGAACCCCGGCCGCTTCCTGCTCGTCGACGTGGACGGGCGGGAGACCGCGCTGTCGGCGCTGCCCGAGGTGCTGGCCTGCGGCGAGCCCCAGGTGATGATCCGCGATCACGTCGCCCGCGTTCCCCGCCTGGTCCGCCTGGCACCGGGCGGGGGCGGCGCGCCGAGGCTGGACCCCGACGGCACCGTCCTGATCACGGGCGGCACGGGCGGCCTGGGCGGCAACCTGGCCCGCCACCTGGTGGCCGAGCACGGGGTACGGCACCTGCTGCTGGCCGGCCGCCGGGGTCCGGACGCCCCGGGCGCGGTGGCGCTGCAGGCCGAGCTGATCGCCCACGGAGCCGAGGTCACCGTCGTCGCCTGCGACACGGCCGACCGGGACCAGGTGGCGGAGCTGCTCGCGGGCGTGCCCGCCGAGCACCCGCTCACCGCGGTCGTCCACGCGGCGGGCGTACGCGACGACGGGATGATCCAGTCGCTGGACGAGCGGCGGGTGGCCACCGTGTTCGGGCCCAAGGCGGACGGCGCCTGGCACCTGCACGAGCTGACGCGGGACCTCGATCTGGCCGCCTTCGTCATGTACTCCTCGATGGCCGGGCTGTTCGGCGGCGCGGGGCTGGGCGGCTACGCGGCGGCCAACGCCTACCTGGACGCGCTGGCCCAGTACCGCCGGGCCCAGGGCATGCCGGGCCTGTCCCTGGTGTGGGGCCCGTGGGCGGCGGACGCCGGCATGGCCGGCGAGCTCACCGAGACCGACCTCCGCCGGTTGGCGGCAGCGGGATTCCACCTGTTCTCCTTCGCGGAGGGGCTGGCGCTGTTCGACGCGGCCCTGGGCTGCGACACGCCGGTGGTGGCCCCGGTCCGGTTCGACCTGCCGGCGTTGCGGGCGTTCGGCGAGGTGCCGCCGCTGCTGCGCTCGCTGGTGCGCGGCACCCGCCGCACGGCGGCGGCCCCGGTGTCCGGCGCGGACAGGGCGCTGCTGCGGCAGCTGGCCGGGCTGGCCCCCGCCGACCGCCTCCGGCTGGTGATCGAGCTGGTCCGGGCCCAGGCCGCCACCGCACTGGGGCACACCTCCCCCCGGATGGTGGACGTGCGGCGGGAGTTCCGCGAGCTGGGCTTCGACTCCCTCACCGCGGTCGAGCTGCGCAACCGGCTGAACGTCGCGACCGGGCTGCGGCTGCCGGCCACCCTGGTGTTCGACTACCCGACCCCCGTGGTGCTGGCGGAGTTCCTGCTGGCCGAGATGCTGGGCGAGCACGGCGACGTCATCGCCCCGGCGACGATCGCGTCGGTGGCCGACGACCCGATCGTGATCGTGAGCATGGCCTGCCGCTACCCGGGCGGGGTGCGCTCCCCGGAGGACCTGTGGCGGCTCGTCACCGAGGGGCGCGACGCCGTCTCCCCGCTGCCGCTCGACCGGGGCTGGCAGGTGAACGGCGAACTGGACTTCCAGGGCGGCTTCATGGCCGACGCCGCGGAGTTCGACGCGGGGTTCTTCGGGATCTCGCCGCGCGAGGCGCTGGCGATGGACCCGCAGCAGCGCGTGCTGCTGGAGACCACGTGGGAGGCGGTCGAGCGCGCCGGGATCGACCCGCTGTCGCTGCGGGGCAGCGAGACGGGCGTCTACGTCGGCGCCAGCGGTTCGGGCTACATCCCGCCGGACGAGGCCCGTGGCTTCATGGTGACGGGCCAGGCGGGCAGCGTGACCTCGGGCCGGCTGTCCTACACCCTGGGGCTGGAGGGCCCGGCGCTGACGGTGGACACCGCCTGCTCGTCGTCGCTGGTGGCGATGCACCTGGCCGCGCAGGCGCTGCGCTCGGGCGAGTGCTCGCTGGCGCTGGCCGGCGGCGTGACCGTGGTGGCCACGCCGATGGGGATCGCGGAGTTCAGTGCCCAGGGAGGGCTCGCCGCCGACGGGCGGTGCAAGTCCTACTCGGACGCCGCCGACGGCACCAGTTGGTCCGAGGGCGCGGGCATGGTGGTCCTGGAGCGTCTGTCCGACGCGCGGCGCAACGGCCACCGGGTGCTGGCCGTCCTGCGAGGTTCCGCGGTGAACCAGGACGGCGCCTCGAACGGCCTGACCGCGCCGAACGGTCCCTCGCAGCAGCGGGTGATCCGCCAGGCGCTGGCCGGCGCGGGACTGTCCCCCGCCGAGGTGGACGCGGTTGAAGGCCACGGCACGGGCACGGCGCTGGGCGACCCGATCGAGGCGCAGGCACTGCTGGCGACGTACGGGCAGGACCGGGGTGAGGACCGCCCGCTGCTGCTGGGCTCGGTGAAGTCGAACATCGGCCACACGCAGGCGGCGGCCGGTGTGGCGGGCGTGATCAAGATGGTCATGGCGATGCGGTACGGCACGCTGCCCAGGACGCTGCACATCGACGAGCCGTCCACGCACGTGGACTGGGCCTCGGGCGCGGTGCGGCTGCTGACCGAGCCCGCCGAATGGCCGTCGGCCGACCATCCGCGCAGGGCGGGGGTGTCGTCGTTCGGCATCAGCGGCACCAACGCGCACGTGATCATCGAACGGGCCGAGGCGCCGGAGGCGGAGCCCGAGAGCCACGAGCCCGGGGCGGACGGTACCGTGCCGGTCCTGGCCGTGCCGCTCCTGGTCTCCGGCCGGTCGGCGGAGGCGTTGCGGGCGCAGGCCGCACGTCTCGCGTCGTTCGTGGAGGACGAGGCCGGACGTCTCGCGTCGTTCGTGGAGGACGAGGCCGGACGGCTCGCGTCGTTCGAGGAGGGCGAGCCCGGCCCGAGGCTCGGCGACGTGGCGTTCTCGCTGGCCACGACGCGCTCGGCGTTCGAGTACCGCGCGGCCGTGGTGGCCGCCGACTCCGAGAGCGCGGTCGCGGGCCTGCGGGCCCTGGCCGAGGACCGGCCGGGCGCGGGCGTGCTGCGCGGGCAGGCCGCGGCCGATCCGAAGCCCGCCGTGCTGTTCACCGGCCAGGGCAGCCAGCGCGCCGGGATGGGCCGGGAGCTGTACGAGCGGTTCCCGGTGTTCGCGACGGCGCTGGACGAGGTGATCGCCGAGCTCGACCCGCTGCTCGACGGGTCGCTGCGTGACGTCCTGTTCGACGGGCGGGCGGATGCGCTCGATCAGACCGGGTGGGCACAACCGGCCCTGTTCGCGGTGGAGACCGCGCTGTTCCGGCTGGTCGAGGCGTGGGGCCTGCGGCCGGAGGTCCTGGCCGGCCACTCGATCGGGGAGATCACCGCCGCCCACGTGGCCGGGGTGCTGTCCCTGAGGGACGCGTGCGCGCTGGTGGCCGCGCGGGGCCGGTTGATGCAGGCACTGCCGCCGCACGGGGCCATGGTGGCGGTACGGGCCTCCGAGGAGGAGGTCGCCGAGCTGCTGGCCGGCCGGGAGGAGATGTCGGTCGCGGCCGTCAACGGCCCGTCCTCGGTGGTGATCTCCGGGGCGGAGGAGGCGGTGCTGGAGGTCGCCGCCGCCCTGGAGGAGCGGGGCCGCGAGACCCGCCGGTTGCGGGTGTCGCACGCGTTCCACTCGCCGCTGATGGACCCGATGCTGGAGGACTTCCGGGAGGTGGCCCGGACGCTGACCTACGACCCGCCGCGCATCCCGATCGTGTCCACCCTGACCGGGGAGACGGCCACGGCCGAGCGGCTGTGCTCGCCGGACCACTGGGTGGACCAGGTCCGCCGGGCCGTACGGTTCGCCGACGCGGTGCGGACGCTGCACCGGCAGGGCGTGACGGCCTACCTGGAGCTCGGGCCTGACGGGGTGCTGACCGCGATGGCCCAGGACACCCTGGCCGAGCTCGCCGCCCCCGACGCGCCGGACCGGCCCTCCGGCGCCGATCCGGTCCTGGTGCCGGTGCTGCGCAGGGACCGCGACGAGCACGTGGCGGTGACGGCGGCGCTGGCCGAACTGCACGTGCACGGCGTGCCGGTGGACTGGCGGGCGGTGCTCGGGGGCGGTCGCCGGATCGACGTGCCGACGTACGCGTTCCAGCGGCAGCGCTTCTGGCCCGACGGCACCGGTTCCCAGCTGAGGAACGTGGCGGCCGCGGGCCTGGCCGCCACCGGGCACCCGCTGCTGGGCGCCGCGGTCGGGCTGGCCGACTCGGCCGGGGTGCTGCTGACCGGGCGGCTGTCGCTGCCGTCGCATCCGTGGCTGGCCGACCACGCGGTGGGCGGCATGGTGATCTTCCCGGGTACGGGGTTCCTGGAGCTGGCGATCCGGGCGGGCGACCAGGCCGGCTGCGACGTGGTGGAGGAGCTGACCCTGACCACGCCGCTGGTGCTGGGCGAGCGGGACGCCGTCGTGGTGCAGGTGTGGGTGGGCTCGGCGGCGGAGTCAGGCCGCCGCAGCCTGAGCGTCTACGCCCGGTCGGCCGAGGCCGCCGACGAGGAGCCGTGGGTGCGGCACGCCACCGGCATGCTGGCGGTGGCCGACGGCAGGACCCGCACCGGCGACGTGGCCGCCTTCGACGCGGCGACGTGGCCGCCCAGGGAGGCCACGCCCATCGCGGTGGACGGGCTGTACGACCGGTTCGCCGAGGGCGGGTTCCACTACGGGCCGCTGTTTCAGGGGCTGCGGGCCGCCTGGCGCGGCCAGGACGGCGAGGTGTTCGCCGAGATCGCCCTGCCCGAGCAGGCGCGGTCGGGCGCGGGTGCGTTCGGGGTGCACCCGGCGCTGCTGGACGCGGCGCTGCACGCGGTGGCCTTCGCCGGGCTGGACGACGCGGAGGACGGCCGGTTGCCGTTCTCCTGGGAAGAGGTGTGCCTGCACGCCGGTGGCGCCTCGGTGCTGCGGGTGCGGCTGGCCAGGAACGGCGGCGACGCGGTCTCGGTGATCGCGATGGACGCCGCGGGGGAGCCGGTGCTCTCGGCGCGCTCACTGGTGCTGCGGCCGATCACGGCCGACCGGCTGGCCGACGGGCCGGCCGACGGTGCCCGCGACCCGTACCGGGACTCGCTGTTCCGGCTGACCTGGCCCGCGCTGCCCGAGACGCCGGCGGCGACCGGCGCCGAGCTCGACCCGGTCGAGCCGCTCCTGGACCTGGCATCGGATCCGGAGGCGGCGCTGGCGGCGCTGGCGGCGGTACCGGAGACGGTGACCGTCGCGGTCGGCTCCACGCAGCACGCTGACATGGTCACCGGGGTCCACGAGCTGACCGCCGCCGCGCTGGGTCTCCTGCACGCGTGGCTGGCCGACGACCGCTGCCGCCGCTCCCGGCTGGTCTTCGTGACCAGGGGGGCCGTCGCGACGAGCGAGGGCGAGGCCGTCACGGACCTGGCCGCCGCGGCGGTGTGGGGCCTGGTCCGCTCGGCGCAGTGGGAGGAACCGGGCCGCTTCGTGCTGGTCGACGCCGACGGTGAGTTCCCCTCATCGGTACTCGCCCTGGGCGAACCGCAGCTGGCGGTACGCGAGGGTGGGGTGCGCGTCCCGCGCCTGGCGCGGGTGGCACCGGCCGACGAGGCCGGGCGGTCCTGGGACCCGGACGGCACGGTGCTCATCACCGGCGGCACCGGCGGCCTGGGGGCGCAGTTCGCGCGGCACGTGGTGGCCGAGCGTGGCGTACGGCACCTGATGCTGGTCAGCCGCCGAGGGCCGGACGCCCCCGGCGCGGCGGAGCTGCGGGCCGAGCTGGCCGCGCACGGGGCCGAGGTCGAGATCGCCGCCTGTGACATGGCGGATCGCGAGCAGGTGGCGGCCCTGCTGGCGCGGGTTCCGGTCGGGCACCCGCTGACGGCGGTGATCCACACCGCCGGCGTGCTGGACGACGGGACGATCCTGTCACTCACGCCCGAGCGGCTGGACACCGTGCTGCGGCCCAAGGTGGACGCGGCCTGGCACCTGCACGAGCTCACCCGGGGCCTGGACCTGGCGGCGTTCGTGGTCTTCTCCTCCCTCGCCGGGGTCATGGGCAACGCCGGGCAGGGCAACTACGCCGCGGCCAACGCCTTCCTGGACGCGCTGGCCCAGCGGCGCCGGGCCGAGGGGCTGGCGGCGCAGTCGCTGGCCTGGGGCGCCTGGACCCAGGACGTCGGGATGACCGGCACGCTGGACGACGCCGACATGCGCAGGATGGCGCGGGCGGGGATGCCGTCGCTGTCGGTGGAGCAGGGCCTGGCGCTGTTCGACGCCGCGGCCGCGCTCGACCAGGCGGTGCTGGTTCCGGTCCGGCTGCACCTGCCGTCGCTGCGGGCACAGGGTGACGTACCGGCGGTGTTGCGCGGGCTGGTCCGGGGCGGGCGTCGGTCGGCGGCCTCCGGCTCGGTGGTGGCCGCGACGCTGCTGCAGCGGCTGGCCCCGCTGGGCCTGGCCGAGCGCACCGAGGTCCTGCTGGACCTGGTGCGGACCGAGGTCGCGGTCGTCCTCGGGCACGCGTCGCCGGAGACGGTGGAGGTGCGGCGGGAGTTCCGCGAGCTGGGCTTCGACTCCCTCACCGCGGTCGAGCTGCGCAACCGGCTGAACGGGGCGAGCGGGCTGCGGTTGCCGTCCACGCTGGTCTTCGACTACCCGACGCCGACCGTGCTGGCGGAGTTCCTGCTGGCCGAGCTGCTCGGCGAGAACGCAGATGTGATCATCCCCGCGTCGGTGGTGCCGGTCGCGGACGACCCGATCGTGATCGTGGGAATGGCGTGCCGCTACCCGGGCGGGGTCACCTCGCCGGAGGATCTGTGGCGACTGGTCAGCGAGGGCGGAGACGCGATCACCCCCTTCCCGACGACGCGCGGCTGGAACCGTGGCCGCGCCGAGGGGAGCACCGAGAGCCGGGCCGTCAACTACGTGGAGGCGGGCGGCTTCCTGCACGAGGCCGGGGAGTTCGACCCCGGCTTCTTCGGGATCTCCCCGCGTGAGGCGCTGGCGATGGACCCGCAGCAGCGATTGCTGCTGGAGACCACCTGGGAGGCGATCGAGCGGACCGGGATTGACCCGACCACGCTGCGCGGCAGCCGTACCGGCGTCTTCGCCGGGGTCATGTACCACGACTACGCGACCAGCGTGCCGTTCCCGGCGGACGTGCTGGGCTTCATGGGCACCGGTACGGCGGGAAGCGTCGCGACCGGCCGCATCTCCTACACGCTGGGCCTGGAGGGTCCGGCGGTGACGGTGGACACCGCCTGCTCCTCCTCCCTGGTGGCACTGCACCTGGCCGCGCAGGCGCTGCGCGGCGGCGACTGCTCGCTGGCCCTGGCCGGTGGCGTGACCGTGATGGCCACCCCGAACTCGTTCATCGACTTCACCGGGCAGGGCGGGCTGGCGGGTGACGGGCGCTGCAAGTCCTACTCGGACGCGGCCGACGGCGCGGGCTGGTCCGAGGGTGTGGGCATGCTGGTGCTGGAGCGCCTGTCGGACGCCCGGCGCAACGGTCACGAGGTGCTCGCGGTCGTCCGCGGGTCGGCGGTGAACCAGGACGGCGCGTCCAACGGCCTGACCGCGCCGAACGGTCCCTCGCAGCAGCGGGTGATCCGCCAGGCGCTGGCCGGCGCGAGGCTGTCGCCGTCCGAGGTGGACGCGGTGGAGGGACACGGGACCGGTACGGTCCTGGGCGATCCGATCGAGGCCCAGGCGCTGCTGGCCACCTACGGCCAGGACCGGGACGAGGACCGCCCGCTGCTGCTGGGGTCGATCAAGTCGAACCTCGGTCACACCCAGGCCGCCGCCGGCGCGGCGGGCGTGATCAAGATGATCATGGCGATGCGTCATGGCGTGCTGCCCCGGACGCTGCACGTGGACGCGCCGTCGTCCCACGTGGACTGGGCCTCGGGCGCGGTGGAGGTGCTGACCGAACCGACCGAGTGGCCGGAGACGGGTCGTCCGCGCCGGGCCGGGGTGTCGTCGTTCGGGATCAGCGGCACCAACGCGCACGTGATCATCGAGCAGCCCGACGCCGCGGTGGTGTCTCGTCCCCACGACCCCGGCGCGGAGGAACCGCCGGTGGTTCCGGTGGTGGTGTCGGGCCGTACGGATGAGGCGTTGCGCGCGCAGGCCGGACGGCTCGCGTCGCACCTGGACGGTGAGCCCGGTCTCGGGCTGGCCGATGTCGCGTTCTCGCTGGCGACGTCGCGGTCGGTGTTCGAGCACCGCGCGGTGGTGGTCGGGAGCGGCCGTGAGGATCTGCTGGCGGGTGTCGGCGCGCTGAGCGCGGGTGAGCCTGCGGCCGGGGTGGTCACCGGCGTGGCGGACGTCGATGGGAAGTCGGTGTGGGTGTTCCCGGGTCAGGGCGCGCAGTGGGTCGGGATGGGGGCCGCCCTCCTGGAGGAATCGGCGGTCTTCGCAGGGCGGATGGCCGAGTGTGCGGCGGCGTTGGAGCCGTTCGTGGACTGGTCGCTGTTGGAGGTGGTCCGGCAGGCCGAAGGCGCTCCCTCGCTGAACCGGGTGGATGTGGTGCAGCCGGTGTCGTTCGCGGTGATGGTGTCGTTGGCGGCGGTGTGGGAGTCACTGGGAGTTCGCCCGGATGCGGTGGTGGGTCATTCGCAGGGCGAGATCGCGGCGGCGGTGGTCGCGGGTGGGTTGTCGTTGCAGGACGGTGCGCGGGTGGTGGCGCTGCGCAGTCGTCTGATCGGCGAGAAGCTGGCCGGGTTGGGGGCGATGGCGTCGGTGGCGTTGCCGGTGGAGCGGGTGCGTGAGCAGGTGGCGGCCTGGGACGGGCGGGTGTCGGTCGCGGCGGTCAACGGCCCGAACTCGGTGGTGGTCGCCGGTGAGGTCCACGCCGTGGAAGAACTGGTTGAGCGGCTGACCGAGGACGGGGTGCGGGTCCGGCGGATCGCGGTGGACTACGCCTCACATTCGGCGCAGGTCGACCTGATCGGTGAGGAGCTGGCCCACATCCTCGCGGAGGTGGACCCACGGCCGGTGCGGGTGCCGATGCTGTCGACGGTGACCGGCCAGTGGCTGGAAGGACCAGAACTCGAAGCAGGGTATTGGTGTGAGAACCTGCGGCGCACGGTCGGGTTCGCCTCGGCGGT
>NZ_JCADBG010000059.1:0-9973 GCF_059358815.1 Streptosporangium nanhuense
ACCGCCGAGGCGAACCCGACCGTGCGCCGCAGGTTCTCACACCAATACCCTGCTTCGAGTTCTGGTCCTTCCAGCCACCGGCCGGTCACCGTCGACAGCATCGGCACCCGCACCGACCGTGGCGCCACCTCCGCCAGAATCCGGGCCAGTTCCTCACCGATCAGGTCGACCTGCGCCGAATGCGAGGCATAATCCACCGCGATCCGCCGGACCCGCACCCCCTCCCCGGTCAGCCGCTCAAGCAGTTCCTCGACGGCGTGGACCTCACCGGCGACCACCACCGAGTTCGGGCCGTTGACCGCCGCGACCGACACCCGCCCGTCCCAGGCCGCCACCTGCTCACGCACCCGCTCCACCGGCAACGCCACCGACGCCATCGCCCCCAACCCGGCCAGCTTCTCGCCGATCAGACGACTGCGCAGCGCCACCACCCGCGCACCGTCCTGCAACGACAACCCACCCGCGACCACCGCCGCCGCGATCTCCCCCTGCGAATGACCCACCACCGCATCAGGGCTGACCCCGAGCGACTCCCACACCGCCGCCAACGACACCATCACCGCGAACGACACCGGCTGCACCACATCCACCCGATCCAACGACGGGGCACCCTCGGCCTGCCGGACCACCTCCAACAGCGACCACTCCACGAACGGCTCCAACGCCGCCGCACACTCCGCCATCCGACCCGCGAACACCGACGACTCCTCCAACAGAGCCGCCCCCATCCCCACCCACTGCGCCCCCTGACCCGGGAACACCCACACCGACTTCCCGACCACGTCGGCCACGCCCGCGACCACCCCACCGGCCGCAGGCTCGCCATCGGCGATCGCCCCCAGCCCTGCCAGCAGGCCCTCACGATCCCCGCCGACCACCACCGCGCGGTGCTCGAACACCGACCGCGACGCCACCAGCGACGACCCCACATCCACCAGGCCAAGATCGCCGTTCGCCTCCAGGTGCGCACCCAAACGACGCGCCTGCGCCCGTACCGCCTCCTCGGTCTTGCCCGAGACCACCCACGGCACCACACCCACCGGCTCGTCCGCCGCCGGGCCCGCGACCTCCACCGGCCCCTGCTCCAAGATCACATGCGCGTTCGTGCCGCTGATGCCGAACGACGACACACCCGCCCGGCGCGGACGACCCGTCTCCGGCCACTCGGTCGGCTCCGTCAACACCTCCACCGCGCCCAAGGCCCAGTCCACGTGGGACGACGGGGCGTCGACATGCAGCGTCCGGGGCAGCACCCCGTGCCGGAGCGCCATCACCATCTTGATCACGCCCGCCACACCCGCAGCCGCCTGCGTGTGGCCGAGGTTCGACTTGACCGACCCCAAAAGCAGCGGCCGGTCCTCATCTCGATCCTGGCCGTAGGTGGCCAGCAGCGCCTGGGCCTCGATCGGGTCACCCAGCGTCGTCCCCGTGCCGTGCCCCTCCACCGCGTCCACCTCGGACACCGAGAGCCCGGCACCGGCCAGCGCCTGGCGGATCACCCGCTGCTGCGAGGGGCCGTTCGGCGCGGTCAGACCGTTCGACGCCCCGTCCTGGTTCACCGCCGAACCTCGTACCACCGCCAGCACCTGGTGACCGTTGCGCTGCGCGTCCGACAGGCGCTCCAGCACGAGCACGCCCACGCCCTCGGACCAGTTCACCCCGTCGGCCGCGTCCGAGTAGGACTTGCACCGGCCGTCACCGGCGAGCCCGCCCTGGGCGCTGAAGTCGATGAACGGCCCCGGGTTGGCCATCACGGTCACGCCACCGGCCAGCGCAAGCGAGCAGTCACCGCCCCGCAGGGCCTGCGCGGCCAGGTGCATCGCCACCAGGGAGGAGGAGCAGGCGGTGTCCACCGTCACCGCCGGGCCCTCCAGGCCCAGCGTGTAGGCCAGGCGGCCGGTCGCCACGCTTCCGGCGGTGCCGGTACTGACGAAGCCCATCACCTCCGGCGGGAACGACACGCTGCTCGCGTAGTCGTGGTACATGACCCCGGCGAACACGCCGGTGCGGCTCCCCCGCAGCGAGCCCGGGTCGATCCCGACCCGCTCGATCGCCTCCCATGACGTCTCCAGCAGCAGCCTCTGTTGCGGGTCCATCGCCAGCGCCTCGTGCGGGGAGATCCCGAAGAAGCCGGGGTCGAACTCCCCGGCCCCGTGCAGGAATCCGCCCTCACGCACGTAGCTGGTGCCCCGGCGTTCCCGGTCGGGGTCGTAGAAGGCCCCCAGATCCCAGCCCCGCGTCGTCGGGAACGGCGAGATCGCGTCTCCGCCCTCGCTGACCAGCCGCCAGAGGTCCTCCGGCGAGGCGACCCCGCCCGGGTAGCGGCACGCCATCCCCACGATCACGATGGGGTCGTCGGCCACCGGCCGGATCGCGGCGGGAACCACCGCGTCGCCGTGCTCACCGAGCAGTTCGCCCAGCAGGAACTCCGCCAGCACGGCCGGGGTCGGGTAGTCGAAGACCAGCGTGGACGGCAGCCGCAACCCGGTCGTACCGTTCAGCCGGTTGCGGAGGTCCACCGAGGTCAGCGAGTCGAAGCCCAGCTCACGGAACTCCCGCCGCACCTCGACCGTCTCCGGCGAGACGTGTCCGAGCACCATCGCCACCTCGGTCCGCACCAGGTCCACCAGGACCTCGGCACGCTCGGCCGCCGTGAGCGGGGCCAGCCGCTGCAGCAGCGTGCTGGCCGTCTCCGACCTCCCGGCGGCGGACCGCCGCCTTCCCCGCACCAGCCTGCGCAACAGCGGCGGGACCTCGCCCCGCGCGCGGAGCACCGGCAGATCGAGGCGGACCGGGGCCACGACGGGTTCGGCGGCACGGACCGCCGCCTCGAACAGGGCGACGCCCTGGTCGGGTGCGAGCGGCGGCGTGCCGGCACGGGCCAGCCGCTCCATGTCGCCGTCGCTCAGCGTGCCGGTCATCCCGCCGTCCTGCGCCCACGCGCCCCAGACCAGCGACAGCGCCGCCAGCCCCTCGGCCCGGCGCCGCTGGGCCAGCGCGTCGAGGAACGAGTTGGCCGCGGCGTAGTTGCCCTGGCCGGGAGCTCCGATCACGCCCGCCACCGACGAGAACACGATGAAGTCGGCCAGGTCCTCGTCACGGGTGAGCTCGTGCAGGTGCCAGGCCGCGTCCACCTTCGGCCGCAACACCGTCTCCAGCCGCTCGGGCGTCAGCGAGGCGATCGTCCCGTCATCCAGCACGCCCGCGGTGTGGATCACCGCCGTCAGCGGGTGCCCCGGGGACACCTCGGCCAGCAGCGCCGCCACCTGCTCCCGCTCCGCCACATCACACGCCACGACCGTGACCTCGACCCCGTGCGCGACCAGCTCCGCCCGCAACTCCACCGCACCCGGAGCCTCCAGGCCCCGGCGACTGGCCAGCAACAGATGCCGAACTCCCCGCTCGGCCACCACATGCCGCGCGAACAACGCACCCAGACCACCCGTGCCACCGGTGATCAACACCGTGCCCTGCGGATCCCACCGACGAGGCATGGTCAACACGATCTTGCCTGTATGCCGGGCCTGACTCATGAACCGGAACGCCTCACGCCCCCGCCGCACATCCCACGCCGTCACCGGCAACGGCCGCACCTCACCGGCCGCGAACAGCTCCATCAACTCGGCCAGGATCTCCCGCAACCGCTCCGGTCCGGCGTCCAGGACGTCGAACCAGTGATACTCCAACCCCGGGAACCGCTCCTGATCGCGGATGTCGAGCTTGCCCATCTCGACAAACCGGCCCCCCGGACGCAGCAACCGCGCCGAGGCGTCGATGAACTCCCCGGTCAGGGAGTTGAGCACCACGTCGATTCCCCGGTCGCCGACCACCGCGCGGAAGCGCTCCTCGAACTCCAACGAACGCGAGGAGGCGATGTGGTCATCGGGGACGCCCAGCGAGCGCAACACCTCCCACTTGGCCGGACTCGCCGTCGCGAACACCTCCACGCCCAGCCGCCGCGCCAGCTGGATCGCGGCCATCCCGGTCCCGCCGGTGCCCGCGTGCACCAGCAGCCGCTCCCCCGCCCGCAACCCGGCCAGGTCCATCAGCCCGTAGAAGGCCGTCAGGAACGCCACCGGGATCGTCGCCGCCTGCTCGCACGAGAACCCGTCGGGGATCCTGGCCAGCCCGCCGGCACCGGCGACCACCACCGGGCCGAAACCACCCTCGACGAGGCCGACCACCCGGTCGCCCACCCGCAGGTCCTCGACGCCGGGACCGACCTCCAGCACCACGCCCGCGGCCTCGCTGCCCATCAGGCCGACCCTGTCCTGGAACCAGCCCAGCGCGTTCAACCCGTCCAGCAGGTCCCGGAAGTTCACCCCCGCCGCGTGCACCTCCACCCGAACCTGCCCGGCCTCCAGCGGCCCGGCCGCCGCCGGAAACGGGAGCAGCTCCAGCGCGTCCAGGCTGCCCTTGGCCCGGCTGCCCAGCCGCCACGCCACCTCACCGGCCGGAGGCAGCAAGCCCGCCCCCGAGGCCAGCGACACCAGCCTCGGCACCCGCACCCCGCCCTCGCGTACCGCCACCTGCGGCTCACCGGAGGCGAACAGCATGGGCAGCATCCCGGGCAGGGCCGACAGCGACTCCCGGTCCTCGTCCAGGTCGACGAGCAGGAACCGGCCCGGGTTCTCCGACTGGGCACTGCGCACCAGCCCGCACGCCGCGGCGGCGGGCAGGTCCGACACCACCTCGCCGTCCTCGGCCGCGACCGCGCCCCGCGTCACGAACACCAGCTGCGAATCGCGGTACCGATCATCGGCCGACCAACGGCTCAGCAGGTCGAGAACGCGCGCGGTCAGCGCGTGCGTCATGTCCACCACCGAACCGGTACGGCCGGAGGTCAGTTCGGTCACCACGACACCCGGTGCCCGGTCCGTGTCCCCGAACGCCGACGGGTCCGCGAGGTCGAGCGTGTCGATGCCGACCACGACCACGGTCGGCGCGGGATCGGCCACCGGTGCCACCCGCGCCGACGGCAGCGCCGTCCACTCCACCCTGAACAGGGGATCCCGATCGCTCCTTCGGCCGCCCTCGCCGGTGGCCGCCGCGATCGGGCGCAGTACGAGTGACCGTGCCGTCAGCACCGGCTCACCCGTGACATCGGCCACCGTCAGCGAGACGGCGTCGCCCTCGGTCCTGGCCAGCCGCACCCGCAGCGCCGGCGCGCCACCGGCGTGCAGGCTCACCTGGTCCCAGGAGAACGGCAACCGGCTGCCCTCGGACTCGTCCAGCCCCGCGAACGTCACCACGTGCAGCGCCGCGTCCAGCAGGGCCGGGTGCACGCCGAACGAACCGGCGTCCGATTCGAGCCGGCTCGGCAGGCTCACCTCGGCGAAGATCTCGTCATCACGGCGCCAGGCCGCCCGCAGGCCCTGGAACAGCGGCCCGTAGCTCAGCCCGCCCTCGGCGAGCTGCTCGTACAGCCCGTCCAGCTCGATCGCGGACGCGCCCCGGGGCGGCCAGACGTCGGTGTCGAGCCGCTCGGCGGTCCGGCCGCCGGCGGCGAGGACGCCGACCGCGTGCCGTACCCACGGCTCGTCGTCGGCGGCCGTGGCGGGCCGGGTGTAGATGCTCAGGTCGCGCCTGCCCGACTCCTCCGCGCCCACCCACACCTGCACCGCGACGGCGTCGGTCTCGTTCAGCACGAGCGGCACCGCCAGGGTGAGCTCCTCCACCAGGTCGCAGCCGACCTGGTCACCGGCCCGGACGGCCAGTTCCAGGAACGCGGTGCCGGGGAACAGCACCCTCCCGCCCACGACGTGGTCGGCCAGCCAGGCCTGCGACCGCAGTGACAGCTGGCCGGTCAGCAGCACGCCGTCCGAGGCGGCGAGCGCCACGGCGGCGCCCAGCAGAGGGTGCCCCGCCGCGGCCTGTCCCAGGTTCCGGGCGTCGCCCAGCCGCCGTTCGCGGGGCCAGTACCACTCGTGCTGGAACGGGTAGGTGGGCAGGTCGACCCGGCGTCCGCGCGGGAGCACCGCCTGCCAGTCCACCGCCACCCCGTGCACGTGCAGCTCGGCCAGCGCTGTCATGGACGCGACCTGCTCGTCGCGGTCCCCGCGCAGCAGCGGCACGAGAACGGCGCTCGACTCGTCGGCGGCAAGGGTGTCGGCGGCCATCGCGGTCAGCACCCCGCCGGGCCCCAGCTCAAGGTACGCCCGCACCCCCTGCGCGTGCAGCGCCCGGACGCCGTCGGCGAAGCGGACCGCGCCGCGGACCTGCTCCACCCAGTAGTCCGGCGAGCACAGCCGCTCGTCGGTGGCCGCCTGCCCGGTCAGGGTGGAGACCACCGGGATCTGCGGCGGCTCGTAGGTGAGCGTCCGGGCCAGGGCGCGGAACTCCTCCAGCATCGGGTCCATCAGCGGGGAGTGGAAGGCGTGCGACACCCGCAGGCGCTTCGTCCTGACCCCGCGCTCCTCCAGGGCGGCGGCGACCTCCAGCACCGCCTCCTCCGCCCCGGAGATCACCACCGACGCGGGACCGTTGACGGCCGCGACCGAGACGTCCTTCTCGCGCCCGGCCAGCAGCTCGGCGACCTCCTCCTCGGAGGCTCGGACCGACACCATCGCCCCACCCGCAGGCAGCGCCTGCATCAGCCGCGCCCGGCCCGCCACCAGGACGCACGCGTCCGGCAGGGAAAGCACCCCGGCCACGTGCGCGGCGGTGATCTCGCCGATCGAGTGGCCCGCCAGCGCGTCCGGCACCACTCCCCACGACTCCGCCAGCCGGAACAGCGCCGTCTCCAGCGCGAACAGCGCGGGCTGCGCCCACCCGGTCTGATCGAGCGCCTCCCCCTGCTCGGCGAACAGGACCTCGCGCAGCGACCCGTCGAGCAGCGGGTCCAGCTCGGTGACCACCTCGTCCAGCGCCGTCGCGAACACCGGGAACCGCTCGTACAACTCCCGGCCCATCCCGGCCCGCTGGCTGCCCTGGCCGGTGAACAACACCGCGAGCTCCGGCTGCGCCCCGGCCACCCCGCGCACCACACCGGCGCCCGGCAGGTCCTCGGCGAGCGCGCCCAGCCCGGCCAGCGCGCCGTCATGGTCACCGGCCAGTACGACCGCCCGGTGCTCGAACGCCGACCGCGTCGTGGCCAGCGAGAACGCGGCGTCGTCCAGGCCCGGCCCTGACTCGCCGTCCAGGAGCGACACCAGCTTCCCGGCCTGCGCCCGGAGTGCCCCCGCCGTGCGGCCCGACACCAGCACCGGCACCACACCCGCGCTCGCCGGCGCCCGCTCGTCCGCGACCGGCTCGGCGTCGGGAGCTCCCGGGCCCTGCTCGATGATGACGTGCGCGTTGGTACCGCTGAAACCGAACGACGACACCCCGGCCCGCCAGGGCCGATCCACCTGGGGCCAGGGCCTGGTCTCGGTCAGCAGCTCCACCGAGCCCGAGGCCCAGTCCACGTGCGACGACGGTGCGTCCACGTGCAGCGTCCTGGGCAGCAACCCCCGGCGCATCGCCATGACCATCTTGATCACACCGGCGACACCCGCCGCCGCCTGCGTGTGGCCGATGTTCGACTTCACCGAGCCGAGCAGCAGCGGACGGTCCTCGTCCCGGTCCTGGCCGTACGTCGCCAGCAGCGCCTGGGCCTCGATCGGGTCGCCCAGCGTCGTCCCGGTGCCGTGTGCCTCCACCGCGTCCACGTTGGCGGGGGTGAGCCCGGCGCCGGCCAGTGCCTGGCGGATCACCCGCTGCTGCGAGGGGCCGTTCGGCGCCGTCAGGCCGTTGGACGCGCCGTCCTGGTTCACCGCCGACCCACGCACCACCGCCAGCACCTGGTGACCGTTGCGCTGCGCGTCCGACAGCCGCTCCAGCACCAGCATGCCGATGCCCTCGGACCAGCTCGTGCCGTCGGCCGCCTCGGCGAACGCCTTGCACCGCCCGTCACCGGCGAGCCCGCCCTGGGCGCTGAAGTCGATGAACATCCCGGGCGTGGCCATCACGGTCACGCCTCCCGCCAGGGCCAGGTCGCACTCGCCCGAGCGCAGCGCCTGCGCCGCCAGGTGCAAGGCCACCAGGGAGGACGAGCAGGCGGTGTCGACCGTGACCGCGGGACCCTCCAGGCCCATCGTGTAGGCGATGCGGCCGGTGGCGATGCTTCCGGCGGTCCCGGTGCTGACGAAGCCCCGCACGTCCAGCGGGAACTCGACGCTCGGGCCGTAGTCGTGGTAGATCACACCGGCGAACACGCCCGTGTGGCTGCCCCGCAGCGAGACCGGGTCGATCCCGGCCCGCTCGAAGGCCTCCCACGACACCTCCAGCAGCAACCGCTGCTGCGGGTCCATCGCCAGGGCCTCACGCGGGGAGATCCCGAAGAACCCCGGATCGAACTCACCGGCCTCGTGCAGGAAACCACCCTCACGCACGTAACTGGTGCCCCGGCTCTCCCGATCCGGGTTGTACACCATCCCGAGGTCCCAGCCCCGCGACGTCGGGAACTCACCGATCCCGTCGCCGCCCTCGGCCACCAGACGCCACAGGTCCTCGGGAGAGCTGACATCGCCCGGAAAGCGGCACGCCATCGACACGATCGCGATCGGATCGTGCCTGCCCGACTCGACCTCCTGGAGCCGCCGACGGGTCTCGCGCAGATCGGCGGCAACCGACTTGAGGTAGTCAACGAGCTTCCGGTCCTGCGACATCGGCGCGTACCTCCGAAGTACTCCGAGGCGAGCCGGGATCACAGCTCTTTCAGGTGACCCAGTTCGCTTTCGATGAAGCCGAGAATGTCCTCGGTACTCGCCGATTCGAGCATGTCCTCAACAGCGATTTCACTAGTTTCTGAACCGCCCCCGCTCACCTTCCCCAGCAGCTGCCGGAGCCGTGTCGCGATGCCGTTCCGAGTGATCTCGTCGATCGATTCCTCGGAAAGAGCGGTTTCGAATCTGTCGAGATCGGCCAGCAACGAGGGCTTCGCGGCCTCGGTCTCCCCGGGCGCGATCTCCGCGAGGAGGTGCTCGGCGAGGACGGTCGGGGTGGGGTAGTCGAAGACGAGGGTGGAGGGCAGGCGCAGCCCGGTGGCGGCGTTGAGCCGGTTGCGCAGCTCGATCGCGGTGAGGGAGTCGAAGCCCAGCTCGCGGAACTCGCGGCGCACCTCCACCGCCGTGGAGTCGGGGTGCCCGAGGACGGCGGCGGCCTGGGCCCGGACGAGGTCGACCAGCACGCGGATCCGCTTGGCGGAGGCCAGCCCGGCCAGCTGCCGGGACAGCGCCGCGCCCGCGCCACCGCCCCCGTCCGCCGGCGCCCCGGTGGCCGTACGGCGGGTACCGCGCACCAGTCCTCGGAACAGCGGCGGCACCTGCTCCTGCGGCAGTGCGGGCGGGTCGAGCCGTACCGGGACCACGAGGGGGGAGTCCGAGCCGACGGCGGCGTCGAACAGTGCCAGCCCCTGCTCGGTGGTGATCGGCGGCAACCCGGCCGCGGTCATCCGCTGCACATCGGCCTGCGACATGCCGCCGGTCATCCCGGTGGCCTGCGCCCACAGCCCCCACGCCAGCGACAGTCCCGCCAAGCCCTGCGCCCGCCGCCGCACCATCAGCGCGTCCAGCCACGCATTGGCCGCCGCGTAGTTGCCCTGACCCGCCCCACCCATCAACCCGGCCAGCGAGGAGAACACCACGAACCCGGCCAGGTCACTGTCCGCGGTCAGCTCGTGCAGGTGCCAGGCGGCGTCCACCTTCGGCCGCAACACGGTGTCCAGCCGCTCGGGCGTCAGCGAGGTGATCGTCCCGTCATCCAGCACACCGGCCGCGTGGATCACCGCCGTCAGCGCATGCTCCTGCGGCACCTCGGCCAGCAGCGCCGCCACCGCGTCCCGGTCGGCCAGATCGCAGGCAGCGACGGTGACCCGGGCACCTTGCTCGCTCAGCTCCTGGTGAAGCTCTGTCACGCCGGGGGCGTCGAGGCCTCGGCGGCTGGCCAGCAGCAGGTGCCGCACCCCCCGCTCGGCCACCAGGTGCCGGGCCAT
>NZ_JCADBG010000006.1:0-358022 GCF_059358815.1 Streptosporangium nanhuense
TGTCAGCGGTGCGCACACGTCGCGCACGCCGACGTGAACGCGGCGACCAACATCCTGCGGGCAGGGCTTGCCCTTCGTCAGGCTGCGAAAGCGGCTTAGCGAGAAGCCGCTCCTTTCAGGGAGCGGAGGAGTCACGAGGTTGAGCATAGGGGGCGTGTCGACAGGCATACCGGCCGGTCGGTACCCTCACGGGAGACCGTGAGGAGGGTCCATGGATTTCGCGTTCGACGCCGAGACCGAGGAACTGCGGGGACGGCTGCTCGGCTTCATGGACGAGTGTGTGTATCCGGCGGAGGAGGCCTTCGAGGCCCAGGCCGCCGAGAGCGGGTGGGCCGTCCCGCCGCTGATGGAGGACCTCAAGGAGGAGGCGCGCAGGCGAGGCCTGTGGAACCTGTTCCTGCCGGGCGAGCACGGCGCGGGCCTGACCAACCTGCGGTACGCGCCGCTGGCCGAGATCATGGGCCGCTCGCCCAGGATCGCCCCGACCGCGACCAACTGCGCGGCCCCCGACACCGGCAACATGGAGGTCCTCTCCATGTTCGGCAGCGAGTGGCAGCGCAAGGAGTGGCTGGAGCCGCTGCTGCGCGGCGAGATCCGGTCCGCCTTCGCGATGACCGAGCCCGACACCGCGTCCTCCGACGCCACGAACATCGCGCTGTCGATCGTCAGGGACGGCTCCGAGTACGTCGTCAACGGCCGCAAGTGGTTCGCCTCCGGCGCGATGAACCCCAACTGCAGGATCTTCATCGTGATGGGCAAGACCGACCCCGAGGCGTCCTCGCACCGTCAGCAGTCGATGATCCTGATACCGCGCGACACGCCCGGCATGCACGTCAAGCGGGGCATGCACGTCTTCGGCTACTCCGACTCCGACCACGGCGGGCACGCCGAGATCGTGTTCGAGGACGTCAGGGTGCCGGTCGACAACCTGATCGGCGAGGAGGGCGGCGGCTTCGCGATCGCCCAGGCCCGCCTCGGGCCCGGCCGCATCCACCACTGCATGCGGCTGATCGGGATGGCCGAGCGGGCCGTCGAGATGATGTGCGTCCGGACCCTGTCGCGGAACGCCTTCGGCAAGCCGATCGCCCAGCAGGGCGTCGTCCAGGACTGGATCGCCGAGTCGCGGGTGAGGATCGAGCAACTCCGCCTGCTCGTGCTGAAGACCGCCTGGTTGATGGACACCGTGGGCAACCGGGGCGCCCACGCCGAGATCCAGGCCATCAAGATCGCCACACCGCGCGACGTGGAGTGGATCCTGGACAAGGCGATCCAGTCCCACGGCGCCGGAGGCGTCAGCCAGGACTTCCCGCTGGCCGGCCTCTGGGCGGGAGCGCGCTCGCTGCGGCTCGCCGACGGTCCCGACGAGGTCCACAAGCGCTCCCTGGCCTACCGGGAGCTCAAGAAGCATATGTGACCCGGCGTCGCTTCCGTCGTCCCGTACACCCGGGACGGCGAGCAGGGCGCGCGAACCGACGACGGCCGACGACGGCCGACGAGAACCGACGAGAGTTGACGGAAGTCGGCGAAGGCCGACACAGGTCGATGGAGATCGACGAAGGGAGCGTTCGTGGCGCTGGACGAGAAGGCGGTCAGGGAGCGCGCTGCCGCGTTCCTGGCCGGGCACGACCCCGCCGGGGACCGGCTGGAGTTCCTGCGGGCCAGGTTCGACGCCGGGCTGGCCTGGGTGCACTTCCCCGAGGGGCTGGGCGGGCTCGGAGCGGCGCGCGAGCTGCAGAACGTCGTGGAGCGCGAGCTGGAGGGGACGCCGCAGCTCAACATCGGGGTGCAGACGATCGGCCTGGGGATGGCGGCGCCCACGATCCTGACGTTCGGCACCGACGAGCAGCGCAAGCGGTTCCTGCGCCCGCTGTGGACGGGCGAGGAGATCTGGTGCCAGCTCTTCAGCGAGCCCGGTGCCGGTTCCGACCTGGCCACGCTCGGCACCCGCGCGGTCAGGGACGGCGACGAGTGGGTGGTGGACGGGCAGAAGGTGTGGACCTCCGGCGCCCACCACTCCCGGTGGGCGATCCTGGTCGCCAGGACCGACGTGGACGTGCCCAAGCACCGGGGGCTCACCTACTTCGTGTGCGACATGCACGCCCCCGGGGTCGAGGTCAGGCCGCTGCGGCAGATCACCGGCGAGGCCGAGTTCAACGAGGTCTTCCTCACCGGCGTACGGCTCGGCGACGACCTGCGGCTGGGAGAGGTGGGCGACGGCTGGCGGGTCGCGCAGACCACGCTCATGAACGAGCGGGTCGCCATCGGCGGCGCGCCGGTCCGGCGGGGCGGCGGCGTGGTCGGCCTGGTCGCCGACACCTGGCGCTCCCGGCCCGAGCTCCGCACCCACGACCTGCACCAGCGCCTGCTGCGCCTGTGGGTGGAGGCGGAGGTGACCCGCCTGGCCGGTACGCGCCTGCGCGAGCAGTTGTCCGCCGGGCAGCCCGGGCCCGAGGGCTCCGGCATGAAGCTCGCCTTCGCCGACCTCAACCAGGCCCTGTCGGGGCTGGACGTGGAACTGCGCGGGGAGGAGGGCCTGGTCTACGACGACTGGACCTTCCGCCGCTCCGACGGTGTCGACTTCTTCGGCCGGGGCCCCGGATACCGCTACCTCCGCGCCAAGGGCAACTCCATCGAGGGCGGCACCTCGGAGATCCTGCGCAACATCATCGCCGAGCGCGTGCTCGGCCTCCCCTCGGAACCCCGCGTCGACAAGGACGTGCCCTGGAAGGACCTTCCGCGATGACACGGAGCGAACCCGACGCAGTGAGCGGAGTGGGTCGCGAGGGACGAGCGGGCCGCGTAGCGAATGAGGAGTGGGTCGCGAGGGACGAGCGGGCCGCGTAGCGAATGAGGAGTGGTGAGCGACTGATGGCGGAGTGCGAACCCGACGCAGTGAGCGGAGTGGGTGGCGAGGGACGAGCGGGCCGCGTAGCGAATGAGGAGTGGTGAGCGACTGATGACACTGCTGTACACCGAGGTAGAAGAGGAACTGCGCGCCTCCGTGCGGGACCTTCTCGCGGACCGCTGCGGGGCCGACGCCGTTTTGAAGCGCGCCGAGTCCGACGCGCCGTACGACATGGACCTGTGGAAGACGTTGTCCCGGGACATCGGGGTGGCGGGCCTGCTGGTGCCGGAGGAGTACGGCGGGGCGGGGGCGTCGGCGCGGGAGGTCGCGGTGGTGCTGGAGGAGCTGGGGCGGGCGGTGGCGCCGGTGCCGTTCCTCACCAGCTCGGTGCTCGCCACCAAGGCCCTGCTGGGAGTCGGCGAGGAGGACCTGATCCAGGAGCTCGCCTCGGGGGAGACGACGGCGGCGCTCGCGGTGCCGCTGTCGGCCTCGCCGTACCGGCCGCTGCCGGAGACCGTCACCGTCACGGACGGGGTCCTGAACGGGGAGATCAGGGCGGTGGCGGGCGCGGACGTGGCGGACGTGCTGCTGGTGCCCGTCGGGACGGCGCTCTTCCAGGTGGAGGCGGCGAACGTCCGGATCGACGTGGTGCCGTCGCTCGACCTGACGCGGCCGGTCGCCACCGTCACGTTCTCCGACACCCCCGCCGGTGAGGCGATCGGCAGGCTCGACGTGCGGGAGGTGCTGAACTTCGGCGCCGGCCTGCTCGCCTCCGAGCAGCTCGGGGTCGCCGAGTGGTGCCTGACCACGACGCTCTCCTACATCAAGGAGCGCCACCAGTTCGCCCGGCCGGTCGGGTCCTTCCAGGCGATCAAGCACCGGATGGCCGACCTCTGGCTGGACGTGGTGCGGGCCCGTGCCGCCGCGAGGAACGCGGCCGACCTGCTGGCCGCGGACTCGGGCGTGTCCTCCGAGGAGGCGGTCCGGGACCGCGAGCTGGCGGCGGCGGTGGCCGCGTCCTGGTGCTCGGAGGTTGCGGTGCGCGTCGCCGAGGAGAGCGTCCAGCTCCACGGAGGGATCGGGATGACCTGGGAACACCCGGTGCACCTCTATCTCAAGCGCGCCAAGTCCACCGAGATCGCGCTCGGCACCCCCGGCGCCCACCGGGAGGCCGTGGCTGCCCTCGCGGACCTGCCCGCTCCCGCCTGACCGCACGCCGACGCGATGCCCCCCGGCTCCGTGCCGGGGGGCATCGCGTCGGCACATCAGGTGGCGGGGTGATCCGGTCGCAGCGAGGTGAGGAGCAGGTCGGCGAAGTGCGCCCCCAGCTCGGGGCCGGAGAGCGCGCCCTCCGCGCTGTACCAGGTGCCCAGGTGGTGGACGGAGCCGAAGAAGAAGTCGACGACGATGTCCGCGGGGACGTCGCTCCTGAAGGTGCCCTCGCGCTGCCCCTCGGTGACCAGGTCGCGGAAGCGCTCGTGATAGTTGCGCCGCTCGGCGCGGACGACCTTGCGGGTGTCGGGCGCGAGCAGGTGCATCGAGCGGAAGAAGATCTTGGAGTCGTCCAGGTTGTCCACCGTGGTCGTCACGACGTCCGCAGCGGCGGAGTGCAGGCGCGTGGCCACCGGCCCCGGGCCGTCGGCGAAGTGGGCCAGCCGCTCCATCTGCAGGCGCAGCACCCGCCCGTAGATCTCGTGGAGCAGGTCGTCCTTGGAGTCGAAGTAGTGGTACATGGCGCCCTTGGTGACGCCGGCCGCCGAGACGACCTCCTGCACTGACGTACTCTCGAAGCCCTGCTCGGCGAACAGGCGTGTGGCCTCGCTGAGCAGGCGTTGTCTCACCGGCTCCTGGTCGTGAGTCATGCGTCCCCCATGGTGTGGTGAGGGAAAGCATACCGACTGGTCGGTTGTTTCGCTGGCGGCTGGCGAATGCGTGTTACTTGCGTCACCTTCGCGATCCAGGGATAGCTGGAGCCCCCAATTGGGTATTTCATAGTCAGAGGATCTTCAGCGTGGCAGGTCCCCCCTCCCGATCCTTGCCGACCGTTCTAGCCATGGGGGTTCGCTATGCCGGGCGGATCTATCTACGTGACGCCAGTCGACCAGGTCCACGGCCTGTCGCCGCAGGTCATGTACGAGCAGTTCTGGATCAAGGAAGCCGCCCAGCGCAGGAAGATGCGCGCGGTCAAGGCGGTGGTCGGCCTGGCCGTGGGAGTCGCGCTCGCCTACCGGTTCAACCTGTCGCCGCCGATCCTCGGACTGCTGGGCGCCCTGCTCGTCGCCGCCGGGGACGCGTTCCTGACCTGGCGGGAGTACGACGCCACCGCCGTCTGGCGCGGCAGGCGCCGGGGCGAGACCATCACCGGCAAGCTGCTCCGCCGCAAGCTCCGCAGGGACGGCTACCACATCCTCGAAGGCCGGGCCATGCCGGGCAAGGCGTCGGTCGACCACCTCGTCATCGGCCCCGGCGGCGTCTGGGTGGTCGACAACGAGGCGTGGGACCCCGACACCGAGATCGCCCGGTACGGGGACCGGTTGTTCCTGGGCGAGAAGTACGGCACCAAGGTGGCCAAGGCGCTCGTCGAGGTCTCCGAGTCGCTGGCCGAGGTCCTCTCCCGCGAGTCGGGCATCCCCGTCACCATCGAGCCGCTGATCGCCGTGCACGGCGGCGAGATCAGGCGGTCGGTCACCGCGGAGGGGCTCACCCTCCTCAAGCCCCGCCTGGTCGCGCGCTGGATCAAGAAGGGGCCGCGGGCCGACTTCGACGACGCCCAGGTGGAGATCCTGGTCAGGACCGCCGCCCGGGTGCTGCGCCGCATGAGCTGAGCCCGTCCCCTACACGAGTTCCTCGATGAAGGCCGCCAGCTGCGCGGCGTTCCGGCACTCGTACATCGGCACGATCCCGCCGTACGCCGTCGCCAGCGAGTCGCCGCTGTCCCACTGGGCGGTCGGTTCCGGGTTGAGCCAGTAGGCGTGCCGGGCGCCCCCGGCCAGCCGCCTCAGCGTCTCCAGCGCCGGCGGCTGGTAGTTGGACCGGGCGTCGCCCAGGATCAGCAGGGACGTCTTCGGCCCGATGGCGTCGCCGTAGCGCTCGACGAACCTCTCCAGCGCGTGGCCGTAGTTGGTCCGGCCGAACCGCACCATGTCGGCCTCCTTCGTCAGCCGGGTCATCGCCTCCACCACGTCCGCACCCGGTACGAAGAACCTGGTGATCTCGTCCACGGTGTCCACGAACCCGAACGCGCGGACCTTGGTGAACTGCTCGCGCAGCGCGTACGTCAGCAGCAGGGTGAAGTGCGCGAAGGAGGCGACCGAGTCGCTGGTGTCGCAGAGGATGACCAGCTCGGGCTTGTGCGGGCGGCGCGGCCTGTTGAAGGTGGTGAGCGGCACCCCGCCGCTGGACAGCGAGGCCCGTACGGTCCTGCGGAAGTCGAGGCGGCCACGGTGGCCGAGCCGGTGCTTGACCGTCAGCCGGGCGGCGAGACGGCGGGCGAGCGGGTGGACCTCCCTGCGGAGCCTGGCCAGGTCGGCCTTGGTGATCCGCAGGAAGTCGAGCTGTTCGAGCGGCGGGCGTACGGCGGAGCGGGCGATCCGCTCGATCCCGGAGTCCTCGGCGATCCGGCGGCGCACGTCGCCGGACACGGCGTCCTCGAAGCGCCTGGTGTTCTCGTTGATCCGCTGCCGGGCGACCTTCTCCGCCAGCCCGCCGCGCTCCCGGCCCGCGAGGACCTCGGCGAGCAGCCGCGCCATGAGCGTCTCGGGGGAGAGCGCCCGCATCACCGGGTAGGAGAACCAGTTCTGCCTGCCGGGGCCCGCGGGCTGGCGGCCGAAGCGCTCCACCATCGCCCGCGCGAACTCGTTCATCCCCTCGGCGCCCAGCAGCAGCTCGGCCAGCCGGTCGCGCAGCTCGGAGACCTCGGCGGTCTCCAGGTCCGGCGGGCCGGGCAGGTCCGGATCGGCCGCGTCCGACGCCCGCAGGCCGGTCGTCGAGGCGGGGAACCACAGGTCGAACAGTATGTCGAAGCCCGGCCGGTGCGAGGGCCGCTTGACCAGCGTCGCGGCGTACGCGGCCCGCAGCGACTCCCGCTCGGCCAGGTCGATCACCGCCAGCGCCCTGGCCGCGTCCAGACCCTCGGCCGGCGACACGGGCAGCCCGGCCTCGCGCAGCGCGTGCACGAACCCCACGTGCCGGTCGAGCAGGCTCACCTCCGGCCTCCCGTCCCCCGGGCCGGGCCGCCCGGAACGCCGGTCGCGGCGCTCCCGGTTCCCGGGGCCGTGCGAGCGGTGCCTTCGGTGGGGCCGGTCACAGGGCCAGTTCCTTGCGGGCCCGGGTCTGGTCGGAGGCGTGCTTGAGGACGACGCCGAGGGTGGCCCCGATCGCCGCCTCGTCGAGCTCGGTCCTGCCCAGGGCCAGCAGGGTGTTGGCCCAGTCGATCGTCTCGGCGATCGAGGGCGACTTCTTCAGCTCCAGGGAGCGCAGGGTGGCGACCGTGCGGGCGAGCTGCTCGGCCAGGCTCGCCTCGATCGCGGGCACCTGCGCCAGCACGATGTCGCGCTCGCGCTCCGGCGTCGGGTACTCCAGGTGCAGGTAGAGGCAGCGCCGCTTCAACGCCTCGGAGAGCTCGCGGGTCGCGTTGGAGGTCAGCACCACGTACGGCTTCCGTACGGCGGCGATCGTGCCGAGCTCGGGGATCGTGACCTGGTAGTCGGACAGGATCTCCAGCAGCAGCCCCTCCACCTCGACGTCGGCCTTGTCGATCTCGTCGATCAGCAGGACCACCGGCGTCTCGGACCGGATCGCCGCGAGCAGCGGCCGCTCCAGCAGGAACTCCTCGGTGAAGATGTCGTCGTGCGTGGTGTCCCAGCCCTCGCCCTGTCCCGCCTGGATGCGCAGCAGCTGCTTCTTGTAGTTCCACTCGTACAGCGCCCTGGCCTCGTCCAGCCCCTCGTAGCACTGCAACCTGACCAGCCGGGCCCCGGTCGTCGCCGCCACGGCCTTGGCGAGCTGGGTCTTGCCCACCCCCGCGGGGCCCTCGGCGAGGAGTGGTTTGCCGAGCGCTCCGGCCAGGAAGACCGAGGTCGAGATGGAGTCGTCGGGGAGGTAGTCGGCGGCGTCGAGCCGCTCGCCGGCGTCGCTCGGTGAGGCGAACCACATATGCGTGCTCCCAGTACAGGACCGAATGTTGTTCTAGCTTAGCCGGTGATCGTCTCCGCCTCGCGGCCACCGTCGGCCGGCGGTCGTCGCCTGCCGTCGCCGATTTCGGGGCGCCGCCCGATGTGCGCTATTCTTCAAGGGCTTCAAGCGCCGCTAGCTCAGTTGGTTAGAGCAGCTGACTCTTAATCAGCGGGTCCGGGGTTCGAGTCCCTGGCGGCGCACCGAGTGAGACACCTCTGGGCACCCTCCATCACATGGAGGGTGCCCAGAGGTGTTTCGGGCCTTCGAATGACCGCCGTCAGGAGATCCCCGGCCCGGCTGCCGCATGACTAGGACTCGTAGAGGTCCCTCTCGTCGAGGACCGGGCTGCCGTCCTCGGAACGTCCCAGCCGGGCCGCGGAGCCGAACATGGGCCCGCGGGCGCGCCGGATCCCGGCGAACCGTCCGAAGCCGAGCGCCTTGGGCACGTCGTCGTAGACCGCCTCCATGCCCCCCTTGATCGAGTACGTCTCGTGCCAGAAACCGGTGCCGCCGGAGTCCCGCAGGAAGTCGAGCCACCACTGCCGGTGCGGCTCCGACCGGGCGAACGCGAGCAGCGAGGGCAGGTCGCGCCAGTACTGGCGCATGCCCATGTTCATCGGGAAGAGCGAGTAGTAGACGGGCTCGTGCAGCAGCAGCCCGTCCGGCTCGCCGGCGACCGACTCGCTGATCTTCCGTCCGAAGCCGAAGAAGGTCCGGACACCGTACAGCCGGTTCACCCGCATGCCGAGGTACAGGACCAGAAGGTCCGGGTAGGCGGAGAGGTCGACGGTCTGCCGGTTGACTCGGGTCGGCATCTGGGGCTCCTTCGGGCTCGGGTCACGCGTTGGTCGATGAGGGGGAAGGCCGGGTGACGGCCCGGCCGGGTCGAGGTGTGCTCCACCTCGCCGTACCCGGCGGGCCGGTGGAACCGCGCGCCGTGCGGGACCGGTCTGTCCCGCGCCGTACCGCCGTTCACGTGCTTCCTCCGCCGGGCCGGGCCGGGACGGCCGGTCGGGCGGAGCCCGGACGGGACCCGGGGCCGGGTGCCGGCCGTGCCCGGGCGACGGTCACGAGGTACAGGAGCAGGCCGGCGGAGGTGAGGACGAAGCCGGCCCAGACGGTGGACAGGGTCCCCCAGCCGGCTTCGAGGGTGACGGCGCCGCCGATCGCGCCGAGCGAGTTGGCCAGGTTGAGGGCGGCCAGGTTGAGGGCGCCCATCAGGGCCGGGGCGTCCGGCGCGAAGCCGGTCAGCCGGACCTGGATGGTGGGGATCGCGAGCATCATGGCCGCCCCGACGCCGAACAGGCAGGGCAGCAGGATCGGCAGATCGCCGCCGGCCACGCCGATCAACGCCAGGAGCGCCAGGGTGCCGCCGTACCCCCAGGTCAGGCCGCGGTGCTCGTACCGGTCGGCCACGCGTCCCCCGAGAAGGTTGCCGGCCGCCATGCCGAGGCCGAAGACGGCGAGGGCGATCGGGACGAGCGCCGCGTCCCGCAGCGCCGCGTCGGTGACGAAGGGGCCGATGAACGTGTAGACGGCGAAGATGCTGGAGATGCCGAGCGCCGCGACGGCGACCATCAGCCAGACGTTGAGCCGGCGGAGGCCGTTCAGCTCGTTCCCGACGGAACCGCCGCGTAGATCGTCGGTGCGGGGCAACCACGTCACCAGGGCGGCACCGGCGAGCAGGCCGACGGCGACCACGGTCCAGTACATGAAGCGCCAGCCGGCGTGCTGGCCGACGAAGGTGCCGAGCGGCGCTCCGGCGACGGTGGCGACGGTGAGCCCTCCCATGACCGTGGCGAACGCCTTGCCGCCCCTGTCCGGGCCGTACACGTAGGCGGCGACGACGGCCCCGGCGCCGAAGAACGCCCCCTGCACGCTGCCGGCGACGAACCGGAAGACGACGAGCAGCGCGATGTTCGGTGCCAGCGCGGAAAGCCCGTTGCCGACGAGGAAGAGCACGACCAGGCCGAGCAGCAGCGTGCGCCGGTTGACCCGGGCGGCGAGCAGAGTGATCGCCGGAGAGCCGATCACCACCCCGAAGGCGTAGGCGGTGATCGCGTACGTGGCGACCGGGATCGACACGCCCAGGTCGGAGGCGAAAAGCTGGATGATGCCGTTGCTGCCGAACTCACCGGTGCCGATCGCGAAGGTGCCCAGCGCCAGCGCGAACAGGATCGGCTTGGGATTCCCGATGGGCGACCTGGCGGAGGTGTGCCGCCTCTCCTCGGCGGCGCACTGGCTTTCGTACGCGCGAGTATGCATCGACGTCCTCTCCGGGGCGTCAGCGCGCGGCGCGTTTGATGAGGTCGGCCGTCACGGTGGGTTGCGAGATCATCGCGACGTGGGAGGCGCCGACCTCGCGGACCTGTGACCCGGCGCGCCGCGCCATGAAGCGCTGCGCCTCGGCCGGAAGCACCCTGTCGTTTTTGGCCACGAGGTAGTGGGAGGGAATGGTCTTCCAGGCCGGGGCGCCGGACGGCTCCCCCAGTGTGCGCGAGTCGGCGGGCCGCTGACCCGCCTGCATCAGGTCGGTGACCGGCTCGGGCACGTCGCCGGCGAAAACGTCGTGGAAGAATTCCTTCCTGATGTACCCGTCGACGAGGCCCCCGCCGTAGGGGCGAAATTCCAGCGCGGTCTCGTTGAGCCTGCTTCCCGGAAATCTGGTCTGCAGTTCCAGCAGCGACTCACCCTTGTCAGGGGCGAACGCGGCCACGTAGACGAGCGCCTTCACGTTCGGGTTGCCGGCCGCGGCGTTCGTGATGACGATTCCGCCGTAGGAATGCGCGGCAAGGACGATCGGGCCGTCGAGCGTGGCGAGGACGCTCGCCAGGTAGGCGGAGTCGGAGGCCACGCCGCGCAGCGGGTTCGCCGGGGCGATGACCGGATAGTCGTCGCGGACGAGCCGGGCGGCGACGTCGTTCCAGCCGGAGGCGTCGGCGAACGCTCCGTGCACGAGAACCACCGTGGGCCTGGGTTTGGCTTCTGGCCGGGGACGCGCCTGCGCCTCGGACGTCCCCAGCAGGGCACCGGTCGCGACCGCCGCGGATCCGGCCAGCACCACTCTACGAGTTGTCGTCATAATGTGAACCTTTCACCATTTGGTGTTCGCACCTCGAATGCGGATAAATGTAGGACTCCGGCAGTTGACGAACACTGAACGAGTGACTCAGTCTTCGTCAAGTGCGCCGGCGTAGTTTCCCGGGCATGAGATCGACAAAAAGCGAAAGCGGCCAAAAATGGGGCCTGCGAATTCACCTGTTCTTTTATGTCCTGGCCAATCTGGCTCAGGTCGTGGTGTGGATGCTCTACGACTCGGAACACTTCTTCTGGCCCATGTGGTCGATCGTCTTCTGGGGCCTCGGACTGGCCTTCCATGCCTGGAGCGTCTACTCGCCGCCCAGGTCGAACACCGGGCACTGAGCCGTGTCGTTCCTCCTCGGTGCGTGCGCGCTCGGACTCGGACGGGCATGACGGGGCACCGGTCCGCCACCCCGGCCGGGCTCGGATCGGACAGGCGGCACCGGTCCGCCACCCTGCACGCGCCGTGGCACGCGTAAGTGACGTCGTGCGCACCCATGGAATCGGCCTTGACCGGCTGACCCTTTTGTCATCAATCCCGGATCGGTAGAATTGGCGCACCCTGCGGTCCGACATGGGTCGTACGCGGACAAATCTGCGATGTTAAGCCGGGAGCCGACAGACGTGACTGGGCCCGCCCTTCCCGCTCGGCTCGACGGCGAAGGCCCGCCGGTCGCCGCCGGTTCGCCGCGCCTGCAGATCCTCGGCCCGTTGCGGCTGTGGCGCGACGGCGTCGAACTGGACGCCGGCCCCCGGCAGCAGGCGCAGCTGCTGGTCCTGCTCCTGGCGCGCGCGGGCCGTCCGGTCAGCACGAGAGAACTGATCGACCTGATCTGGGCCGACGACGCCCCCGCCAGCGCGCTCAACGTCATCCAGAAGTACGTCGGAGCGTTGCGGCGGGTGCTCGAACCCGCGATCCCCGCCCGGGCGGCCGGCACGTACCTGCACCTCCGCGGCAACGCGTACGTGTTCAGCGCCGGACCCGGCACGCTGGACCTCGTCATGTTCCGGGAACGCCTCGAAGCCGCCCGGGTCGCCCTCGCCCGCCAGGATCGCGAGGTGGCGCTCGACCACCACGTCGAGGCGCTTCGCCTGTGGCAGGGCCCGGCGGGGGACGGGTTCTCCCACGGGGCGGCCGCGACGGCGATCCTGGCCGCCCTCGACGACGAGTTCTACGCCGCCTGCGTGGCGGCGGCCGAACTGGCCGTGTCGTTACGCCGGCCGGAGCGGGTGATCCCGTCGTTGCAGCTGGCCGCGTCGATGGCGCCGTTCCACGAACCCGTGCACGCCGCTCTCGTCACCACCCTCGGCGCCGCCGGACGGCAGGCGGAGGCGCTGTCGGCGTTCCACACGGTCCGTGACCGCCTCGCCGAGGAACTCGGCATCGACCCCGGTACGGTGTTGCAGGCCGCGCACCTGCGAGTGCTGACGCAGAGCCCGATGTCGCCGGTGGCGACGAGCGCGAGGAGTGACCGTGCGCCGGCGAGGCGGGCGGCCGGTCTGGTCGGCCGGGACGAGGAACTCGGCGTGCTGCGGCACGCCGTCGAGGCGGCGCTCACCGGGCGGTCCGGGCTCGGTATCGTCGAGGGCGAGCCGGGCGCGGGCAAGACGCGCCTGCTGGAAGAGGTCGCCGCCGTCGCGGAGCGGCGTGGCGCGCTGGTCGTCTGGGCCTCCTGCCTGGAAGGCGACGGAACGCCGTCGATGTGGCCGTGGGAGCAGGCGCTCGCCGTCGTCCTCGGCGGCCTGCCCGCGCCGGCGCGCGAGAAGTGGCTGGCCGGCGAGCTCGGCCGCCTCCTCGAAGCCCGGGACGACGACGCCGCGCCGCCGCTTTCCGGCGGACGCGCCCAGTTCCGCCTGTTCGAGCAGGTCGTCGCCCTCATCGGCCGGGCTTCGGCGGAACGGCCGACGCTGCTCGTCATGGACGACCTCCAATGGATCGATGCCACCTCGCTCCAGCTGTTCGGCCACCTGGCGGGCCGGCTCCCCGCCGGCACCGCGATCATCGGCGCCCTTCGCGACCGCGCGCCCACACCCGGCCCCGACCTTTCTCGGGTGCTGGCCGCCGCCAGCCGGCTGCCCAGCCACCGCAGGATCCGGCTTGGCCCGCTTAGCCTGGCCGACGTGGCCGAACTCATCCGGCGCGAGACCGGCCGCGAACCCGGCGCGGACATCACCCGCAACATCCACGATCGCACCGCCGGCAACCCCTTCTTCGTCCGCGAGCTGTCGCGGCTCCTCAGCGACCGCGGCGCGCTCGGCGACGGTGACGCGTCGGCCCGGACCGGGGTGCCCTCCACCGTGCGGGACGTCGTCCGCGACCGGATGGCGGGCCTCGACGACGGCACTCGTGACCTGCTGCGGGTCGCCGCGCTGATCGGCCGCGACGTCGACCTCGGCCTGCTCGCCCGCGCCGCCGGTGCCGACGTCGCGGACTGCCTCGAACGCCTCGAACCGCTGCGCGCGCTCGGCCTGCTCGAAACGGGGCCGGGGGACCCGTTCTCGTGGCGCTTCGCGCACGACCTGGTTCGCGAGTCGGTCATGGAGACGACGGAGCAGCTGCGGGCCGTCCGGCTGCACCTGCGTGTCGCGGACGCGCTCGAAGAGAGCCGGGCGGACGACGAGTCCGTCACCGAACGCCTCGCCTTCCACCTGTGTGCCGCGGGCCCCCTCGCCGACCCGGTTCGCACCGTGGAGGCGCTGAAGCGCGCCGGTCGTCGCGCGACGGCCAAGCTCGCGTTCGCCGCCGCCGACCGGCACCTCGAAACGGCCGCCCAGATCGCGCGGACCGCAGGGCTCCCGGAGCTCGAACTCTCCTCCCTCTCGCTCCTCGCCATCGCCCCGCGCCGACAGGCCGGGTTCGGCGGCACGACGTTCGATCTGCTGGAGCGCGCGGAACACCTGGCCCGTCAGCTCGGCCGGGAGGTCGACGCCGCAGGACTCCTCTTCGCCCGCCTGTTCGGGGCCTACACCTTCCTGGAGTGGGACCGCCTGCGCCTGGTCCGCCGGCTGCACGAGCAGGGGGAGGCGTCCTCCGATCCGGTCGTCCGGGCGTACGGCAGGCAGGCCTGGGGGCTGCACCAGTGGGACATCGGCAACATCGGCGAGGCGTACCGATGCCTCATGGGGAACGACCCCGCCCTTCTCGACGGGGTCGTCTCCTCGCACAGCGAGACCCCGATCCGGCGCGACGTCTCGGGCGAGTGGCCCGGCTGGCAGGCCGTCGTGACGGCCCTGCACGGTGACGCCGCGACGGCGGGGACCATGATCGAGAAGTGGAACGGCCCCGAGGACCCGTACGGGGTCGCGACCTGGGCCTACTACACCACCATCATCGCTTCGATGGCCGGTGACGCGGGCTGGGTGATGCGCACGATCGAGCGGTGGATGACCGTGGGCACCGGCCGGGCCGCCGTCCAGCAGGAGCACTACGTACGGCTGAACTGGTACTGGGCCCGTGCCCTCACCGGCGACGACCCGGCCGGTGTCGCGGCGGAGGCCGAACAGCTCCTGGCCTCGACGCTGGTCGACCCGCCGCGGTGGGGCGTCGCGTACCACCACGCGCTGATCGCCGAGATGTGGCTGGCCGCCGGGATGCCGGAGGAGGCGGGCGTCTCCCTCGACCGGGCGGGCCAGGCCCTTGAGGCCTACGGCCAGCGCTACGCCGAAGGACTCGTCCTGCTGCTGCGGGCGCGCCTGCTTCACGCCCTCGGCGAACCCGTCGAGGTCGTGCGGGCCGCCGCCGGGGAAGCCCGCGACCGGTCCGGCGAACGCGAGTCCCACCTCTTCGCCCGCCGCGCCGAGAGATTCCTCGCCGAGCTTTGATCGCACTGCTCAGCGCCGGCTCGGCACCGCTCGACATCGGTGCACCGCTCAGGACCGCTCGGCACCGGGGACGCCGGACGCGGGCGGTCCGGCGACAGCGGCTCGGTTCCCGCGACGGGCACGAAGCGAGGAACCGCCGCGCGAGGCGACCGGATGGCCCGAACGCCGACCACGTCGCCGGGCACGCCCGCGGACGGTCACCGGGACAGGCTCGTCCGAGCTCGACGGGTTATCAACAGGCCGAATCCGGTCGCCGTGAAGAACATGATGATGCCGTAGACCGCGCCCGGGACGGCGATCTCGGCATTGTTCAGCAGCCCCGGGCTCAGCGCGATCGTGATGGCGAGCGCGGTGTTGTGGATGCCGATCTCGAACCCGGCCGCGACGGCCGCGCCGTGGTCGACACCGGCCAGGCGCGGCACGCTGTAGCCGACCAGCAGGCTCACGAGGTTGAAAGCCAGCGCGGCCAGCCCGACCGAGACGAAATAGCCGGCCAGGTTCTCCCGCTCCCCGTACAGTACGGCGAAGATGACCGCGAGCAGGACCACGATCGACAGCACCCGGACGGGGAGGTTGAGCCGCCGCGCCACCTCCGGCGCCAGCGCGCGCACGAGCATCCCGATCGCGACCGGCGCCAGCACCATCACGAACACCTGCACGATCTTGTCGAACTGCAGGCCGATGCCGGCCGCACCGGGCAGGAAGTACCCGGCCGAGAGGTTCACCACGATCGGCAGGGTGGCCGCGGACAGCACCGAGTTGACCGCGGTGAGCGTGACGTTCAGCGCGACGTTCCCGCCGAACAAGTGGCTGAACAGGTTGGCCGTGGGGCCGCCGGGTGACGCCGCGACCACCAGCATGCCGACCGCCGGCTCCGGTGGGAGCCGGAAGACGAGCATCAGGCCGAAGCAGATCGCCGGCAGCAGCACGAGCTGGCACAGCAGCGCGACCACCGCCGCCCTCGGATACCGGCCCACCCGCAGGAAGTCGTCCAAGGTCAGGCTGAGGCCCAGGCCGAGCATGACGATGCCGAGAGCGTAAGGCAGGCTCGCTAAGATCACGGGGGAGTCCATGGCGGACATTCTCGGGCACGTGCACAACGGCGTGAAACCACGGGTGGGGATCGACGAATCTCGCGGCGTTCCAGGTGAGGGCATCGTTCGAAGGCGTCGTTCACGGGACGGCCGGCGGGTGGCCGTCTCACGGTCGCGTCCTCGCGGGAACGGTCGCCGGGGGGCCGGGGCCGGGGGCCGGTGGGCTTCCGAAACGCCGACACCCCCGCGTGCCGCCGGGGCGGTGCGGGGGGTGAGCGGGCCGGTGGTGGTGCGGGGGTGAGCGGGCCGGTCACCTGTTACTCGCACAGGGCGGTGCGGGGGCGAGCGGGCCGGTCACCCGTTACTTGCACAGGGCCGTGTCGAGGGCCTTCTCCACGTTCCTGGCGCCCGCCAGGGTGACGGGCAGGGCGGTGACGGCGACGGCCGCGGCCTTGCCGTCCCTGGTCACGGCGTTGCGGGTGGTGTAGCCGGGGGCGTTCCCGCCGTGGGTCCAGGCGAAGCCGCCGCAGCTCAGCCTGAAGGTGGCCAGGCCCAGGCCGTAGCGGCCGCCGCCGACGGTGTCGGAGCCGGGAGCCGCGACGGTCTTCTTCATCTCCGCCAGCTGGGCCGGTTCGAGCAGCTCGCCGCCCAGCAGCGCGAGCAGGAAGCGGTTGAGGTCACCGGGACTGCCGATCAGCTGGCCGGCGGCCCAGCCGGACGAGGGGTCGAACCTGGTGACGTCGACCCACGGCCCGGAGGGCTTGGTCGCGAAGTAGCCGTGCGGGTGGGGGCCGCGGACGCTCCTGTCGCGGGCCTTGGGCCAGTAGGTGTCGCGCAGCCCGATGCGCTTGATGATCCGGTCGGTGATCTCGCGGCCGACCGGGCGGCCGGTGACCTTCTCCACGATCATGCCGGCCAGCACGTAGTTGGTGTTGCTGTAGCCCCAGCCCTTGCCGGGCTTGAACAGCGCCTTCCGCTTCAGGGCGAGGTCCACCATCTCCTGAGGCTTCCAGTACTTCCGCAGGAAGCGGTCGAAGTCGGTGAAGAGGGCGTCGTCGTAGTCGGGCAGGCCGCTGGTGTGCTGGAGGATCTGGCGGACCGTGATCTTACGGCCGTCGCCGGCCTTGCCGCGGACCAGCTTCGGCAGGTACCTCTCGATCGGCGCGTCCAGCTCGATCCTTCCCTCGCCGACGAGCTGCAGGACGACGGTGGCGGTGTACATCTTGGTGTTGCTGGCGATGCGGACCCGTCCGTCGGCGGGAACCCTGCTCCTGGTCTTCAGGTTGCCGACGCCCGCGGTGTAGTAGCGCGCCTCACCGTCGCTCTCGTGCACCGTCGCGAGCGCGCCGGGGAATTTGTCCTTCTTGACGAGGTCGTTCAGCGCCTTCTGCAGGGGCGGGACGTCGGCGGCGGCGGAGGCCTGGGCGGGTGTCGCGGCGCTCGCCGCCGGAGCGGTCAGGACGCCGGCGAGGGTCAGGCCGCTCAGGGCCGTCACGGCCGCCAGGGTCCTCAGGCTCTTCTGGCTCTTCTGGCTCTTCGTGCTTTTCAGGGGGGTCGGCGGGCGGCGGTGCTCGGTGAACGCGGGCATGGGAGTGCTCCTCGGTGAGAGACAGGAAAAAGGGGGAGGGGACGTTACTTGGCGCCGCAGACGGCGTCGTCGACGACCTTGATGACCTTCAGGGCCCCGGCCTCGCTGCCGGGCAGGGCGGTCACCGCGACCGCGGCCGCCCGGCCGTCGGTGGTGGCGGCGTCGCGGGTCTCGTAGCCGTCGATGTCGCCGCCGTGGCCCCACGCGGTGTCGCCGCAGCTCAGCTTCATCCTGACCAGGCCGAGCCCGTACCGCCATCCCTCGGGGAACCCGGGGGCCTTGACCGTCTTCTTCATCTCCGCCAGCTGCGCGGGCTTGAGCAGCCTGCCGTCCAGGAGGGCGAGGAAGAAGGTGTTGAGGTCGTCGGGGGTGCCGATGAGCTGGCCGGCCGCGCCGCCCCAGGACGGGTCCATCGTGGTGATGTCGACGAACTCGCCCCCGGGCTTCCTGACCGTGTAGCCGCGAGGGTGCGGGCCCTTGACGGTCTGGTCGCCGACGCCCGGCCAGTAGGTGTCGCGCAACCCGGCGCGGTCGATGACCCGCCTGGTGACCTCCTCGGCGATCGGCCGGCCGGTGACCTTCTGCACGATCAGGCCGAGCAGCAGGTAGCCGGTGTTGCTGTACTCCCAGCCCTTGCCCGGCCTGAACGACGCCCTGTGCCGCAGCGCCACGTCGATCATGTCCCTGGGCTCGACGTAGCGGTGCTGGATCTTGAAGAAGTCCTGGTGCATGTAGCGGGTGTAGTTGGGCAGGCCGCTGGTGTGCTGGAGAAGCTGGCGGACCGTGATCTCGCGCCCGTCACCGGCCTTGCCACGGACCAGGCCGGGCAGGTGCTTCTCGATCGGCTCGTCCAGCTCGACCTTTCCCTCGCCGACGAGCTGCAGCACGACGGTGGCGACGAACGTCTTGGTGTTGCTGCCGGTACGCACCCGGCCGTCGGCGGGCACCTCCTCCCGCGTCCTCAGGTCGCCGACGCCCGCGGTGTAGGCGGTGACGTGTCCGTCGATGTCGCGTACCGAGGCCAGTGCGCCGGGGAACTCCTTGCCCACCAGCCCGTCGAGCGACTTCTGCACGTCGTCGTCGAAACCGGCGGCCGTCGACGCTGAAGCCGATGACGCCGAGGCCGCGATCGGCACGGTGGCGGCACCGACGGCGATCAGCGCGGCGAGCCCGCAGGCGAGCAGGCGGGAGCGGGGAGAGGTGGGCTTGGACACCGGGACTCCTTGTTCGAGGGGCATTCGCTGACCCTTGAAGCATGTCGCGGGAGAGATCATCACTTCGATCCCACGAGCTGGAGACCCTTGGTACAGCCAGTACTACCTCGACCGGGTGCGCCGGTCAGCCGATGGGCAGGTGGTCGAGGTAGCCGCGGATGTTGCGGCGGGTCTCGGTCACCGAGTCGCCGGCGAACTTCTCCGCCACCGCGTCCGCCAGGACGAGCGCGACCATCGCCTCGGCCACGATCCCGGCCGCCGGGACCGCGCACACGTCCGACCGCTGGTGGTGGGCCCGCGCGGGGGCGCCGGTGCTGACGTCCACGGTGGCCAGGGCCCGGGGCACGGTCGCGATCGGCTTCATCGCCGCCCGCACCCGCAGCGGCTCGCCGGTGCTCAGGCCGCCCTCGGTCCCGCCGGAGCGTCCCGAGGTCCGCCTGACGCCCTCGCTCGTCGGCACGATCTCGTCGTGCGCCCTCGACCCCGGCGTACGGGCCAGCCCGAAGCCGTCCCCGACCTCGACACCCTTGATGGCCTGGATGCCCATCAGGGCGCAGGCCAGCCGCGCGTCGAGGCGCCTGTCCCAGTGCACGTGGGAGCCGAGCCCCACGGGGACACCGTAGGCGAGGACCTCGACCACGCCGCCGAGCGTGTCACCGTCGCGGTGGGCCCGGTCGATCTCGGCGACCATCGCCTTGCTCGCGTCGGCGTCCAGGCAGCGCACCGGGTCGGCGTCCAGTCTCGCGGTGTCGCCGGGCGCGGGGAGGATCCCGGCGGGGGCTCTGGCGGAGGCCAGTTCCACGACGTGCGAGACGAGCTCGATCCCGGCCGTCTCCCGCAGGTAGGAGCGGGCCACCGTGCCCAGGGCCACCCGGGCCGCGGTCTCCCGCGCGCTGGCCCGCTCAAGGATGGGCCGGGCCTCGTCGAAACCGTACTTCTGCATGCCCGCCAGGTCCGCGTGGCCGGGCCGGGGCCGGGTGAGGGGGGCGTTGCGCGCCAGCCCCTCCAGCGTCTCGGGCGCGACCGGGTCGGCCGCCATGACCTGCTCCCACCTGGCCCACTCGGTGTTGCCCACCACGATCGCGACCGGCGAGCCCAGGGTCAGCCCGTGCCGTACGCCGCCGAGGATGGTCACCTCGTCCCGCTCGAACCTCATCCGCGCGCCCCGGCCGTACCCCAGCCGCCGCCTGGCGAGCGCGTCCGCGAGCATCCCGGTGGTGACCGGCACGCCCGCGGGCAGCCCCTCCAGGGTCGCCACCAGGGCGGGTCCGTGCGACTCCCCGGCGGTCAGCCAGCGCAGCCTGCTCATCGGGCCGCTCCCGCGCTGAGGCTGAGACCGCGGCTGAAGTCGCGGTCGCCGTGCAGCCAGGCCACCCTGTCGTGCAGGTCGTCCACGCTGAAGGAGGACAGCATCTCGTTCCGCGCCCGCGCCTCGGCGCCCGCCGGGTGGTAGAGCCGCGTCCCCATCTCGCGGGACACCAGCTGGGCCCTGGCCGTGCGCTCGCCCCGCTCGGCGTTGTACTTCTCCAGGCGCTGGGGGATCGCGTCCGCGTCGCAGTCGAGCAGCCTGCCGATCACCACCGCGTCCTCGAGGGCCATGCACGCGCCCTGGGCGGCGTACTGCAGCATCGGGTGCGCGGCGTCGCCGAGCAGGGCGACCCGCCCGTCGGTCCAGCGGTCGACCGGGTCGCGGTCGCACAGCACCCAGGTCCTCCACTCCTCGCCCAGCTCCAGCAGGGCGCGGGCGGTGTCGCTCAGGCCGGGGAACTCGCCCAGCACGTGGGACCTGTCCGCGGGGTCTCCGGCCACCTCCTCGCGGGCGTCGTCGTCGCGGGTGGCGGCCAGGTTCAGGAACCTGCCGCCGCCGATCGGGTAGTGGACGAAGTGCCACTTCGGGCCCGCCCAGAGGGTGACGGTGTTCCAGCGCAGCTCCTCGGGGACGTTCTCCATGGGGATGACCGAGCGGTAGATGGTGTGCCCGGAGATCCGGGGGCCGCCGTCGCCGACGAGCTGCCGTCGGACGGCCGAGCGGATGCCGTCGGCCCCGACGAGGGCGGCGCCGGTGAACCGGTCTCCCGCGTCCGTGACGGCGGTGACACCGGCCGGGCCCTGCTCGTACCGGGTGACCGCCCGGCTGCCGAGCAGCTCGATGTCGCCGGACGCGCGGCAGGCGTCGAGCAGCGGCTGGTACAGGTCGCCCCGGTGGACGACCGCGTACGGGTTGCCGAACCGCCCCCGGTAGGCGCCGGTCAGCGGCATGCTGGCCACCCGCTCGCCCGTCGTGCCGTCCATGAGGCGCAGCTCGTCGATGAAGACCGCCAGGTCGCGCACGGCCTCGCCGACCCCGAGGCAGTCGAGCGCGTGGAAGGCGTTCGGCCCCAGCTGGATGCCGGCGCCCAGCTCGGCGAACGCGACCTGGCGTTCCAGCACGATCACCTGATGTCCCCGGCCGGCGATGCTCAGCGCGGCCGCGAGACCGCCGATGCCGCCACCGGCGATGAGAATCTTCGCCATGTCCTCGTCATCCCTCCAGGGCCAGGCCACGGCCCGCCAGTTCGGCGATGTCGAAGATGCCCTCGGTGGTGGCCTCCACCTCGAAGACGGAGCGCTGGACGGGCGGGAATCCGATCAGCTCGGCGGCCCTGGCCGGCAGCGGGACCGCCGCGGCCTCCGCCGACTCCCAGAGCAGCACGGCGCCCCAGCGCTCGCTCCTCCGATCGGATATCCAGAACTTCAGGCGCAGCCCGGGAATCGTGGAGAACCGGTCCACCGCCTCGTCGCGCAGGAACGCGCGGAGTGATTCGACGGTCTGGTCGGAATCGCGCAGATCCCACCAGACGACCGCGGCCTGCATATGCTTGACACCTCCGGCGTTCGATTGTTCGTGCCGTTGTCGCCGGTGATTTGTTTCCCGGGTTCACGGCCATTCTTCGGTTGCCGTTTATTACGTTAGGCCGCAGCTCAGGGCGGTACAACGGGCCGGTGATAAGACATTCTTCTCGTGATGTGAACGAAAAGGAGTGGTGGCCGGAAAAGGATTGTGAAAGTAAGAGGAAATGCCGAGGACCGGCTCCGGGTGTTCGCCGGGGCCGGTCCTCTTTCGGATTCGTCGCGGGGAGGCCGGGGGTCAGCCCTTTCTCGCCTCCGCGACGGTGTGGGCCATCCGCTCGATGCTGGCGTCGTCGAACAGGTCGTCGATGTCGACGTCGACGTCGAAGACCTCGCGGATCCGCTCGGTCAGCCGGGCCGCGCGCAGGGAGTCCCCGCCCAGCTCGAAGAAGTTGTCGAGGATGCCGATGCCCTCCAGTTCCAGCGTCTTCGCCCAGATCTGCTGGAGGGACCGCTCGACCTCGTCGCGCGGCTCCTGGTAGGGGCTGCCGACGTCCGGCCGGGACCGGGGCGGCTCGGGGAGCGCGGTCCGGTCGATCTTGCCGTTCGTCGTCGTGGGGAGGCCGCCGATGACGTACGCCGCCGGGACCATGAACGAGGGAAGGGTCTGCTGCAGCGCGTCCCGGACGTCCCGCACCTCGGGGACGGGCCCGGAGCCCGGCTCGATGTAGGCCACCAGCTGGACGTCTCCCTGCCCGTCCTTCCTGGCCAGGACCGCCGCCTGGCCGACACCCGGCTGGGCGGCCAGGACGGCCTCGATCTCGCCGAGGTGCACCCGGTTGCCGCGGACCTTGATCTGGTTGTCGGTACGGCCGACGATCTCGATGCTCCCGTCGGTCCAGTAGCGGGCCACGTCGCCCGTCCGGTACAGCACCGGGTGGCGGACCGGGTCGATCGGGTTGGCGAGCCACTTCTCCGCCGTGGCCTCCGGACGGCCCAGGTACCCCTCCGACAGGCTCTCCCCGGCCACGAAGATCTCGCCGACGACTCCGGGCGGGAGGACTTCGAGGTTCTCGCCGAGCACGTACGCCTTGACGTTGGGCGTGGGCCGGCCGATCGGGGGCAGGCGGTGGGCGCGCCCCTCCTCGCCGAGGTCCACGCCGAGCTGGGTGATGTCGCACGTGGCCACCACCGTCGCCTCCGCGGAGCCGTACAGGTTGAACACGTGGAAGGGAAGGTCGGCGGAGGGCCACGACTGCACGCGCTCGCCGCAGATCCTGATGTTGACCAGCTCGGTCTCGGCGGGCCAGTGCAGCGTCCACAGCCGTTCGGCCATGGCCTTCATGAGCAGGGTGTGGGTGATCCGCTCGGAGACGAGCCAGTCGCGCAGCCACTCGGGCGACGTCACGACCGACGGCTCGGGGATGTGGACCGTGGCACCGGCGGCCAGGACCGAGAAGCACTCGACCTCGACCATGCCGTAGCCGGGCGCGGCCAGCCACGTCCCCCGGGACCTCTCGGTGATGCCGCAGATCACGCGCATGCTGTAGATGAGGTTGCGGGCCGCGCCGTGCGGCACCATGACGGCCTTGGGCACGCCCGTGGAGCCCGAGGTGTAGCAGATGTGGATGAGGTCCTCGGCCTTGACCGGTTCGCTGACGGGGGTGGCGGGCTCGTCGCGCCAGTCCGTGCCGTCGAGCGAGAGCACCGGGCAGATCCCGGACACCTTGGGCTCGTGGGCCGTCATGGTCAGCACCACCACGGCCGAGGCGTCCTCGATCATGAAGCGGACACGGTCGTCGGGGAACTCGGGGTCCAGCAGGATCGCCGCCGCCGCCCTCTTGAAGCAGGCGAGCTGCGCGATCAGGCTCTCGGCGCCGCGCGGGAAGCAGACCCCGACACGGTCGCGGGGACGGACCCCCGCCGAGGCCAGCCGGTGGGCGAGCCGGTTGGCCTGGTCGTCGAGCTCGCGGAAGGTCAGCCGGCCACCGGGCCAGGCCACCGCGACCACGTCGGGCGTCCGGCGCGCGATGTCCGCGACGACCTCGTGGAAGAAGAGGTCGGGCACGGGCTCGTCGGTCCGGTTCCAGTCGACCAGGATGCGCCGCGACTCCTCCTCGGTGAGCAGGGGGACGTCCCGCAGCGCGACGGCCGGGTCGGCCGCCAGGGCGTCGAGGACGCGCCCCAGGTGCAGCGCGTACTGGGCGGCGGCCTCCGCGTCGAACTCCGCGGGGGACATCACGAGCTCGAAGCCGTCCCCGGCCCCTTCCCCGTCCCGGGTGAGGACGGTCAGCGCGGCGCGCTGACCCGGCTCCCCACCGTTCGCGGGGACGTTGCCTGCGGGAAGGTCGTCCGTCGAGACGACGGCGTGACAGGGCTCGCCGGTGGGCGGTTCCGCCCGCGCGGCGGCGATCGCGGCCACCAGGTCCGCCGAGGTCGTGTCACCCGACACCCGCAGCCGGACGGTCTCGGCCGCGCCCCCGCGCGCCCGCCGTCCGATCAGCAGGTCGCTCTCCCCCGTGTAGCGGTGCAGCAGACCGGCCAGGGCCGCCATGGCGAACGTCTCCCGCCGCGGGCGGGCCTGCTCGGGGACGGGGACGGAGTGCCGGTGCGGTTCCCCGATCCGGTCGTCACCGGCGGGACGGGCGAGGGGAAGCGACGAGTTGGTCGTTTCCATGGGAATCGTTCCTCTCGAAGTAGCGTGGGGACAGGGGCTCAGGCGAGGATCGGCAGGGCGGTCCCGGCCAGCAGGGGGGTGTCCTCGGCACCGGCCCGCCGGAGGGAACGCCCGGTCTCGGCGGCCTCGGCGAGCTCCTCGACCATGCGGGTGGTCTGCTCCCAGTCCACGCAGGCGTCGGTCACGCTCTGCCCGTACGCGAGGCGGTCCGTCCTTCCCAGGACCAGGTCCTGCCGGCCGGCGGCGAGGAAGCTCTCCAGCATGATCCCGGCGATGCCGGTCTCCCCTTCGGCGATCCGCCGCGCGATGTCCCCGGCGACGTGGGGCTGCCGCTTGTGGTCCTTGCCGCTGTTGCCGTGGCTGGCGTCGATGAAGAGGCGCTGGGGCAGCCCCGCCTTCCCCAGCAGTTCGAGGGCGTCCGCCACGTCGGAGGGTCCGTAGTTCGGGGCATCGCTGCCGCCGCGCAGGACGACGTGGCACTCGGGGTTCCCGCTGGTGGCCACGATCGAGGCGACGCCCTCGTCGTCGATGCCCGGGAAGACGTGCCCCTTGGAGGCCGCGACGATGGCGTCGACCGCGTCCTCCACGTGGCCGCTCGTGGCGTTCTTGATGCCGACGGGCATGCTGAGCCCGCTGGTGAGCTGCCGGTGCACCTGGCTCTGGACGGTGCGGGCACCGATCGATCCCCAGGACACGGCGTCGGAGAAGTAGAGGGGGGTCAGCGGGTCGAGGAACTCGCAGCCGATCGGCAGGCCGGTCTCCAGGATGTCCACCATCAGGCTTCTCGCGAGGCGCAGCCCGCTGTTGAGGTCGTGCGAGCCGTCGAGGTGGGGATCGCTGATGAGCCCCTTCCAGCCGAGGCGGGTCCGGGGCTTCTCCAGGTAGACCCGCATGACGACCACCAGCGAGTCGGACACCCGGCTCGCGAGGTCGGACAGCCTCTCGGCGTAGGCGAGGGCGGCGCCGGGGTCGTGGATGGAACACGGGCCGGCGACCACGACGAGCCGGTCGTCCTGGCCGCTCAGCACCTGGGCGACCTCGTACCGGCCGTTGAGGACGGTCTCCGCGGCGGTGCGCGACATCGGGATCTCCTCCCGCAGCGTCGCGGGCGGGAGGAGCGGCTCGACCGGGGTGACGCGGGAGTCGAGAGAGGGGGTGGGGGACACGTCCGGAATCTGGGTGGCGGTCATGACGAGGGTCCTTCCTGTGAGGTGGTCAGGCGCCGCGCGCCTCTGTGGTCAGGCGCCCGGCGCCTCGAGAACGGCCGCGGAGAAGGTGAATCCCATGCCGGTGCCGATGAGGAGCACCCGGGCCCCCGGCTCCAGAAGTTCCTCCTTCAACAGGTGGTCCAGGCCGTAGAGCTGGTCGGCGGGGCCGAGGTGGCCGATCGTCAGCCCGAGCTCGGCCAGGGTGTTGCCGGGAACGGCGTCCAGGGGCCGTACGAAGCTCTCCTTGAACAGGGCCCGCCCGACGAACGGCGTGACGAGCCAGTCGATCCCGTCCATGGACAGGCCGGCGTCGGACAGCGCCCGGGAGACGACACTCGCGGTCCCGGCCGCCGACCTGGCGCGGACGTCGCGCAGCGACAGCTCGCCGTGGGCCAGGAACTCCCGGGTCCTGCGCCTCATGTCGGGCCGCGGCTCGGGGGCCGTACGGAACGGCTCGTCGCCGCGGGAGAGCCCTTCGAGGGCCGCGTCGGTCTCCGACGCGCAGGACAGCAGCCTCAGCCGGCCGTCGCCCCGGGTGACCACGGCCGACGCGGCGCCGTCACCGAAGACCATGCCGGGGGAGAGGTACCAGCGGTCGGTGGGAGGGGCGAACCGGTCCGCGACCGTGATGAGGGCGGAGGGCAGCTCGGGGCGTCCCGACAGCATGCCCGCCGCGATCTCCAGGCAGGCCAGGGAGCCGTTCGACGCCGCCGAGACGGTCATCGGCATCCCGGCCATGTGGGTGCCCAGCAGCTCCCCGCCGATCCAGCAGGCCGCGGGCCACATGTCGATGCCCTGGAAGTGGCTGTGACTGTGCAGGTAGAGCGTGCCGGGGCCGATCTCCGTCCCGTGGGCGGCGGCCTCCTTGAGCGCCTGCCTTCCCGCGGTCACGGCCATCTCGGGGGGAGCCTCCGCCGACTGGGAGACGGAGACCATCCCGGTGCTCTCGGCGACCTCGGCCGAGTACGAGCCGTCCTCGACGGCCCGGCCTATCGGGACCAGGTCGCCGAGCGTGCCGCCCGTGCCGGAGATCCAGATGTCATCGAACCGCATGGCTGAGCGTCCTTTCCGTGCTTGAGGTGCCGGAGGTGCCGGGGCTGCCGTGGACCTCGGGGACGTCCCACAGGTACTCGCCGCCCGCGGTGACGTGGATCGGCCCGCAGATCCCGTCGAGGATCCGCCGGACGCTGCGCAGCAGCACCCGTCCGACGGCCGTGTCGATCGCGCCCGCCAGGTGCGGGACGCTCGTGGAGTAGTCCACCTGGAAGGTGATCTCGCAGCCCTCGGCGAGGTCCGCGGTCGTCCAGGAGCCCTTGAACTCGTGGAAGTCGCCGGTCACCTGCTCGAACTCGATCCTGTACGGCTGCGCGCCGATCAGGGCGCGGCTGTGCTGGACCCACTCGGCCGTGCCGCCGCGGAAGGAGAGGACCCACTGGCGGAGCCCGCCGCCGATGTCCTCGACGGAGAGGATGTCCGGGGCGCACGACGGGAACGCCCGGTCGTCGCCGAGCTGCTCGATCAGGTCCTCCGCCGAGCACCACACCTGGGCCTTGAAAGTACGAGATGTCATCGGTTTCACTCCGTATCGGTCGCCGGGCGGACGATGCTGACGCCCTGCAGGTGCGAGGCGCGCAACATGAGGTAGTTCGCCTCCCCGAAGGCGCCGCCGGTCAGGCCGGTCCCGCCGTGGGTGGGGAGGAACGGCAGGAAGCCGGCGTGCGAGTCGTTGATCTTGAGCTGGCCGCCGCCGGTGGCCCCCTCGGCGAACCGGTCGATCACCGAGGGGTCGGTGGCCCAGAAGGAGTTGCGCAGGCCGTACGCGTTGCCGTTCACGAACTCGATGAGCCGCTCCAGCAGGTCCTCGTCCGTCCCGCCGGCCTCGGGCACGATGACCGGCAGGAGGGGGAAGAACGTCTCGTCGCGTACCACCCACAGCGATCTGGAGCCGTCGAGCCCGTCGACCCGCAGGATCGTCGGCTCCAGGAAGAACCCGGTCTCCGACGGGGAGCCGTCCACCTCCAGGCGGCGCCCGCCGTGGACGAGCGTCGCGCCCTGCCCGAGCGCCTGGGCGACGCAGGCGTGGAACGCGTCGACCATCAGGACCGGGGTGAGCACGACGCCGCGCTCCTCGGGGTATCCGGGCTGGATCTTCTGCACGGCCACGGTCAGCCGCTCGATGAGCTCGTCGGCGATCGCGGGGTGGGCGACCACCTGGTTGGGCACGTTGCAGATCTGGCCCGACTGCGTGAAGAACTGGGTGAGGCTCTCCACCGCGACGTCCAGGTCCGCGTCGCGCCAGACCACGAAGCAGTCGTTGCCCGCGAGCTCCAGGATGGGCTTCTTGCCGGCCGCGACGCAGTCGCGCTCCAGTGCCAGCCCCTTCTTGCTGCCCCCGATGTAGACGATGTCGTCGACGTGCTCGCTGGCCAGCCAGGTGTCGAGCATGGGGGGTCCGCAGAGCACGTTGAGCGTGCCGGGGGGCGCGCCCGCCTCTTCGAGCACCGGCGCCACGATCTCCCGCATCGTGTACATGACCGCGAGCGGGATCCCGCGCGGCGCCCGCACCACCACGGCGTTGCCGGCCAGGAGGGCGGTGACGCCGAACAGGGCGTTGGCGACCGCGGCGTTCTGCGGCGGGTTGACGCAGACCACCCCGTCGGGGACGCGCCGCAGGATCATCTCGCGCTCGCCGTCGTGCCGGTCGAAGCGCATCTGCGCGGCACACCATCCGAGCGTCTCCCGGCTCCAGCCGGTGAGGGGGATCCCGTCGACCATGCCCTCGGCGAGGGAACGGGGCTGTCCCTCGGCGACCAGGATCTCGACCAGCTCGTCCCGGTGCTCGGCGAGGCGTTCCGCGATGCGGTAGCCGATCTCCATCCGGGTGGCGAGCGGGAAGCGGGCCCATTCGGGGGCGGCGCGGGCCGCCGATTCGAGGGCCAGCTCCACCATCTCCTCGTCGGCGACGACACAGGCTCCGGCGACGAGGTCCCCGGCCGATTCGATGTCGACGACGCCCAGGTCAAGGTCGCGCTTGAGCCTCAGGCTGGGGAAGGTGTTCTCCAGGACGGCCCGCGTGGTGACCGTGTGGACGTACTTCCCGCTGTCGCCGGTGATGTCCCTGCCGCCGATGTAGGCGGGATAGACCCTGGTCGTCACGTCGTTCCCCTTTGCGCTCCGGATCTCGTGGCCGACTTTTTCGGTTACCAGCAATTACGCTAAGCCGGTAACAGAAGCGGGACAACGGGGGTCTGATAAGACCTTCTTCTCAGGATGCGAACGCAAAATGTGAGGGATCGTAGGTGTAACGAGGGCGCGGCCGGTGCGGGAAGTCCGGTGAATCACCGGTCTCGCACTACCGACAAAGGCACTTCGGTAGTAACCTTGTCAAGGTGAAGCGACAACCGGGAGACAGAGCCGTGGCGCCGGGTCCGCTCGCGCTGGCGCAGGCGTTCGTCAACAGTGTCAATGTGGAGTTCGGCCCCGACTACTTCGCCACCGCGGAGGGCCTCGCCATCTGGCTGGATCGCAACGGCCTGGGCGACCCGCGGGTGGAGCCGGACGAGCTGGACCGCCGCGACGCCGTGCTCCTGCGGGAGGCGCTCCGCGCGCTCCTGCGGGAGAACAACGGCGGTCCCCCCGACCCTCGGGCCCGCCGCACGATCGAGCACGTCGCGCGCGCCTGCCCGCTCGTCGTGGGATTCGACGGAGAGGACGGGAGCCTCGGCCTCCGGCCCGCGCTGACCGACGTGCGCGGGGCCCTGGCCGGCGTGCTGGCGTCCGTCGCCGGCGCCGTCGCCGACGGTTCCTGGGAGCGCCTCAAGGCGTGCGGCGAGCACCGATGTGAGTGGATCTTCTACGATCGGTCGCGGAACCGGAGCAGCAGGTGGTGTTCGATGTCGGTGTGCGGTACGCGTGCCAAGATGCGCGCCTACCGCCAGTCGAAGCGGGCACACGGCGCGGCCGGGTGAGGTCTGCCGGGCGAAGCGCGGCGCGGTCGAACGAGCCGGGCCGGGCGGGCGCCAGGTAGGCGTACGGCGGAGTGGGCGTACGGCACGGTCGGGAGCGGACGCACGGCCCGGTCGGATGAGCCGGGCCGGGCGGGCGCGGGGTGGGTGCGCGGCGCGGTTGAGTGAGCCGGGCCGGGCGGACGCACGGCGCGGTCGGATGAGCCGGGCCGGGCGGGCGTGAGGTGGGTGCGGGCACGGTCGGGTGAGCCCGGCGGAGACGGCTCGTCAGTCTCCGCCCGGCTCACCCGACGGCGTCGCCGTCGGTCACGGCGCGTTCTCCCTGCCGAGGAGCTTTCTCGCGACGACGAGCTTGGTGGCCGCCGCGGTGCCGTCCGCGAGCTGGAGGCCGATGACGTCCCTCAGCCGCTGCGCGACCGGGCCGTCCTCCGACCAGCCGAGGTGGCCCATGGTCAGCAGGGACTGGTGAACGGCCTCCATCGCCGCCTTCGGCGCCCACCACTTGGCCATGTTGGAGGGGACGCGCGGGTCCATGCCGTTGTCGGCGCGCCACAGCGCCTCGTAGGACACCAGCCGGGCCGCGTGGAGCATGGTCGCGTGCTCGACCAGGGGGAAGGCCACCGCCTGGAACCTGCCGATGGGCCGGCCGAACGCCTCCCTGGCGCCCGCGTGGGCGACGGCCTCGTCGAGGGCGGCCTGGCCGACCCCGAGCGCCATCAGCGAGATGAGCGCCCGCGAGACGCCGAACCCGCGCATGACCGCGGCGAAGCCGAGTCCCGGCTGCCCGACCACGTCCCCGGGGCCGACGCGGACGTCGTCGAGGACGAGCGTGCCGCGCCCGCCGGACCGGCAGCCGAGGTCGGAGAGGACCTCGCGGCTCACCTTGGCCTCGTCGAGCCGGACGTAGAAGGCGGTGATGCCGTGCGCCCCCGCCTCTCCGGTGCGCGCGAAGACCAGGCCGTGCGTGGCGTAGGCGGCGACCATGATGGAGGTCTTCTCGCCGTTCAGCACCCACCCGTCGCCGTCGGGCTCGGCGCGCATCTCGATGCTCGCGGCGTCGGTGCCGTGGCCGGGCTCGGTGAGGCAGAGCGCGACGATCGACTCGCCGGTGGCGATCGGCGGCAGCCAGCCCGCCAGCTGTTCCGGCGTGCCGTTCGCGGCCAGGACGCCGCCGATGAGGGCGGCGTTGAGCACGGGGTAGCAGACCGACAGGTCCGCCGCCGCCAGCTCCTCCAGGGCGATGCCCGCGCTCACCGCGTCGAGCCCGCGTCCCCCGTACTCCTCGGGGACCCGCAGCGCGAACAACCCCTCCTCGCCCATCTCGGCGAGGAGGCCGGTCCGGTAACCGCGCCGCGCGTCGCTCTCCTGGCGGTACGGGGCCACCCTGTCGGCCGCGAACTCCCGCACCCTCTTGGCGAGCGCCTGCTGTTCACTGGTGAATTCGAAGTCCATGGCCTGTCCTAGGTCCGGAGCCGGTCGCGCAGGGTGAATTTCTGGATCTTCCCGGAGGGGGTTCTCGGCAGGGACGGCACGATCTCCAGCCGCTCGGGCCAGTACTGCTTGGCCATGCCGAGGCCGGAGAGGTGGCCGCGCATGTCGTCGAGGGTGAGCGGGGAGCCCTCCGCCGCGTCCGCCGTGACGAGGATCGCGCAGGCGCGCTCGCCCAGCCGCGGGTCCGGGTAGCCGACGACCGCCACGTCCTTGACGGAGCGGTGCCGCAACAGGGCCGCCTCCACCTCGACGACGGGGATGTTCTCGGCGCCCCGCATGATGACGTCCTTGACCCGGCCGGTGATGCGGATGCCACCGTAGCCGTCCTCGCGGGCCAGGTCCCCGGTGTCGAACCAGCCGTCCTCGGTCATCGACTCCGCGTACACCTCGGGGCGGCGGAAGTAGCCGAGGCACTGGGCGGCGCCGCGGACCTGGAGCAGGCCGGGCTGCCCCGCGGCCACCGGCTCGCCCTCGCGGCCGACGATCCTGACCTCCATCCCCGGTACGGGGGTGCCGTCGCTCTCGGCCGCGCGCATCGGCGGGTCGTCGGGACGGGTGATCGTCACGCAGCCGTTCTCGCTCATGCCCCACAGGGCGTACACCCGGCAGCCGAGGACCTCCCGCGCGTCCTCCACGAGGAGCGGCGCGATCGGCGCGCTGCCCGTGGCGAACGTCAGCAGCGAGGACAGGTCCCTGGGGGAGGCGCGCTGCGCCTCGATGAGGTCGGAGAGGAACGTGGGCGCGCCCATGAAGAACGTGACCTGCCGCTCCTCCAGGATCCGCAGCATCACGTCCGGGTCCCACGCGTCCACCTGCACGGCCGTCGCGCCGAGGATGAGCGGCATGACGAAGTTCCAGGTGTAGCCGGCCTGGTGGGTCGTGGGGGAACCCATCGCCGTCACTTCCCTGATGGTCAGGTGGAGCACGTCGGCCTGTGCCCTGTTCATCGCGTACAGGGTGTTGTGGCTGTGCACGACGCCCTTGGGCTCGCCGGTCGTGCCGGAGGTGAACACGATCTGGGCGGGGTCGTCCGGTCCGGCCTCAAGGGTGTCGAGGGCCTCGATCTCCTCGGGGGTGGGCTCGGGGCCGAGCAGGTCGTGGTCGAAGTCGAGTGCGCCCTCCGTGCCGCCGTGGTCACCGCCGCCGAGCAGCACCCGGTGGCGCAGGCTGGGCACGGAACGGGCGACCTCGGCGCTCATGTCCGCGTACGAGAAGCCGCGGAACCCGGCCGCCGCGATGTACACGGGGCTGGCGGTGAGCCGGGTCATGAACTCGACCTCGCGCCTGCGCATGATCGGTACCACCGGGCCCGCCACGGCGCCGGCCCGCGCGCAGGCGAGGATCGACGCGACGAGCTGCCAGGAGTTGGGCAGCTGCAGGGTCACCACGTCGCCGCGCCGCACGCCCAGCCGCACCAGGCCCGCGGCGAGGCGGTCGACGCGGTGGGCGAGCTCGCTGTACGTCACGGTCTCGGCCACGCCGTCGCGGTAGCAGACCAGCGCCGGCTTGCCGGGGTGGCTGGCGGCGGATCGCCGGAGGTCGTCGAGGATGGTCTCGTCGCGCCACAGGCCCGCGGCCCGGAAGTCGTCCTTCATCGGGGTGCCCTCCTCGTCCTGCCGAGGGCCGTCCTGGCCCGCGCGGCGACGGCCTGGGGCGTGATGCCGCCCCGCTCCAGGAGATATCTCTGGCCGCCGGAGACCGGCACGAACGCGTCCGGCATCGCCACCCGGTGCACCCTGACCGGCAGGATCTCGGCGAGGCTCTCGGCGACGGCGGCCCCGAAGCCCCCGGCGCGCCAGTGCTCCTCCACGGTGACCACGACGCCGGTCGCGCCCGCCGCGGCGGCGAGCGTGGCCGTGTCCAGCGGCTTGACCGTGTGCACGTGGATCACGGAGGCCGCGATGCCGTCGCGCTCCAGCAGCTCCGCGGCGTCGAGGGCGGCCAGCACCGGGTACGGGCCGCAGGCGGCCAGCGTGACGTCGGTGCCCTCCCTCAGGGTCCGCGCCTCCCCGAGCCGTACGGGCGGGCCGCCGGGAAGGTCGGGGGTGGCGTTGCGGCCCAGCCGGAAGTAGACGGGGCCCGGCAGGGTGAGGGCCTGGCGGAACAGCTCGTCGGTGGTGGCCGCGTCGGCCGGGACCACGACGGTCATGTTCGGCAGGTTCCGCATCACGGCCAGGTCCTCCAGCGAGTGGTGGGTGGGGCCGAGATGGCCGCCCGACACCCCGGAGTGGGTCGCGGCGATGCGGACGGGCAGGTTGTTGAGCGCGATGTCGACCTTGACGGCCTCCAGGGCCCGGGTCGAGGCGAACGCCGCCATCGTGTTCACGACGGGCACGCGTCCCTCCTTGGCGAGCCCGGCCGCGGCGCCCATGAGGGTGTGCTCGGCGATGCCCAGGTTGAGGTACCTGTCGCTCGCCTCGCCGAAGTCGACCCCGCTGAACAGGCCGGTGTCGCTGTCCAGGCAGACCAGCCGCTCGTCCGCCGGCATGAGTTCCACGAGCGCGTCCCGGTAGACCTCGCGGGACGAGCGCGTCTTCACGGTGGTGGCGGTCATCGCCGCTCTCCTTCCTGGGGGGCGCGTTCCGAGGAATCACGTTCCGAGGTGGCGCGCAGGGCGGAGAGCGCGCGGCGGTGCTGCCGGTCGCCCAGCTTGGCGTAGTGGCTGCGCGCCTGCCCCTCGATGAAGGGCAGCCCCTTGCCCTTGACGGTGTGGGCGATGACCAGGGTGGGCCGCCCCGGCTCCGGCGGCGTGGTGAACGCCGCGGCCAGCGCGGCGACGTCGTGGCCGTCGACCTCCTGGACCCGCCAGCCGAAGGCCCGCCACCGGTCGGCGAGCGGCTCCAGGTCGCCGACGTTCTCCGTCTCTCCGGTGATCTGGAGGCGGTTGCGGTCGATCACGGCGGTCAGGTTGTCCAGCCCGTGGTTCGCGGCCACGCTCGCGGCCTCCCAGACCGAGCCCTCCTGGAGCTCGCCGTCGCCCATGACCACGAAGCACCGGCGGCCCGAGCCGCCGAGCCTGGCCGCGAGCGCGACCCCGACCCCCAGCGCCAGGCCGTGGCCGAGGGAGCCGGACGGCATCTCCACGCCGGGAATCTCGGCGTGGGGGTGGGCCATGAAGGAACTTCCCGGCAGCGCGTAGTCGGCGAGCCGCTCCTCGGGGAAGAAACCGGCCTCGCAGAGGGTCGCGTAGAGGGCGATGCCCGCGTGTCCCTTGCTCAGCAGCAGCACGTCGCGGTCGGGCGAGCCCGGGTCGCGGGGGTCGACGCGCATGATCTGGAAGTACAGGGTGGCGAGGACCTCGACGAGGGACATGGAGCCCCCCAGGTGCCCGCCCTCGGGGCTCGCGCACATGTTCACGATGTGTTCCCTGATCCGGCCGGTCACCGCGGCCGGATCGGCCGTCTCACCCGCCGGGATCGTGCCCGGCAGGGTGGAGGTGCCGTTCATATTTGCTCCTTTCGCGTCGGTCGGTTCGGGGACGGGCCTCGTCCCGGCCGGTTCGGAGGCGAGCCGGTTCGGGGTGCGAGCCGGTTCGGGGTGCGAGCCGGTTCGGGGTACGGGCCGGTTCGGGGTACGGGCCGGTTCGGAGGCGAGCCGGTTCGGGTGCGAGCCGGTTCGGGGTACGGGCCGGTGAACCTGTCAGTTCGGGTGCAGGCCGGTGAAGTCGAGCCCGAGGGACTCGGGCAGGCCGAGCCGGATGTTCATGCACTGCACCGCGTTCCCGGAACCGCCCTTGACCAGGTTGTCCAGGGCCGCGATCACCGTCACGTCGTCCGTCTCCGGGTCAAGGGCGAAGCCGACGTCGCAGAAGTTGGAGCCGGACAGGATCTTCGCGTCCGGGAACCGGTGCAGGCCGCGCCGCTGGGCGACCACGCGGACGAACGGCTCGTCGGCGTACCGCTCCCGGTAGGCGGAGCGGATGTCCCGCTCCTCGGCGCCGTCGGCGAGGCGTGCCCTGCACAGCAGCTGCACCCCTCGTACGGCCTCCACCCCCGTCGCCGTCATGCGGACGGGGAGCCCGGTCGCCTGGGATATCTCCGCCTCGTGCCGGTGCCGCGTCGGAGCGAAGACCCTGAGCGCGCCGCTGCGTTCGGCGTGCAGGTTCTCCGAGCCCGCGGTCGCCCCGGCGCCGCTGGAACCGGTCCTGGCGTCGACCGTTATCTCGTCCCTGATCAGCCCCGCCTCGGCCAGCGGGGTGAGCGCCAGGATCCCGGCGTTCGCCATGCAGCCGGGCACGCTGATCCGGTCGGCCGTGCGCAGGCGGTCCCGGTGGAACTCCGGAACGCCGGGCACGAAGGTGTCGAGAAGCCCGGTGGCCTCGTGCGGGACCCCGTAGTACTCCTCGTAGGTGTCGGCGGAGCGCAGCCGGAAGTCGCCGGACAGGTCGATGACGGTGCCGGCCCTGTCGAGGAACTCCGGCATCCGGCGCATCGTCTCCTTGTGCGGTGTCGCCAGGAACAGCACGTCGTAGTGGTCGAGCTGGTCCTCCGCGCAGAAGGCCAGCCGGGTCCTCTCCCTCAGGTTCGGGTGGACCCCGTCGATCTGGCGGCCGCTCAGGCGCCGCGAGGTGGCGGCGGACAGCTCGACCTCTGGATGGGTGGTCAGGATGCGCAGGAGCTCGCCGCCGATGTAGCCGGCGGCCCCGACGACCGCAACGCGTGTCATGTCGCTCCTTTCGCGATGAGATGGGCCGCGATGGCGTCCGCCACGTCGGCTTTGGAGCCGTGGGCCTCCTGGAAGCCCCTGAACTCCACCCGGTCGTTGACTTCGAGCACGGTCAGGCGCCCGTCCGCGTCCTCGATGAGGTCGACGCCCGCGATGTCGGTGCCGACCGCCTCGGCGGCGGCGACCGCGAGCTTGACGTGGTCGGGGCCGAGCGGGCAGTACTCGCTCACCGCGCCCCTCGCCACGTTGGTGCGCCACTCCTCGCCCCGGCGGTAGGTCGCGCCGAGCGCCTCGCCGCCCACGACGAGCACGCGGATGTCCCGGTCGGCCTTGGAGACCTGTTCCTGCAGGTAGATCACGTGCGACTGCGGGGAGGGGAGGGCGGCGACGTGTTCGAGTACGGCCTCCGCCACGGCGCGGTCGGTGACCCTGGTCACCAGCCGGCCCCAGGAGCCGACCAGCGGTTTGATCACGGCCGGATAGCCGATCTCGTCCAGTGCCTCCAGCGCCGCCTCCGACGTCATCGCCAGCGCGGTCCTGGGCGTCGGCAGCCCCCTGTCCAGCAGGGCCGCCGACGTGTGCCACTTGTCGCCACTGAGGTGCGTGGCGGCGGCGCTGTTCAGCACCGTCACACCCGCCGACTCCAGGGCGCTCGCCGCGTAGAGGGCGCGGAAGTGCCCGACCTCGCGGTTGAGCACGAGGGTGGGGCCGGTCCAGGCCGAGCCGTCCGCGATGAACAGCGACCTGGGGTCCAAATGCTCGAATCCGGCGCCGCGCCGTTCGAGGGCGTTCATGATGCTCTTCTCCTCGAACCGCACTCGTGACGCGAGGACGGCGAGGTGGGGTGCTACGGAATCCATGGCACAGCTCCCTCCGCTACTCGCCCCAGTCCTCTTCGACGTCCGGTGCCAGCGTGAGGGTCGTGGGCTGGACGGAGGCGATCTCCAACTCGCTCCGGCAGTCCAGGCACTCGACGATCTCGCTCACCCTGGCGTCGCCGTCGATCGTCACCTCGGCCGCGCACTCAGGACACTCCGGGCCGTTCATAACCTTCTGCATGAGCTCGTCCCTGTTCGTAGTTGTCCGAGATTGTCTTATAAACCGTAACTCCATTTCCTATAAAAGGGCCAATAAGTGATTTTACTCGAAATGAACGATATCGCTTATGTGGCAACCTCATAATGTAGGTCTATTACCTCATAAGCATCGCTTCTTGGGTAGGGGCCGAAAAATGGTGCACTGGGTGATTAAGCTCTTCAGTGATGATTGTTTACCCGCTTGTCGTCATCGCCAGAAGTCCCCCAGAAGTCTCCAGAGGTCTCCAGAAGGAGGGGTAATGCGAGGGATCGCAGAGAGTCCGACCGTCAACGGCGACGGCATGGACCCGGCTCCGTCTGATCTTGATTTCGATTTCGGCGCCGTCGAGCGCACGCCGGGCGAGGAGTTCGCGGCGGCCGTGAGCGCGGCCGGTGAGCGCGCCGGCGAACGGGGGGATCTGGTGGTGCCCTTCGGCATGCACCTGCCCGCGGCGTTCCCGCTCTTCGCCTCCCGTCCCCGCTATCCGGTACGCCACCTGCTGAAGACCGCGCCCGTGGCCGACGGCCCGGCGCCCTACGTCCACGAGCCTCCCCGGGGGCGGCTGGGCGAGTCGGGCACCTCCTACGCCGCCACCCCCGAGGCGGCCTTCGCGCCCAGGATCGAGCGGGCCAGGCTCACCGACCTCACCGTCTCCGTGCCGATCCCCGACGGGATCCTCGGGCAGCCCGCGCTGCTGGCCCCGTACGTCGACTACCGCGTGCTCGTGCGGCTGTCGGTGGCGGAGAACGAGGCGCTGCTGCACGGCACCGGCGACGGGGCGATCACCGGGCTGCTCAGGCTGCCCGGCACCCGGAACCGGCGGACCGGTCTCGGCCTGGAGGAGGCGGCCACCGAGGCCGCCGCCGAGGTGGAGGAGACCGGCGGCTCGTGCGACGGCATCGTCGCCCACCCCGCCGTCTACTGGGAGATGGTCAGGACGGGCATGCTCGGCCGGCTGGCCGTCGCCGGGATCACGGTGTCGAGGACACGCATGATCCCGAAGGACACCCTGCTCATGGGCGACTTCCGCGCCGCCTTCACCCTGCTGCTGCCCGGCGCCTCCTCCCTCACGCTGCGCCGCGGCGCGGGGACCGACGGCGCCGACGTCGTCGAGGCGAGCACCCGCGTCGGCCTCGCCGTGCACCTGCCGCAGCACCTGATGACGCTGTCGTGGGGTGGTCGCCATGGGTGACCCGCGGATCCTCTACATCACCGGGTGGATGCGCAGCGGCAGCACCCTGCTCGGGAACGTCCTCGGCGAGCTTCCCGGCGTCCTGCACGCCGGAGAGCTGCACTACCTGTGGCGCAACGGCGTGCTCAACGCCGGCACGAACTCCACCTGCGGCTGCGGCAGGGACCTGACCGCGTGCGACGTCTGGTCCCCGGCGCTCGGAGCCGGCGGCACGGCGCGGGCCGGCGACGCGCGCCGGATGGCGATCCTGCAGCGCTTCCTGCTGCGGACCCGCCACACCAGGGCGCGCCTCGCGGAGGCCCAGGGCCGGACGCCGACGGCACCCGGCGTCGTGGAGGCGCTCGAGCGCACCACCGCCGTCTACCGGACGCTGGCGGAAAACGGCGGCGAGCGCCTGATCGTGGACGGCTCGAAGTACCCCGCCGAGGCGGCCGCGCTGCTGGGGCGTACGGACCTGGACGTCCGGGTGCTGCACATGGTGCGCGACCCCCGCGCGACGGCGTTCTCCTACAAGAACGCCAAGGAGTACATCGACCCGATGAGCCCCGCCCGCAGCAGCGGGTACTGGAGCGCTTTCAACGTCGCGTCGGAGCTCGTCGGAGCGGCCGCCCCCGACCGGTACCTGCGGGTCAGGCACGAGGACCTCTGTGACCGGCCGCGCGAGGTCGTCGAGCGGGTCATGCGCTTCGCCGGGCTGGCGGGAGAGCCGCCGGTCGACGGGGCCGGCCTGGTCTCGCTCCGGGAGAACCACACGGTGACCGGCAACCCCGACCGATTGTCCAAGGGCGAGACCGTGATCCGTTCCGACGAGCGCTGGCGCGCCGCGCTGTCCGCGCGGGAGATCGCCGCCGCGACCGCGGCGGCCCTGCCGATGCTCACCCGCTACGGGTACCCGCTCCTGCCCGCCCGGTAGGCGGGCGCGAGGGGTATCCGTTCCCGCCGACCAGGCGGACACGAGAATTAGGGAGCCATATCTCATGGACCTTCGGCTTGAAGGGCGCGTGGCACTGGTGGCGGCCTCGAGCAGCGGGCTCGGGCTGGCCGTGGCCAAGACCCTCGCGGCGGAGGGGGCGAACGTCTCGATCTGCGGCCGTGACACCGACAGGCTGGCCAGGGCCCACGTCGAGGTCAACACGATGGGAACGGGCGAGGTGCTCAGCACCCCCGTGGACCTGCGCGACGAGCGGGCCGCCGCCGAATGGGTGCGGCGGACCGCGGACGCGTTCGGCGGGCTGGACATCGTGGTGACCAACTCCGGCGGGGTCCCGTTCGGGCCCGTCGACGGCTTCGAGGTCGCCGACTACCGGGCGGCCATCGACGGGAACCTCCTGCCGCACGTGAGCGTCACCCTCGCGGCGCTGCCCTTCCTCAAGAAGGGCGGCTGGGGCCGCATGTTGATGATCGCCTCCGAGTCGGTGCGCCAGCCCCACCCGGAGAGCGGCCTGTCGTCGGTGGCCCGGCTGGGCCTGCTCGGCTACATGAAGGGGCTGGTGCACGCGCTCGGCGCGAACGGGGTCACGATCAACATCCTCGCCCCGGGTTTCCACCGCACCCCCATCCTCGACGAGCAGTTCGGCGCGGACGTGGAGACGGAGATCGCCCGCGTCGCCGAGCGGATCCCCCTCGGCAGGATCGGGGACGTGGACGATTTCGGCGCGCTGGCCGCCATGCTCGCCAGCGACCAGGCCTCATACGTCACGGGCACGGTTTTCGTGGCCGACGGAGGCAACACCCGCGGCATCGGCTGAAAGCCGAAGGGCCGGACCGTCTAGGAACGCCGAGGAACGCCGAGAAACGCTGAGGAACGCTGAGGAGGAGCGAAAGATGTCCGTACTCGGACACGTCGCCAGCACGCGAAAGGCGGCACTCTACGTAGTCAAGATAGGGAGCGCGAGCCTCGGACACGACGGGCTCTTCGACGAGGTGGCGCTGCTGCGCCGGCGCGGTGCCCGCGTGCTCCTCGTCGCGGGCGGCGCGGCCGGCATCACCCGGCACTACGCCGACATCGGCCGCCCCGTCAGGACGCTGAGCCTGCGGGGCGACAGCGAGGTGCGCTACTGCCCGCCCGAGGAGATGCCGCACATCGTGGACGCGTACGAGCGCGTGACGCTGCCGCGCGTGCGCGACGCGCTCACCTCGCGCGGGCTCACCGTGTTCACCTCGGTCGCGCGGGACGGGGCGCTGGTGAGCGCCCGGGCCAACCGGCCGCTGCGGGCGGTGCGGGACGGCAGGACGACGGTGGTCCGCGACCACCGGGCGGGCACCGTGACCGGAGTGGCCGCGGACCGCCTGCGGGTGCTGCTCGACGCGTTCGACGTGGTGTGCCTCTCGCCGCCCGTCGCCGACGGCGCCGGAGGCGGCGATGGCGCTGACGGTAGCGCGCTCAACGTCGATGCCGACGTCCTCGCCGCCGAGCTGGCCAACGCCCTCGGCGCCGACCACCTGCGCCTCGTCACCGGCACGCCGGGCCTGCTCGCCGATCCCGAGGATCCCGCGAGCCGCCTGGCCGACGTCGTACGCGGCGAGGGGGAGCGGTTCGCGCGCGGCCGGATGCGCCAGAAGGTACGCGCGGCGGAGATCGCCCTCGACGGGAGCGCCGACGTCGCGATAACCGGGCCGCACGTCCTGTCTCCCGCGTCGGGGACGCGCTTCTGGCGTGCCCCGGCACCCGAGCCCGACCTGTCGCTCCTCGCCCGCGCCGTGGAGATCTCCTCGGTGTCGGCCGACGAGCGGGAGCTCGCCGAGTACCTGGCGGGCTGGTGCACGGAGCGCGGCGTCCACGCGGAGATCGACGAGGCCGGCAACCTCGTGGCCACCCGGGGCTCCGGCGACCTGCGGCTGCTCATGCTCGGGCACCTCGACACCGTCCCGCACCGCTGGCCGGTGCGCTGGGACGGGATGACGATCACCGGCAGGGGCTGCGTCGACGCCAAGGCCAGCCTCGTCGCCTACCTGGAGACCCTCGCGGACATGGACGTGCCGAGCTGGGCGCAGGTGCGCGTCATCGGCGCGGTCGAGGAGGAGGTCACCTCCGCCGGGGCCTTCCACGCCAGGGACCACTACCGGGCGGACGCGGTGATCGTGGGCGAGCCCAGCGGGGAGAAGGCCCTCACCGTCGGCTACTACGGCCTGCTCAAGGTGCGGCTGCGCGTCAGTCACGGCGTCGGCCACACCGCCGGGCAGGGGGTCACCACCGCCGCCGACCAGCTGGTGGACGTCCTGAGCCGGCTGCGCGACGAGATCGGCGGGGCCGACTCCCAGGCGCTGGTGGCCGTGCTCGGCATCCACGCGGTGAACGGCGGGGACGTCCAGCTGGGCGAGACCGTCGTCGACGTGCGGGTTCCCCCCACCCTGGACCTGGAGCACCTCGTCGAGCTCGTCCGCCGGGTCGCCGGCCCGGTCGTCGTGGAGGTGCTCCGCGCCACGCCCGGAGTGATCACCTCCCGTACCAGCCCGTTGGTGAAGGCCTTCTCGCGTGCCTTCAGGGAGGAGGGCGTGGCCCCGAGGTTCCTCGCGAAGAAGGGGAGCAGCGACATGAACACCCTCGCCACCACCTGGCGGGGAGTGCCCATGGTCGCCTACGGCGCGGGTGACTCCGCGCTCGACCACACGCCGGACGAGCACCTCGACGCCGAGGAGTTCAGGCGATCCAGGACCGTGCTGTCCAGGGCGGTCGCGAACTGGGTGGCACAGGGCCGCCCACCGGCCACACCGCCGGGCGCGGCCGACGAGGAGGCCAGGGGCGCCGGGACCGCCGTCGCCGACCGGCCCGCCGAGACCGTCGCCGGTGCCGGGCCCGCCAGGGGCGCCGAGACCGTCAGTGCCGCCGGGACCGCCAGTGCCGCCGGGCCCGCCGGGACCGTCGGGACCGCCGTAGGAGAGAGGACACCGTGATGACAACGATCGCCGTCGACGAGACCGTCGGCCACGCCTACCAGCTGTCCCACCTGGACGTGCTGGAGGCGGAGGCCGCCCACATCATCAGGGAGACGGCCGGGGAGTTCGACCGGCCGGTGATCCTCTTCTCCGGGGGCAAGGACTCCATCGTCATGCTCCACCTGGCGCGCAAGGCGTTCGCCCCCGCGCCGGTGCCGTTCCCCCTGCTGCACGTCGACACCGGCCACAACTTCCCCGAGGTCATCGGCTACCGGGACCGCGTCGTCGCCGAGCACGGCCTGCGGCTGGAGATCGCCTCGGTCCAGGGGTACATCGACCGGGGAGAGCTGGCCGAGCGGCCCGACGGCTCGCGCAACCCGCTGCAGACGGTGCCGCTGCTCGACGCCATCGAGACGAACGGCTTCGACGCGGTCTTCGGCGGCGGGCGGCGGGACGAGGAGAAGGCCCGCGCCAAGGAGCGGGTGTTCTCCCTGCGCGACGACTTCGGCGGCTGGGACCCGCGACGGCAGCGACCGGAGCTGTGGAACCTCTACAACGGCCGCCACTCGCCCGGCGAGCACGTCCGCGTCTTCCCGCTGTCGAACTGGACCGAGCTGGACGTCTGGCAGTACATCCTCAGGGAGGGGATCGAGCTTCCGCCGATCTACTTCGCGCACGAGCGCGAGGTCTTCTCGCGCCGGGGCATGTGGCTCGCCCCCGGCGAGTGGGGCGGCCCGGCGAAGGACGAACCCCTGGAGCGGCGCCTCGTGCGCTACCGCACGGTCGGCGACATGTCGTGCACCGGCGCCGTCGACTCCGGCGCCGCGACCCTGGAGGCGGTCATCGAGGAGATCTGCTCCTCCCGGCTGACCGAGCGGGGGGCCACCCGCGCCGACGACAAGCTGAGCGAGGCCGCCATGGAGGACCGCAAACGGGAGGGCTACTTCTGATGACCACCACACTGCTGCGCTTCGCCACCGCCGGATCCGTGGACGACGGGAAGTCCACCCTCGTCGGACGGCTGCTGTACGACTCGAAGTCGATCCTCGCCGACCAGCTGGAGGCGGTGGAGTCCGCCTCGCGCAAGCAGGGGCGGGAGACCGCCGACCTCGCGCTGCTCACCGACGGCCTGCGCGCCGAGCGCGAGCAGGGGATCACGATCGACGTCGCGTACCGCTACTTCGCCACCGCGCGCAGGCGCTTCATCCTCGCCGACACGCCCGGCCACGTGCAGTACACCCGCAACATGGTCACCGGCGCCTCGACCGCCGAGCTCGTGCTCATCGTCGTCGACGCCCGCAACGGCGTCGTCTCGCAGACCAGGCGGCACGCCGCCGTCGCCGCGCTCCTCCGCGTACCCCACGTCGTGCTGGCCGTGAACAAGATGGACCTCGTCGACTGGGACGAGGGGGTGTTCGCGGCGATCGCCGAGGAGTTCACCGGGCACGCGTCCGGCCTCGGGATCGGCGAGGTGACCGCGATCCCGATCTCCGCCCTCACCGGCGACAACATCGTCACCCCCTCGCCGAACATGGACTGGCACACCGGTCCCACGATCCTGGAGCTCCTGGAGACGGTGCCGGTGGGCGTCGACCCCTCCGAGGGGCCCGCGCGGCTTCCGGTCCAGTACGTCATCCGGGCGGACGGCCACCGCTCCTACGCCGGCCAGATCTCCAGCGGCGTCCTGCGCGTCGGCGAGCGCGTCACGGTGCTCCCCGGCGGGTGGACGTCCACGGTGGCGGCGATCGACGTGCTCGGTGAGCCCGTCGACACGGCGTGGGCGCCGCAGTCGGTCGCCGTGCGCCTCTCCGACGACGTCGACGTCTCCAGGGGCTCCCTCATCGTGCCGGAGAACGCCGTGCCCGCCCTCACCCAGGAGCTGCGCACGACCACGTGCCACCTCCACGAGGATCCCCTGCGCGTCGGGGAGCGGGTCCTGGTCAAGCACACCACCAGGACGGTCCAGGCGGTCGTCGAGGACATCGTGCCCTCCGCCGCCCTGGGGGAGCTGACCTGCGCCCCGGAGGCGGACAGCCTCGCCGTCAACGAGATCGCGAGTGTCGTGCTGCGCACCACCGACCCTCTCGCGGCCGACCCCTACGCGCGGTCCCGGATGACCGGTTCCTGCCTGCTGATCGACCCGGCGGACGGGACCACCCGCGCCGCGGGGATCGTGGAGGAGAGCGTTCCGGGATGAGGTGACCGGCGCCTTCGGGTGGTTCACCCGGCATCGCCGGAACCCGGGGTGGTTCACCCGGCGTCTTCAGGGTGGGTCACCCGGCGTCCGTGCTTTCCGGGACGGGGCCGTTCTCGCCCGGCTGGTGGGTGCGGTGGAGGGGGCGTCCGCGGCCCTCGGGGTGATTCACCCGGCGTCTTCAGGGTGAGTCACCCAATGGGGAACCTTCGGGGACGGGGCGGCCGGATCGACGGGGCCGACCGGACCGACAGGGCCGACGGATCGACGGGATCGACAGATCGACGGGTCGACAGGGCGCCCGGCTCAGCCGGCGAAGGGGTAGCCGCGCAGTGACTGCTGGAAGGCCTTGCGCGCGATCGGGACGTACCCCGAGGTCGCGGCGCCGGTGGAGAGGGCCATGGTCACCGGCAGCGGGCCCGGCGGGGAGGGAAGGGTGAGCTTGGCGGCCTTGGGCAGGCCCCAGAGCTCGTCGCCGTTGGCGACGAGGCAGGCCACGCCCAGGCCGGCCTTGGCGGCCGCGCGCAGCCCGACGAGCTCGGCGCCCTCGTAGCCGACACGCCACGGGACGTCCGACTCGTCGAGCACGTGCACGATGCGGCCGCGGAGCGTGCACGGCTCGGTGAAGAGCGTCAGCGGGAGCGCGGCGTCCTCTCCGTGGGCCGGGCGCCCGAACCAGTCCATGCGCATGTGGCCGAGTTCCTGGCTCGCGGCACCGGCCCCGTTGGGCTTCGTCTGGAGGAGCAGCGCCAGGTCCAGCTGTCCGGTGTTCACCCGGCCCTCCAGGGATTCGCTCAACCCCGTCTGGACGCTGACCTGGGCGTTCGGCATGCCCTTGGTGAGCAGCCGCAGGATCTCCGGGAGCGCCTCCGCGAGCTGGTTGACGATCCCGATGGACAGCCGCACGTTCCCGGGAGGGGGGACGAAGCGGCCCACCGCCTCGTCGTTGAGTGCCACGAGGCGGCGGGCGTACCCGAGGAGTTCCTCGCCCTGCGGGCTGAGCTGCAGCTTCCGGCCGGTCGAGGTGAAGATGGGCCCCTTGACGAGACCGCTCAGCTGGCGGATCTGCTGGCTGATGGCGGGCTGGGTTATGTGCAGGGCCTCCGCGGCCCTCCGGAAACCACCGACATCGACCACGGTGACCAATGCTCTCAGCCGATTTATTTGCAGGTCGTGGTGCATTCTTCCTCTTAAGCTGACCTAGTAGGAAAGTATCGAGCCATCCGTTTGACGTGGCTTTCGAGAAAATAGGTCGCAGGCTTTTTCTGGATAATCGCGTGATTTTCTAGTAGGACAGATGAACCCCGCTGGGAGTGCGGGTGTCGAGGGCGTATCGGTCGACGGTCGCGCGCTTCTTCCTTCGCCGGGGGATCCGGATGAGCTTTTTTCGGGGCCGGTGAATGTGCTTCTGGTCCATGGTCTCCTCCAGTCTTCCGGTCCGGATGCGGTCAGCGTAGCTCCGCGGGACCGGGAGCTCCTACACACAGGGCCACGAGTGCGATGTGAAACTCTCATGCTCGCCTGATGACGCGAAAACTATTCTCGCCGCCGGTTCGGACGCACAATTTACTTATTCGAACTCGCCCAGATCGAGGAGACGGTTATGGTGACCTTGAATGCTTCACGGACCGAGCGGCTGATGGAGCATGACCGGCTCTTCGCCGAGTTCCTGGAGAGCGTCTGGACCGAGTCCGGGTCCGAGCCCGCCGGCGACCCCGTCGCCACGCTCGCGGAGTCCGGCGTCCACCTCCGTCGCTGGGAGGAGGCGCCCGAGGCGGGTGCCGGGCCCGTGAGGTGCGAGGTCCTTGAGGACCTCGTCATCGAGGACCTCGACCACCCCGCCCCCGTCGTGGCCGCTTGGACCTACTGCGGATGAACACCCCCGTCGCGAACAGGGCGACCTCACCGCTGATCGGGTTCAAACGCCACCTGCGGGCGGTGACGGTTCCGGGAGAGGCGGTCTATCTCACCTCGGCCCGGGGAACGGTCGCCCTGTCCGGTGGGCAGATCCAGGTGCTCGCGCCGCTGCTGGACGGCACCCACAGCCTCGCCGACGTACGCAGGCGCGCGGCGCCCGGCATCTCGGACGGGCAGCTCGGGCGGATCCTCGGCAGGCTGGCGGAGGCGAACCTCGTCGGATCCCGCCGTTCCCCTCGGGACGGCGCCGATGTCGCGTCCGAGGCGTACTGGGACCTCGGGCGGGTGGACGCGGACCGGGCCACGTCGGCCCTGGCGGAGTCGTCCGTCGGGCTCGTCGTCGTCGGAGGTGTCGACGCGAGGCCCGTGGCCGAGGCGTTGCGGTCGATGGGCGTCGCCGTCGAGGAGGACGGCGACCGGCCCGCGGCCCTGTCCCTCGTGCTCTGCGACGACTACCTCACCCCGGAGCTGGAGCGGGTCAACGAGCGGCGGCTGGCGGACGGGCGGCCCTGGCTGCTGGCCAAGCCGACCGGCGCCGACCTGTGGGTCGGCCCGTTCTTCCGGCCGGGAGAGGGGCCCTGCTGGTCCTGCCTGACCACGCGGTTGCGCGGGCACCGGCGTGGGGAGGCGCGGCTGTGGAACGCGGAGAGGACGAGCGTCACCAGCCCGCCCGACGCGTCGCTGCCCCTCACCCGCGCCCTCGGGGCGCAGTTCGCGGCCCTGGAGGCGGTCAAGTGGCTGGCCGGGTCGCGCGACGAGCACCAGGACACCGTGTGGACGCTCGACACCCTCTCGATGGAGGGGCTGCGGCACCGGGTGGAGAAGCGCCCGCAGTGCCCCTCGTGCGGGGACTCCGGGCTGGTGGCGGCGAGCGTCGGCAGGCCCGTCGTCATCGCGTCCAGGAGCAAGGCGACCGTGGGCGGCAACGGGCACCGCGCGCTCGCCTCCGAGCTGGTGTGGGAACGCTACCGTCACCTGGCCGACCCCCTCACCGGGATCACGGACGTGATCCGGCGCGACCCGCGCAGCCCCGCCTTCCTGCACTGCTATCTTTCCGGGCCGAACCTCGCGCTCACCGACGACAGCCTCTCCGCTATGAGGGCCGGCCTGCGCCAGCAGAGCGGCGGCAAGGGCAGCACCGACATCGAGGCCAGGGTGGGCGCGCTCTGCGAGGCGGTGGAGAGACACTGCGGCTCGCGGCACGGCGACGAGCCGACGGTGAGAGACAGCCTCCGCGGCCTGGGCGAGCGGGCCGTGCGTCCCGACGAGTGCCAGCACTTCCACCGGCGCCAGTTCGAGGACCGCAACCGCTGGAACGCCCAGAGCATGGCCTTTCAGCACGTCCCCGAGCCGTTCGACGACGAGGAGGTCGTCGACTGGACCCCGGTGTGGTCGCTCACCGCGAAGCGGCACCGTCTGCTCCCCACCGACCTGCTCTACTTCAGCAGGGGCGGCCATCCGTCGGTGCGCGCCACCTCGAACGGCAACGCCGCGGGCTCAAGCGTCGAGGACGCGATCGTCCAGGGTTTCCTGGAGCTGGTGGAGCGCGACGCGGTGGCCATCTGGTGGTACAACCGCACGCGCCAGCCCGCCGTGGACCTCGGCTCGTTCGGCGACCCGTGGATCACCGGCCTGCGGTCGCGCTACGAGGACATCGGCCGGGAGTTCTGGGTGCTCGACGTCACCTCCGACCTGGGCATCCCCGTCATGGTGGCGATCTCGCGGCGCGTCGACAAGCCGGCCGAGGACATCATGCTCGGCTTCGGCGCCCACTTCGACCCCCGGATCGCCGCGCGGCGCGCGCTGACCGAACTCGGGCAACTGCTCCCGGCCGTCGCCGGGGCACGCGCCGACGGGACGGGGTACGGCCCGACCGATCACCACATCCAGGAGTGGTGGCTCACCGCGACGGCCGAGAACCAGCCCTATCTCCGCCCCCACGAGAAGCGGGCCCCGCGGACCCTGCGCGGTTACGCCTACACCCCTCGCGGTGATCTGCGCGAGGACGTCGAGCACATCGTCACCCTGGCCGGGCGGATGGGCCTGGACGTCCTCGTCCTCGACCAGACGCGTCCCGACATCGGCATGCCGGTCGTCAAGGTCGTCGTTCCCGGACTGCGGCACTTCTGGGCGAGGTTCGGCCCCGGCCGGCTGTACGACGTCCCGGTCCTCCTCGGGCGTCTCGACAGGGCGACGGCCTACGAAGACCTCAACCCGATCCCCCTGTTCATGTAGCCGTTCCGCCTCGACAAGGGTCAGGAGTCACAGAATGGTCGGTGGCCAACGCAGCGATATCGATTTACTCCCGATATATCCTCAGTGGTCGTTCCGGGAGGACGTGTACATCGAACCGGAACCGCACCGCGGGACCGTGGTGCTCCACAGCCGCTGGGAGGACGTGATCCTGCCGTTCCCCGGATCCACCGTGCTGGAGGCGATGCGCCGGATGAGCCTGGGGCCCATCTCGCTCGACAACGTCATCCGCGAGGACACCGAACGGCGGGAGCTCGACGCGATCCTCGACGACCTCCAGCACCTCGTGGTGCGCTCCTTCGGCTTCGATCCCGAGCAGCCGCTGATGTCGGTGGTCCCGCTCGCCCAGCGGGCCCGGTTCCGGCTGCCGGCGCTCCCCCTGCTCCACCCGGTCCGCCTGTCCAGGTTCGCGCTGATCAGGACCGACGGGAACAACTACCACGTCGAGTCCCCGCTGTCGCTGCACCGGGTCATCCTGCACCGGGCCGAGGCCATGTCCGACGTCGGGCCGCTGATCCGCCCGGTCGTCCCGTCGGCGATCGAACGGGACTCCCAGCCCGTGATCGCCTACCTGATGGCGGCGGGGATGGTGGTGCAGGCCGTGGAGGGAGACCCCTTCCAGCCGATGGCGTTCGAGGAGGACACCGACCCGGCCCTCGTCGCCTGGACCCCCCTCGACCTCATGTTCCACACCCGCTCCACCCTGGGCAGGCACGACCACGACTTCGGGGCGACGTACCCGATGGGAGACCAGTGGAGCGTCGAGCCCGTCGTGAAGCCGGGGCCGGGGCCGGTGCTCGTCGATCCGGGGGCGGCCCGGGCTCCCGTCGCGTTGCCCCGGCCGAAGTGGGGCGAGCTGCTCGCGGGGGATCCTCCGCTGACCACGGTCGTCGAGGCGAGCCGGCACACCCGGCACTACGGGGAGAGACAGCTGACGGCCGACGAGCTCGGGGAGCTCCTGTACCGGACGGCCAGGGTCAGGTCCCTGGTCGGCTCCCCGGACGAGACCTCGACGACCTCGACGAGCGACCGCCCCTACCCGAGCAGCGGCAGCTCCTACGAGCTGGAGCTCTACGCCACGGTGGACAGGTGCGCCGACGTCCCCCGGGGCGTCTACCACTACGACCCCATGCGGCACCGGCTGGAGCCGATCGCGTCCGCCCCGGCGGACGTGGACGAGCTGCTGGAGACGGGCAAGGTGGCGGCGAACCTGGACGCGACGCCGCCCGTCCTGCTGACCATCACCGCGCGGTTCCGCAGGCTGTCGCGGAAGTACAACGGGCTGAGCTACTCGCTGGTGCTCAAGAACGTCGGGGCGCTGACGCAGACGCTCTCCCTGGTCAGTACGGCCATGGGGCTGGCGGCGTGCAGGCTGGACAGCGGCGACATCGAGGTGACGGGACGCGTCTTCGGCCTCGACTGGCGTGTCGAGTCGAGCGTCGGCGGATTCGTCGTCGGCCACCGTCCCGGCCCGGAGCCGAGTCGTTTCTCCGGGCGATACGCGGTGAATGACGCGGAGTGGGTTCTACGGGCGAGGGCGGCAATCTCGTAAGTCGATTCCCGTTTTTCCGGTGTTTCACGGATGCGCGGGGACGCGCGGCCGGAGCCGCGCGGACACACCGCGTACCGCCGCCGGACGCACGTGAATCACGCCCCGCGACTATGGTGCGCGGTTTTTTCGCCGCGTACACCTGTTGATTCCCTCAAAGCCACGCAGACAGGCCTATCTAAGTTTATGCGCCTGTTATAAATTGTTTCGGGGCGTCGGGCTGACGGGGAAGGACCACCGGTCGGGCTTTGAAGGAGACGGTCGATGACGGTGAACGCCGGCCCCCCGCAGCGCTGGCGCGAGTTCGCCAGGGCGCTGCACGGATCGTGCAGTGAGACCCGGCACGGAGCGGGCGGGCTGGCGGCCCCCAGAATGGCCCGCGCGATCATCGTCGCCGTTCTGTACGGCTACGTGTTCAACGCCCTGATGTTCGTATGGGGAACGGGCCTGCCGGGCCCCGCGCTCCTGGGTTTCGCCGGCTGTCTTCTCGTCGCGCTGGTCCTGCAACTCGCGCATTCGACGCGTGACACGCTGAGCTGGCCCGTGCCGCTGCGGGTCCTCACGCTGTCGACGCAGGCCGTCGCCACCTTCCTGCCCTTCGCCTGGGTCGGCCCGCAGGCGGGGTCCATCGCGGGATTCCTCGCCGGGTCCATGCTGCTGGTGGTGGCGGGGCCGGCGCGCTGGGGGTTCTTCTTCGCCGTCGCCGCCGGTGTCGGCGCCCTCCTCGCGCTCAGGGAGGAGAGCCTGGTCGCGGTGGACGTCGTCTACAGCGTGTACTTCACCCTGCTGACCGGGCTGATGGTGTACGGGGTCAGCTCGCTGGCGTCCCTGGTGAAGGCGCTCTACGCGGCGCGGGGGGAGTTCGCGCGGATGGCGGTGACGCGGGAGCGGCTGCGGGTGGCGCGGGACCTGCACGACCTGCTGGGCTACAACGTGTCGGCGATGACGCTGAAGAGCGAGCTGGCGTACCGGCTGCTGCCGGGGGCGGCCGAGCGGGCGCGGCAGGAGCTCCGGGACGTCCTGATGGTCGCCCGCCGCGCGCTGGCGGAGGTACGGGTGGTGGCGGGCGGGTACCTCCCCATGTCGCTGACGGCGGAGGCCGAGTCGGCGGAGTCGATGCTGTCGGTCGCCGAGATACGGGTGGACGTGGACGTCTCGGAGGAGGGCCTGCCCGAGGCGCTGGACACGGTGCTGGCGATCGTGCTGCGGGAGGCGGTCACCAATGTGCTGCGGCACAGCAAGGCGCAGCGCTGCGAGATCGAGGCGGGGGTGGAGGAGGGCTGGGCACGGCTGCGGGTCGGCAACGACGGGGTCGAGCCGGAGCTGGGGACACGCTCGTTCGGGACCGGTACGGGACTGGGAAACCTCACGGGACGGCTGGAGGCCGCGGGGGGACGGCTGTCGGTCGCGGTCGACGGCGAGTGGTTCCAGCTGACGGCGGAGGCCCCGCTGGGGGCCCCGGTGGTGGCACCGGCCGTGGAGGAGGGCGGGGCTCCCGCCAGGATCGGGGCGACCGGGGCGACCGGCGTGCCGGGGACGTCCGAGGAATCCGGGACGACGGGCGAGGCCCGGACCTCCGTGGCCCCCGGGCCGGCCGAGGTGTCCAGGACATCCGAGAGGTCCGGGCCGCCGGAGAAGCACGCGCGGCCGGACGCGCGGGACGACCGGGCGCCGGACGGGGCCGTGACGCGGACCTGGCATCTGCGGGTGGCGCGCTTCATCGCCGTGGTGGTGCTGTTGGGGTACGGCGTCCTCATCGTGGTCAACGTGCTGACGGAGCGGCCGCATCCGGTCGGACTGGCCGGATTCGTCGTGTGCGTCGCCGTGCTGGTCGGTGTGCAGATCGTCCACTCCCTGGGGGAGCCCCGGTCGTGGCCGGTGTGGCTCAGGAAGGTGACCCTGGCGGTGCAGGCGGTCGCCACGGTCCTGCCGCTGCTGTGGATCGGCGCGCCGTGGGGTTCGATGGGCGGCTTCCTCGCGGGGGCGGTCCTGCTGGTGGGGGGCCGCTGGCGGTGGGTGCTGTACGCGGCCGTCGGCGCCGGGGTGTTGCTGCTGTCGGTGCTCCAGGGCGACGTGGCGGAGTGGGCCGCGTACCTGGTGATCTCCACGTTCCTGACCGGGCTGGTGGTCTTCGGCATCAGCTCGCTGTCGGACCTGGTGGCGCAGGTGGACCGGACACGGGGGAAACTGGCGCGGATGGCGGTGACCCAGGAGCGGCTGCGGGTGGCGCGGGAGCTGCACGCGCTGCTGGGACACGAGCTGTCGGTGATGATCGTCAAGAGCGAGCTGGCGTACCGGCTGCTGCCGAGGTCCGCGGAGCGGGCGAAGACCGAGGTGGCGGAGGTGCTGGAGATCGCGCGGCGGGCGGTCGCGGATGTCCGGGCGGTGGCCAGCGGGTACCGGCACATGTCGTTCGGCGCGGAGGTGGACTCGTCGGTCTCCACGCTCGCCGCCGCGGGGATCGGCACCAGGGTGGCCGTCCCCCCGGACCTGACTCTGGGGAAACTGGACGCGCTGCTCGCGGTCGTGCTGCGGGAGGCGGCCACGAACGTGTTGCGGCACAGCGACGCGCGGTGGTGCTCGATCGAGGTGGTCCTGGAGTCGGGCGGGCTGTGGCTGCGCGTGACCAACGACGGGGCATCGCCGCAGGAGCTCCCGGCCGTCCGTGACGATTCCGGGCTGGGGGACCTGGCGGCACGGCTTCGCGCCGTCGGCGGCCGGCTGGCGGCCGAGGTCGTCGACGGGGAGTTCCGGCTGGTCGTCACCGCGCCCGACGCGGCCCTCGTTCCCCGCTCGCAGGTGCTGAGGGACATACCGGAAGTTATGTCTGGAGATATATCGGGAGGCGCGCGGAGAACGGACAGCCGTGGCGGGTGATTCAGCCGGATCGTTTTTCGGCTGACAAAAGCGAGTAAGTGAATGTCAGAATTTCACGGCATTGCCAAATTCAATTGACTCGGTACTATTCGGGGCAAGATCGGTTGGTCCAGTCGGCTTGATCGAACGGCGGCGAGGCGTATGCACATGGGAATCGCCTCGCGGAGTCGCTTACAAGGCCACTCGCGGGATCGGTCACGGAACCGTCCGTCAGGTCGGTCGCAGGAGTGCCCGCGAGGTCGGTCGCGGGGATGCCCGCGGGACCGGGAGGCCCTGCCGCCCCCGGTCGTCGGTTCTCGCCCTGGAGCCGACATCCGAACGGGAGCGCCGCTGTGCTGAAGATCCTCCTCGCCGAGGATGTGCCCATGGTGCGCGGGGCGCTGGCGGCCCTGCTCGACATCGAGCCCGACCTCACGGTGGTGGCCCAGGTCGGCAGCGGGGACCGGATCGTGCCCACCGCGCTCGAGACGCGCCCCGACGTCGCGATCATCGACGTCGACCTGCCCGTGCTCGACGGCCTCTCCGCGGCGGAGGAGCTGCACGCGAAACTGCCCACGTGCCGGACGCTGATCCTGACCGGCCTGGGACGGCCCGGCACGCTGCGCCGCGCGCTCTCGGTGTCGGTGTCCGGCTTCCTGCTCAAGGACACGCCCTCGGAACGCCTCGCCCAGGCGGTCCGCGAGGTGGCCGCGGGGCGTCGCATCGTCGACCCGCAGCTCGCGCTGACCGCGTGGGACGTCGGGGAGAACCCGCTTTCCGGGCGTGAGGTCCAGGTGCTGAGGCTGGCCGCGGGCGGCGCCGAGCCGCCGGAGATCGCGGCCGTCATGCACGTCTCCGTCGGGACCGTGCGCAACTACCTCACGAAGATAGTCACCAAGCTGAACGCCAGGAACCGGGTGGACGCCATCCGTATCGCCACCGAGGCCGGCTGGATCTGACCGGGCGCGCTCTCCCGTTCCCCCGGCCCCGTAGCCCCTGGTCCCGTAGCCCCCGGTCCCGTAGCCCCTGGCCGGCCGCGCGCCGGCCGGGTCCGGCATCCCTGTTCGCGCCTTTTACGTCGCGCTCTCCCCGTTCCGCCTTCGCATCCTGAGAAGAAGGTCTTATCGCGGGCCCGTTGTCGCGGTTTTGTTACCGGCATAGCGTAATCGCTGGTAACCAAAAACGTTGGTCGTGAACCGGGACCGCGAAAGGAGGCGACGTGGCGACCACGGTCCGTCCCGCGCACGGCGTTCGTCGTCACGCATCTCCCACCGCCAGGAAAGGATGCCCGCAGATGAGTTCCAACAGGTGGCTGCACTACTTCGAAACGCAGATCCCCCTCTCGGAGGAGCCGCCGCGGATCGCGGCCAGGCTCGCCGGCTCCGGTCTGCACGCGGCGTACGTCGTGTACGAGAGCGGGGGGAAGTGGTCCTACGCGGGCGGCGCCAGGGCCGAGGTCACGCTGGACCGCACCGGCGCCCGACTGCTCCAGGAGGGCGAGCCCGACGTCGTCCTGCCCTGGAGCGACCGGCCCCTGCGCCAGGTGGCCCGGCTGCTCGACACCGTGAAGGTCCCGGCCTGGCGCGCCTACGGCTGGGCGGCCTTCGAGCTCTCCTACGCCAAGGACGGGAATCTGGACCACGTCGGCGACGGCCGGCTGCTGCACCTCGTGGTGCCGAAGGCCGAGGTCCGCCTGGAGGACGGCCACGCCCACCTCCGCGCCGCCGACCAGGAGGCGCTGACCGCGCTGCTGGAGACGATCTCCAGCCCCGGGGAGACCCCCGAGGGGGCGCCGAAGCCGCTGGACGTGCGCGAGCTCGGCGAGGACGACTACCGGCTCGCGGTGAAGCTCGCGGTCGACGAGATCAACCAAGGCGACCTGAACAAGGTCATCCTGTCGCGGGTCGTCGACGTCGACGAGGACATCGACCTGATCGCCACCTACCTGGCCGGGCGCCGGGGCAACAACCCCGCGCGGTCGTTCCTGCTCAACCTCGGTGGCGTGGAGACGGCCGGGTTCAGCCCGGAGATCGTCGTCAAGGTGTCCGCGGACGGCCACGTGGTCAGCCAGCCGCTCGCCGGGACCAGGGCGCTCACCTCGGACCTGCTGGAGAACGAGAGCCTGCGCGCCGACCTCCTGGGCTCCGCCAAGGAGGTCTACGAGCACGCGATCTCGGTGAAGGTCGGCACCGACGAGCTCGTCGACGTCTGCGTGCCCGGATCGGTCGAGGTTCCGGAGTTCATGGCGATCCGCGAGCGCGGCAGCGTGCAGCACCTCGCCTCCCAGGTGTCCGGCACGCTCGCCCCCGGTTTGCGGGCGTGGGACGCCTTCGGCGCGGTCTTCCCCGCGGTGACCGCGTCCGGCGTGCCGAAGGAGGCCGCGTACACCTCGATCCGCAGGCACGAGCCCGAGTCGCGCGGCCTGTACAGCGGGGCCGTGCTCACCGTCGACCACACCGGCGAGATGGACGCGGCCCTCGTGCTGCGCAGCGCCTACCGCCAGGACGGGCGCACCTGGCTGCGCGCCGGGGCGGGCATCGTCGGGCAGTCCACTCCCGAGCGGGAGTTCGAGGAGACCTGCGAGAAGCTCGACAGCGTGGCGCGCTACCTGGTCCCCACCGGTGCCCCCGCCGACGTCCCGGCCGACGTCCCAGCCGGTGTCCCAGCCGGTGTCCCCGCCGAGGTTCCCGCCGACGGGGGGAGCGCGCGATGAGGGTCGACGACATCTACCTGGCGGGCGTCGGCACGTACCTGCCGCCCGTGGTGACCACCGAGCACGCGGTCCGGGAGTCCTGGTACGACGAGGCCGACCGCGAGGCCTCCGGCATGGAGGCCGTGATGGTGGCCGGCGAGACGCCGGCACCGGAGATGGCGGCCCGCGCGGCCCTGGTCGCGCTGCGCCGGTCGGGGCACGAGCCGGACGACTTCGGCGCGCTGCTGCACAGCGACAGCTACCACCAGGGACCGGACGGCTGGTCGGCGCCGCACTACGTGCTGCGCAGGACGCTGGGCCGGCCGATCACCGCCCTGGAGGTCAGGCAGGGCTGCCTCGGCATGATCGCGAGCCTTGAGATGGCCGCGCACCGGCTGATCGCCGACCGGGAGAAGGACGCCGTGCTGCTGACGGCCGGGGACAACTTCTCCACCCCGCTGGTGGACCGGTGGCGGGCCTCCAGGATGTTCCTGCTCGCGGACGGCGGTGCCGCCGCTGTGGTGTCGCGGCGCGGCGGCTTCGCCCGGGTGCTGGCCTTCGGGACCGTCTCCGATCCCGGGATGGAGGAGCTGCACCGGGGCGGGGAGGTGCTCTTCCCGCCCGGCATCACCGTCGGCCGCTCGCTGAACTTCGAGGAGCGCAGCGACCACTGGCGCCGGCAGTGGGCCGAGGGGAAGGCGCCTCCGATGGGGCACTTCGGCGAGTGCGTCGCCGAGGCGGCCGGCCGCACGCTGGCGGAGGCCGGGATCTCCATGGAGAAGGTCGCCCGCGTCTGCCACACCGGCTTCGCGCGGGGCTCCCTGGAGGCCATGTTCCTCGACCCGCTGGAGATCGACGCGGACCGGGGCCTGTGGGACTTCACCCGGGGGGCGGGGCACGCCGGCGCCGCCGACCCGTTCATCGGCCTGGAGCACCTGTGGACGAGCGGGCAGGTCGCCCCCGGCGATCACGTGCTGCTCATCGGCAGCGCCCCCGGCATGGAGGCCGGCTGCGCGGTCGTGGAGATCGTCGCCCCGTACGAGCTCGGGGACCACGCCCCCCAGAACGAGAACCACGAGCCGCGGAGTCACGGACCCCGGAACGAGAACCACGAGCCCGGGAACCGCGAGCCGGAGAACGGAGGCCGGTAGAGATGCTTGACGGATGCACGCCATGGCCGGAGGAGTTCGCCGCCCGTTACCGGCGCGAGGGACTCTGGCGCGGGGAGCGCCTCGGCGACCTCCCGCGCACCTGGGCCCGCGCGTTCGGAGACGGTACGGCACTCGTCGCCGGGGAGCGGCGGCTGTCCTACCGGGACCTGGAGAACCGGGTCGACCGGATGGCGGCGGGTTTCCACCGGCTCGGGGTCGAGCCCGGTGACCGGATCGTCCTGCAGCTGCCCAACGTCCCCGAGTTCGTCGTCGTGGCCTTCGCGCTCTTCAGGGTGGGCGCCAAGCCCGTGTTCTCCCTGGCGTCGCACCGGGCCAACGAGATCAGGCACCTGTGCGAGCTGTCCGGCGCCTCCGGATACGTCGTCCCCGGCGTCCATCGCGGGTTCGACCACACCGAGCTCGCCCTGCGGATGGCCGAGGAGGTGCCGAGCCTGCGCCGGATCTTCGTCCTGGACGGGGAGACCGGCACGGCCGGCGAAGCGGTGGTCCCGCTCTCACAGGTGGACGCCGACCCGGTCCCGCTCCCCGGGAGCGACCCGTCGGACGTGGCGTTCTTCCTGCTCTCCGGCGGGACCACCGCGCTGCCCAAGCTGATCCCGCGCACGCACGACGACTACGCGTACCAGACCAGGGCGGTGGCCGAGCTCTGCGAGCTCGGCGCGGACGACGTCTACCTGGCGGCGCTGCCGGTGGAGTTCAACTTCACCTGGGGCTGCCCGGGGGTCGTCGGCACGCTCGGCTCCGGAGGCACGGTCGTGCTCGCCGAGAGCCCGGTCGCGGAGGACTGCTTCGGTGCGATCGAGCGGGAGCGGGTCACCGTCACCTCGGTCGTCCCCACCGTGGCGCAGCTCTGGCTGGAGGAGGTGGCCTGGAGCGAGGCGGACCTGTCCAGCCTGCGCGTGCTGCAGATCGGCGGGGCGAGGCTCCAGCCGGAGCTGGCCGCGCGGATCGAGCCCGAGCTGGGCTGCCGCCTGCAGCAGGTGTTCGGCATGGCCGAGGGAATGCTCTCCATGTCCAGGAAGGGCGACGACCCCGAGTCCGTCGTGGAGACGCAGGGGCGGCCGATCTCACCGGCCGACGAGGTGCGGATCGTCGACGAACACGACGCCGAGGTGCCCGCGGGCGTCACCGGGGAGCTGCTCACCCGCGGCCCGTACACCCTGCGCGGCTACTACCGCGCCGAGGAGCACAACCGGCGGGCCTTCACCGAGGACGGCTTCTACCGCACCGGCGACCTGGCCAGGCTGACCCCGGAGGGGAACCTGGTCATCGAGGGGCGGCTGAAGGACGTGGTGATCCGCGGCGGAGACAAGATCTCGGCCGGAGAGGTGGAGGGCCACCTGCTCACCCACCCCTCGGTCGCCGGGGCGGCGGTCGTGCCGGTCCCCGACGAGTTCCTCGGCGAGCGGACCTACGCGTTCGTCGTCCAGCGGGGCGAGGACGAGAAGCCGGAGCCGGCCGAGCTGAAGCGGGCGCTGCACGAGCGCGGGCTGGCCGAGTTCAAGCTGCCGGACCGCGTGGAGTTCGTCGACGACTTCCCGCTGACCCCGCTCGGCAAGATCGACAAGAAGGTCCTCGCCGCCGCGGCGAAGGACCCGGCCGTGACCCGCCGCTGGACGCCCGCGGAACCCGCCCGCGAGGGCGAGGACCCGGCCCCGGCCCGTCATCGGACGCCCGAGGAACCCACCCCCGAACGTCAGGAAAGGTGAACCGGACATGGAACGCGATATCTCAGCACCGCCCACGGCCGACGAACTGCGGCAGGCCGTCGCGACGATCGTCGGCACCGAGCCCGGCGAGATCACCGGCGACGCCAACCTCGTCTTCCTCGGGCTGGGGTCCCTGGAGATGATGCGGCTCGTCACCCGGTGGCGCCGGCAGGGCGTCGCCGTCGAGTTCGGCGAGCTCGCCGCCGAACCGACCGTCGACGCCTGGCAGCGGCACCTGCACGCGGCCTGGGAGGCCCGGCGGGTGAGATCGGGGGAGGCAGTCGGATGAGCGCGCTGCTGATCCGGGGCGGCTGCCTCTACCCGGCCGACGCCGAGGCGCGGGTCGTTCCCGGCGGCTCCGTGCTCGTCGAGGGCGAGCGGATCGTCGCCGCCGGGACCACCGAGGAGGTCGAGGCCGCCCTGGAGCCCCGCCACCGGGAGGACCTGCGCACGATCGACGCCCGGGGCAAGATGATCCTGCCCGGCTTCGTCAACGCGCACTGGCACGACCTGTTCGCCATGCGGTTCCCCTTCAAGGGGGCGCTGCGGCCCGCCTCCGACCGCGACGACAAGCCCGCGTTCATGGCGCTGGGCGGCGACCTCCAGCAGATCTCGGTGGTCTTCGACTCCTTCCACGACCAGATCGACCGGCTCACCCCGGACGAGGCCGAGGCCGTCGCCCGCTACTCGATGTGGACCCAGCTGCGCTCCGGCGCGACCACCCTCGGGGACGTGGGCTCGTTCAACCGGCCGGAGGCGCTGGCCTCGGCCGCCCGCCACCTGGGCATGCGCTGCGTGGTCAGCACCTGGGCGAGCGACGCGGTCTGCGCCCCCGGCGAGTCGCGGTTCCGCAGGACCCGCGACGCCGACGTGGTGCTGCGGCGGATCGAGGACCTGCTGCGCGACTGCGCGAAGGACGCGAGCGGGCTGGTACGGGCCAGGCCGACCTCTGTCTACGGGGTCAACATGACCGACGAGCTCGGCGCCGGTTTCGCCGAGCTCGTCACCAGGTACGACGTGCCGTTCGCGACACACGTCGGCGCGCTGCGCAACGAGGCCGAGGTGACGCGGAGCTACTACGGCACGACCCCGGTGCGCAGGTTCGCCGAGCTCGGCCTGCTCTCCGACCGGTTCATGGCGGTGCACTGCGCGTTCGCCGACGACGAGGAACGGAAGATGCTCGTCGCGGCGAACGCGCACATCAGCCACTCGCCGGCGAAGTACGGCCCGGCGGGGGAGTCCTCGCTGACCGAGACCCGGGCGATGCCGGAGTTCCGGCGCGCCGGGCTGGACGTCTCGCTGTCCACCGACGGCGCCGCGCTGCCGCTCGGCGGCATGGCCGAGGCGATGCGGGTCACCTGGCAGATCTACAACGAGATGTACGCCGACCCGACCGAGGTGCTGCCGACCGACGCGCTGGCGATGGCCACCCGGCTCCCGGCCAGGGGGCTGGACTGGGCAGGAGAGATCGGCAGCATCGAAGCGGGCAAGCAGGCCGACCTGCTGCTGGTCCCCGCCGACGACTGGCGCTACCTGCTCAACCCGCGCCCGCTGGAGAGCTTCCTCGCGCTCGGCGGCTCGGCGGACGTGGACACCGTGATCGTCGCGGGCCGCACGCTGGTGGAGGGCGGCCGCGCCACCGGTCTCGACGAGGACGAGCTCGAAGCCGACTACATCGAGGCACTCGGGACCTTCTCGGTGCGCTGCCTCGGTGTCGATCCCGATCTGGTCGCCACGCTCACCCGTGCGGCACGCCGATGAGGAGGCATGACCGATGCATGACAGGACGGCCCTGGTCACCGGGGCGGCAGGCGGTATCGGCGAGGCGGTGGTGCGGGCGCTGGCCGCCGAGGGCGTCGCCGTCGCGGCGGTGGACGCGAACGCGGAGGCGCTGAACCCGCTCGTCAAGGAACTCTCCGAGGCCGGGCACCGCGTCCGGGGCCTCGTCGTGGACGTGACCTCCAGCGCCGAGGTGGACGCCGCGGTGGAGCGGGCGGAACGCGAGCTGGGGCCGATCGGCTACCTGGTCAACGCCGCCGGGGTGCTGCGCGTGGGCGCGGGGGCCTCGCTCACCGACGACGACTGGGACACCACGTTCGCGGTCAACGCGACCGGCGTGTTCCACGTCAGCAGGGCGGTGGCCAACCGGATGATCCCCCGCGGGTCGGGGGCGATCGTCACGCTGGCCTCCAACGCGGCCCGGACCCCGCGCTGGGACATGGCGGCCTACGCGGCGTCCAAGGCCGCGGCGAGCAGCTTCACCAAATGCCTGGGGCTGGAGCTCGCCCGGCACGGGATCCGGTGCAACGTGGTCGCCCCCGGCTCCACCGACACGCCGATGCTGACCTCGCTGTGGGCCGGTGGCGACGCGTCGCGGGTCTCCATCGAGGGCGCGCCGGAGACCTTCCGGGTCGGCATCCCGATGGGGCGGCTGGCACGTCCCTCCGACGTCGCCGACGCGGTGCTGTTCCTGCTCTCCGACCGCGCCGCCCACATCACCCTTCAGGACCTCACGGTCGACGGCGGCGCCGCCCTCGGCAACTGAGGACGGCCCGGCCGGGCCCCGGAGCCCTGAACTCGCGAAAGGCCCCACAGAAGAGTCCGCGAAGAGATCTCACGAGAAGACTTCACGAAAAAGGCTCCACGAAGAGCGGAGGCACACCATGGCGATCCCACCGATCGAGTCCTATCCCATGCCGACCGAGGACGAGCTTCCGGAGAACATCGCGCGCTGGACCATCGATCCCGATCGCGCGGTGCTGCTCGTCCACGACATGCAGAACTACTTCCTGAGCCCGTTCCCGCACGGGCAGGCCCCCACGACCGACCTGCTGGAGAACGTCGCGACCCTGCGGGCGCGCTTCTCCACGCTCGGCGCGCCGGTCGTCTACACCGCCCAGCCCGGCGGGATGACCGACGAGCAGCGCGGCCTGCTCAAGGACTTCTGGGGCGCGGGGATGAGCGCCGCCCCGGAGCACCGGATGATCGTCGACCGGCTGGCCCCGTTCGGCCCCGACGTCGTGTTCACCAAGTGGCGGCCCAGCGCGTTCTGCCGTACGGGCCTGCTCGACATGTTGCGCGAGAAGGGGCGCGACCAGCTGGTGATCTGCGGGGTGTACGCCCACGTCGGAATCCTGATGACCGCCCACGAGGGGTTCTCCCAGGACATCCAGACGTTCGTGGTGGCGGACGCGGTGGCCGACTTCTCGCGGGAGTACCACCGCCAGGCGCTGGACTACGCGGCGTCGAGGTGCTCGGTGACGCTGTCCACCCGGTCCGCGCTGGCGATGCTGAACGGTGCGGCCCTGGACAGGACGGCACCGGACGCACCGGCCCTGGACAGGGCGTTCCTGGCCGACACGGCCCTGGACGAAGCGGTCATGGACAAGACGATCCTGGGCAAGACGGCCCTGGCCGGCGCGGCCCTGGAAGGAGCGGAACGATGACCGCGGAGACGACCGGGACCACGGCCGGCACGACCACCGGGACCACCGGGACCACCGGGACCACCGGGACCACCGGGACCACCGGGACCACCGGGACCACGGCCGGGACGCTCCTGCTCGACCGGATCCTCGGCCCGGAGGCGCCCCCGTTCGCCCTGCTGCACCGGCCGGGCTCGACCGGCGCGGACCGGCTCGACCTGATCATCGGGGAGACCGGCGAGGTCGGCCGCATCGCGGACATCCCGCTGCCGCCCGACGACGACGCCTCCCGGGGGGCCGGTGCCCGGCACGAGGTGCTCGCGCTGCTGCCGTACCGCCAGATCGGCGAGCGCGGGTACGCGTTCCCCGACGACGAGGCCCCGCTGCTCGCGATGACCGTCGTCGACCAGGCCGTGCTGCCGATGGGCGAGGTCCTCGACCGGCTCCCCGACGGGCCGATCGAGCTGGGCGAGGGGGCCTTCGACTCCGACGACGAGGAGTACGCGGACACCGTGCGCCGGGTGCTCTCCGAGGAGATCGGCCGGGGGACGGGCGCGAACTTCGTCATCAAGCGGTCGTTCTCCGCCGAGATCACCAACTGGTCGACCCGTACGGCGCTGGCGTTCTTCCGGCGGCTGCTCGGCAGGGACCCCGGCTGCCACTGGACCTTCGTGATCCACACCGGCGGGCGCACCTTCGTCGGCGCCTCGCCCGAGCGGCACATCAGCCTCGACGCGGGCACCGTGGTGATGAACCCGATCAGCGGCACCTACCGCTATCCGGCGCAGGGGCCCGAGGTGCGCGGGGTGCTCGGCTTCCTGTCCGACGGCAAGGAGGCGAACGAGCTCTACATGGTGCTCGACGAGGAGCTGAAGATGATGGGCCGGGTGTGCGACCTCGGCGGCCGGACGGTGGGCCCGTACCTCAAGCAGATGGCGCGCCTGGCGCACACCGAGTACCTCATCGAGGGACGCAGCTCGCTGGACGTGCGGGACATCCTGCGGGAGACCATGTTCGCCCCCACGGTCACCGGCGGGCCGCTGGAGAGCGCCTGCCGGGTGATCAGCCGCTACGAGCCGGAGGGCCGAGACTACTACGCGGGCATGGCCGCGCTGATCGGCCGGGACGAGGAGGGCGGGCGGGCCCTGGACTCCGCGATCGTCATCCGTACCGCCGACATCGACGAGACGGGACGGATGCGCATCGCCGTCGGCGCCACGCTGGTCCGCGACTCCGACCCGGCCTCCGAGGCGGAGGAGACCCGGACGAAGGCCGCCGGGCTGCTGGAGGCGCTGCGCCACGCGCCGGAAGGCGACGCCGACGTCCCCGCCGAGCCGGCGGACATGGGCACCGACCCGCGGGTGCGGCGGGCGCTGATCGAGCGCAACGCGCCGCTCGCCGGGTTCTGGTTCGAGGGCCCGGACAACAGGAGGCACCTCGTGCCCAGGCTGGTGGGCCGCCGGGTGCTGGTGATCGACGCCGAGGACACCTTCACCGCGATGGCCAGGCACCAGCTCGCCGCGCTGGGGTGCGAGGTGAGCGTGCGCCGGTTCGACGAGGACTACCGGCTGGAGGAGCACGACCTGGTCATCGTCGGCCCGGGTCCGGGGGACCCGAGGGACCACGACGACTTCAAGATCGCCCATCTCAGGGACACGACGCGGCGCCTGCTGGAGCTGGGCATCCCCTTCCTGTCGGTCTGCCTCGGCCACCAGGTGCTCAGCACGCTGCTCGGGCTGGAGATCGGCCGCAACCCGTTCCCCAACCAGGGCGTGCAGCGGAGGATCGACTTCCTGGGACGGACGGAGCTGGTGGGCTTCTACAACACCTTCGCCGCCCGCAGTTCCGCCGACCGGTTCCCCTGCCGCGAGCGCGAGGGCACGGTCGAGGTGTTCAGGGAGGCGTCGAGCGGCGAGGTCCACGCGCTGCGCGGCCCCGGCTTCGTCTCGGTGCAGTTCCATCCCGCGTCGGTGCTGACCCGCAACGGCGTGGAGATCCTCGGCGAGATCCTCAACGACCTGCTGGTACAGGCCGAGCAAACCGTCTCCTCCGAGGCCGGGCACCCCGTCCCGTCCGAGGCCGGGCTCTCCTGGTGAGACTCTCCCGGCGAGGGGGACGGCGGGACGGATTCGCAGGCGCCGCCCGGCGTGCGCTCAGGGGCGGGGGAGGGCCTCGATGGTCTCCATGTGGATCTCGCCCCAGTCGCCGAGCGGGATGAGCGCGGTGTTGAGCGAGTGGCCGAACTCGGTCAGCGAGTACTCCACCTTCGGCGGGACCTGGTGATAGACCTCGCGGTGCACCAGGCCGTACGACTCCATCTCCCGGAGCTGCTGGATCAGCATCTTCTCGCTGATGCCCGACACGCTCCTGTTCAGCTCCCCGAACCTGAGGGCCCCGCCGTGCAGCGCCCACAGGATCAGCGCCTTCCACTTGCCGCCCACGACGTCCACGGCGGCGTCGAGCCCGCACGAGTAGGTCCGTTTCTTCATCCCGCTCCCCACACTTACAAAAAGGTTGGTACCTGACAAAATAGTAGGTACTTGAGGAAATTTCAGCGGCGCGCCAGCATCGTAAACGTCCCAGCCGGGGCCGTGAAAGGGCCCGGGACTGGGACCTTCGTATGCCGACACCGCATGAAATTGGGGGGACAAATGAATACCGACGACCGTCCGCCGGTGACAGTCATCGGCCTGGGGGCGATGGGCAGGGCGCTGGCCGGGGCCTTCCTGGACAACGGCCATCCCACGACGGTGTGGAACCGCACCCCGGGGAAGGGCGGGGAGCTCGTCGAGCGGGGCGCGACCGAGACGGCCACCGCCGCGGAGGCGATCGCCGCGAGCCCGATCGTCGTGATCTGCGTGCTGGACCACGACGCGGTCCGCGAGGTCCTCGGCGCACCCGGCGCACCCGGCGCTCCCGGCTTCGGGAAAGTCCCCGGCAGCCCCGAGAGTCCGGACACTCCTGAGAGCCCCGGCACCGTGAGCGGCCTTCTCGCGGGCCGGACCCTGGTGAACCTCACCAACGGCACGCCCCGCCAGGCGCGCGAGCTGGCCCGGTGGGCGTCCGCGCGGGGAGCGGACCACCTGGACGGCGGCATCATGGCGGTGCCCCCGATGATCGGCCTCCACGGATCCCTCGTCCTCTGCAGCGGATCGTCCGGGGCGTTCACCGCTCACGAGGAAACCCTGTCGGCACTGGGCGCCGTCAGCTACCTGGGCGAGGACGCGGGCCGGGCGTCGCTGTACGACATCGCGCTGCTCAGCGCCATGTACGGGATGTTCGGCGGCTTCTTCCAGGCCGTCGCCCTGACCGGTTCCGAGAAGGTCCCGGCGACGGAGTTCACGCCGCTGGTGGTCTCCTGGCTCAACGCCATGCTCACGAGCCTTCCCGAGATGGCGAAGGCGTACGACGCGAACGACCACTCCGCCACCGTCTCCAACCTGGGCATGCAGGCGGCGGGCTTCGTCAACCTGCTGGAGACCGGCAGGGACCAGGCCGTCAGCACCGAACTGCTGGAGCCCATGGGGGCTCTCCTCCACCGGGGGGTCGCCGCGAACCGGGGCAACGACGACCTCTCGGCCCTGATCGACCTGCTCAGCACGGACCCCGCGAGGGCCGCGGACCCCGAGAGAGCCGAGGGTTTCGCCGGAGCTGCGCACCCCGACAGGGCCGCGCCCCCGGCCAGGGCCGGAGATTCCGTGAGGGCCGCGAAGGCCGCCCGGTCGAACGACGTCGGATCGGAGTAGGACGACATGACCCACGACCATCCCACCCCGGTGACGGTTCTCGGCCTGGGCCCGATGGGCCGGGCGCTGGCCGGGGCGTTCCTCGGGAAAGGCCATCCCACGACCGTGTGGAACCGCACGGCGGCCAGGGCCGACGACCTCGTCGCGAGGGGCGCGACCCGCGCCGGCACGGTCGCCGACGCGGTCGCGGCGAGCCCGCTGACGATCGTCTGCGTGATCGACTACGACGCCGTGCGGGCGATCGTCGGCCCCGCCGCCGACGCGCTGAAGGGCCGTACCCTGGTCAACCTCACCGCCGACACGCCGGAACGCGCCCGCCGGACGGCGGCCTGGGCCGCCGAGCACGGCATCGGCTATCTCGACGGGGCCATCATGACCCCGACGCCGACGATCGGAGGACCGGCGGCCGTCGTCCTGTACAGCGGATCGGAGGAGGTCCACCGGGCCCACCGGCCGGCGCTGGAGAGTCTGGGCGGCACCTCCGCCTACCTGGGCGCGGACCCGGGGAGGGCGGCGGCGCACGACGTGGCCCTGCTCGACCTCTTCTGGACGTCCATGAGCGGCCTCGTCCACGCCTTCGCCCTGGCCGCCGCCGAGGGCATCGCGGCGAGGGACCTCGCCCCGCTCGCCAAGGGGATCGGCGCCCTGCTCCCCGGCATCATCGACGAGTTCGCGGAGCACCTCGACGACGGCGACCACCCGGGCGACCAGTCCACCATCCTGTCGGCCGCCGCGGGCATGGAGCACATCGTCCACGCGGCCCGGACCCGGGGCATCGACACCGGCGTGCTGAACGCGGCCCAGGCCGTCGCCCGGCGAGCGATCGACGCCGGTCAGGGCGGCGACAGCTTCTCCCGCCTGGCGGAGGTGCTCGGAAGACCCGTACTGGCACCCTGACCTCGCGGCCCGGGGGAGGATCGTGACCTTCGGGGGCAGGGGAGCCGAGCATGGATCGGGCGGGTATGGTGACCGCCCGCCGTGTCGTGTCCGCCGGTCGACGCCATCGGCGCCCACCGACGCCCACCGACGCCCACCGACGCCCATCGACGCCATCGCCGTCTCGCCGTGACGTCTTGGTGTTTCTGTGCTGAAGCGGTTCATGTACGAGTGACACTTTTTCTCATTCGTCATGATTCATCGTGATACGATAGAAATATGAGGAAGATCCCTTTTGGGCCCCGTCGTGGCAGGGGTGCCTGAAAGACGGGTGAACCATCCGGTGGGCGCCGGCTCCGGAGCCGCCGAAGGCCGTTATGGGTTCGGCGCGAAATCCCTTAAAGGGCGTGAAATAAAGGCATGCAGGGCTCCGTCGCCCCCTGCTTCGCGCAGGTCGACCTGTCGGTGCGATTCTCGTCCACCGACCCCGTGAAGCGAAATGAAAACGATCCCCGGCCCTGGCGCCCGCGTTCGGCGACCGGAAGTGCCGAGGACGGGCGTAGATGTCTTGTGATCTTATACGGATACTCCAAGGATATTTCGGTCAATGGCCTTACCAGATAAAAAGCGCAGGTCAGGGCGAGTCTTTATCCAGAACGAGAGGGCGGTTGAGGATGTGTGGCCTTCCGTCGGAGAAAAAATTAAAGAGCGCCGTTAACGGTGATCGCATATGGGGGGTAGCATCGTGCCACTGTGCATAGAATCTGGCAGCGTTTCCTGACATCGCGGCTGTGCGGCCATTGGGTTTGGCTCTCCTTGGCCGTGCTCGTGACCTTCTTTTTCTGGTTGGCCTACATCGCTTTTTTGGGGCCGTCCGATCATGCGGATACAGAACTGAAGGTCGGGTTCTTCGGTCTTTGGCTGGCGACGCTGAGCATTGTGGCGACGCTGTTCTCCGCCATGCGGGCCTCCACGAGGGGCAATGACGTGCCGTTGCAGGAGATGCTGGCCAGGCGGGTCTACCAGCAGGAGTGTGAGGCACGAACCGCTTTGCTGGGTGGTGTCATCGCGGCCGATCTGATTTTCGACGATCGCGACCCCCTTCTTCATTCTCCCCCGGGCGGACGCCGTCCGCCCGCCCATGACGGCGAGAACGGAAGGGGGGAACGCAACGGTGCGATGCGGCATCTCTCGACGTCGATGATGGGGCTGATGTTTCCAGGGGAAAACTCTTTTCCCCTGGGGCGGGGATGGCTGCTGAAGGCGTTCCAGGCCGACAGGAAGGATGGGGGGCGCCTGACCGATGTCACCGGATACTTCACCGGGCTTCCCGACAGACGCCTGGTGATCGTCGGAGATAAGGGATCGGGCAAGACGATACTGGCGATCGAGCTGGTGATCGGCCTGGCCAAGGCCGTCATCGGCGACCCCACGGTCAATGGCGGGGCGGTTCCGGTGAGGCTCAGTGCCGCCGCGTGGACCGCCGGCCGACCCTTCGCCGACTGGCTGGCCGAGCAGCTCGTGGCGACCTACGGCATCTCCCGCCGGGACGCCGACTCCCTGGTGAGGGGTCATCTCGTCATGCCGGTGCTGGACGGGCTGGACGAGATGGACGCCGGCTTCGATGACCTCCTCGGCCCTTCGGAGGCCGGGCATTCGAGTCTCGCGGTCTCATCGGGAAGCCGGGAGATCAGGGCTTCCCGCGCGATGGAGCTCGTCAAGGCACTCAACACCTACTACACCGGTGTCACCTTCGCCCCGGCTGTGGTCGTCACGCGCCCCGGCTGCCATACCGGGTTACGCGATCGTGGCCTGCTGCTGGACCATGCTCGCTACATCGAGATCCGGCCGTTGAGCACCGAGCAACTCGACACCTATCTCACCGATCGCTACCGTCACCGTCCCGACCAGATGGAAGTCTGGAGTTCCATCCTCGGCAAGCTGGATGATGCTCGTTACGAAGGGGTGCGGACGTTTTTGGCCACTCCCTGGCGGCTGATGCTCGCCACGACCGCCATCGAAAGCGACCCGGTCCAGGCCGAACAGCTGGCCCCTCGCCTCCACCCGGCCTCCGGGACACCGGGCGCATCCGAGGAGACGGCGCGTCAGACTCATGAGCGGCTGGAACGGAGCCTGCTGGCGGGTTTCGTCACCGCGGCCGTCGCCGTGGCCCCCCGGCCCCGCGCTTTCCTCACCCGCACCCCCTACAGACCTCAGCAGGTGGAGCGCTGGCTGGCCGAGCTGGCCCACCATCTGCGCCGGCAGGCCTGCCACGCCGGAGACAAGGACACCGAGGGCCGAGACGCCGAGGACGAAGAGGGCGCGGGCATGGACCGCGAGGGCGGAGACACGAGGGACGAGGACATGCCGCAGGGCATGTCGAGGGTCGACATCCTGCCTCACCTGTTGTGGCCGATCGCCGGTCACCTGCTTCCGCGCCTGCTGCACGCCACGATCACGCTGGTGCTGTTCTCCGTCGCCGGTGTCTTGCTGCTGTCACCTTCCAAGTGGGGCGAGATCTTCAAGGAGTGGCACCGGCTCATCGACGACGGGGATTGGGGGCGCGCTACGGGACAGGCCCTCGTGGTGATCGTCGTCTGGGGCTGGTTCCTGCTTCTCGCGATCGCGGCCGGCACCAAATGGCCCACACCCGGCATCACCACGCGGCGGAAGATCCCCATCCTCAATCGGGCGATCCACGCCGGGGTGGTGCTGGCGATCTGGCTCGGCCTCGGGACCGTGCTCGGGATCGTCATCAAAGCCGCTTTCCAGGGGGGATTCGGCCTCACCGCCGGGCTGGTACTCGGGGCCGTGGCCGGATCGGCGCATGGGCTCACGGGAGGCTTTCCCGACGGGTTCACCGTCGGTTTCCCGGAGTCCCTCACGGCTCGGTACCGATCGTGGAATCCGTCGGCCGATCCCATCCTCCCCCATCGGGGCGTCCACAGCGATCTCACCTTCGGGCTCATGGTCGCGCTCGCGGGAGGAGGCGCCGGAGCCCTTGTGGGGTTCATCGCGCAGTTACAGTCGGGTGAGGCCCCGATCGGACTTGTGGAAGGCTTCGCGGCCGGCATGACGGGAGGGCTCGGGAGCGGGCTCATCGCGGGGGCCGGGGGCGCGAGATACATGATCGCCATCACGCTCATGGCCCTGCGGCGACGATTGCCCTGGCGATTCGCGGCGTTCTGCCGGTGGGCGTGCCAGGCGAGACTGCTGTGCTTCGCGGGCGCGAGCTACCAGTTCCGGCACCGGGAACTCCCCGCCTGGCTTCTCGCCGGCGGGCAGGGAACCCGGGGCGGCCGGAAGACGATCGCCGGAACGGTTGTGGTGGGAGCCGGCGACCGTGAAGGCTCCTCCGGGGCGCCGGCCGGTTCATGAGACCGGTTCACCGAGTGCTAGCAGCACGGATGCCCCGTTCCGCGGGGCGGGGGATGTCAGTGGACCCCGGGGACCGCCGGCCGCGACACTCACTGTCGTCGCGGATGGCACCCGCGGGCATGCCATCCTGGGCCGCTCGATCCGACATGCAACATTCAGCCGCCAGGTAAATATATTGCGGAACTTGCTCTACCTCTTGCAAAATCGCGTCTCGAAGATCCTGTGATCTATAGCTAACACGACTGATCGTGCTGGAGAGCCGAGGTGTCCATGGCAGGCGACGACGGCGAGACACCGCTGATCCGGGCGGAGGGGCTCATGAAGACGTACCCGCCCAGAGACAGGCGGGGGACCGGGTTCCAGGCCGTGGCCGGGATCGACTTCCACGTCGACCGGGGGGAGGCCTTCGGGTTCCTCGGTCCCAACGGGGCGGGAAAGTCCTCGACGATGCGCATGCTCGGCTGCGTCTCCCCGGCGACCGCCGGGACCCTGCGGATCCTCGGCATGGACCCCGCGCGCGACGGCCGCAGGATCCGGGCGCGCCTGGGCGTGGTCCCGCAGGACGACGTGCTCGACCCCGACCTCACCGTGCGCGAGAACCTGACGATGTACGGCCTCTACTTCGGGCTGTCCCGCCGCGTGATCAGGGAGCGCGCGGAGCGCCTGCTGGAGTTCGCGCAGCTGGAGGAGAAGGCGGGCGAGAGCCTGGGGGCGCTGTCCGGCGGCATGCGGCGGCGGCTCACGATCGCCCGCTCCCTGATCAACGAGCCGGACATCCTCCTGCTCGACGAGCCGACCACCGGGCTCGACCCGCAGGCGCGGCACGTGCTGTGGGACCGGCTGTTCAGGCTGAAGCAGCAGGGGGTGACGCTGCTGCTCACCACCCACTACATGGACGAGGCCGAGCAGCTGTGCGACCGCCTGGTGGTGATGGACAAGGGGCTCATCGCGGACGAGGGGTCACCCCAGGAGCTCATCCGCCGCCACTCGACGCGCGAGGTCCTGGAGCTGAGATTCCGGATCGACGAGCACGAGCAGGCCGCGGAGAAGCTCCAGGACCTGGTCAGCCCCGGCGAGGAGGAGCGGGTGGAGGTGCTGCCCGACCGGGTGCTGGTCTACACGCACGACGGCGAGGCGACGCTGGCCGCGGTCACCGCCGCGCGGATGACCCCGATCACCGCCCTCGTCCGGAGGTCGACGCTGGAGGACGTGTTCCTGCGCCTGTCCGGCCGGACCCTGACGGACTGAGGGGACGACATGTCCATCATGCCGATGTTCCCCACCCTGACAGACCGAGGCGGACGACGCATGCCCATGTTCCTGCGCGAGTTCTCCTCGTGGATGCTCCGCTACCGCCGCTCCTGGAGGGGCACCATCGTCATCAGCGTGGCGAACCCGCTGCTCTTCCTGGTGGCCATCGGCGCCGGGCTCGGACAGCTGGTCGACCCCGCGTCGCTGGGCGGCCTGACCTACCTGCAGTTCTTCGCCCCCGGGATGCTCGCCGCCGCGGCGATGCAGAACGCCTACGTCGAGGCGGCGTTCGTGGTCCACAGCTCCCTGCGGCAGGGCAAGGGCTACCTGGTGGCCGCCGCGACCCCGCTGGAACCCCGCGACATCATGGCCGGGCACCTGCTGTTCATGGCGTTCAGGATCGGCACGAGCGCGCTGGCGTTCGCCGTGGTGATGGCGGCCTTCGGCGCCACCCGCTCCCCGTGGGCCGTGCTCACCGTGCCCGCCGCCCTGCTCACCGGCATGGCCTTCGCGGCCCCGCTGGCGGCATGGACGGTGACCGTCGACAAGTTCGGCACCCTCAACACGGTGTTCCGTTTCGTCCTGATGCCGATGTACCTGTTCTCCGGGACCTTCTTCGCCATCGAGACGCTCCCCGACTGGCTGCGCCCGCTGGCGTACGTCACGCCGCTGTGGCACGGCGTCGACCTGTGCCGCACCCTGAGCCTGGGCACCGCCACCCCGCTCACCTCCGCGATCCACGTCGGCTATCTGGCCGCGCTCACGGCCGGGGGCGTCGCGGTGGCGCTGACCACGTACCGGCGCCACATCCACGTCTGAGGAGTCGACATGCCGCAGAACCTGGAGACCAGGATGCCGGACCTGAAGAACGGGGTGACGGCCGACGTACCCCGCTGGGGTGGCGCGCACTTCCTGGTGTTCCGCAACCTTCGGGTGCACACGGGTGGCAACCCGTGGACCATGGCGATGTACTCGATCTTCGAGCCCATCCTGTACCTGCTCGCCATCGGCGTCGGCATCGGACAGCTCGTCGGGGACGTCGACGGGGTGAACGTCACCTACGCCGCGTTCGTCGCGCCCGGCCTGCTCGCCACGGCGGTGATGAACAGCGCCCTGTACGAGACGATGGAGGGCGCCTTCGTCAAGTTCACCCTTGAGCGCCACTACCGGGCGATCCTGTCCACCCCCGTGTCCCTCACCGGGATCGTCGTCGGCGAGGTGGCGTGGGCGGTGCTGCGCGGCTTCATCACCGCGATCGGGTTTCTCCTCGTGATCACCGTGTTCGGCCTGGTCTCCTGGCCGGACGCCCTGGTCGCGGCGGCCGGGACGCTGCTCGTCGCCTTCGCCTTCGGGAGCGCGGGACTGGCCGTGACGACGCGCATCAGGGGGTGGTCCGACTTCCAGTACGTGCAGCTGGTGCTGCTGCCGATGTTCCTCTTCGCGACGACGTTCTACCCGGTCACCGTCTACCCCCGGGTGATACAGGTCATCGTGGAGCTGCTCCCCCTCTACCACGCCATCCAGCTGCTGCGAGGCTGCGCCCTCGGCCAGATCGACTCCGGCCTGATCGTGAGCGTGCTCTATCTCCTGGCCATGGGTGCGCTGGGCCTCGGCGTGGCCCGGAGGCGGTGGGCACGCGTCATGCTGCACTGAAGTCACGCGGACCCGGCGCCTCCGATCCCGCTGCTGAGACGACAATCGAGGTAGAATGGGAAAACCGAGGACATCTCGTGCGTTGGCATTCAGGTCGGCGTCGCCCAAGGCGATAGGCAACTCCGGTCCCCAGGGGCCGAGACAGGCCAGACGATCATGACGTCCGAGCTTCTTTCCCAGGGCGCACCCCCCACCTCAGGCGCCGTCACCGCGAACGCCCCCTCCGAGGTACGCCTCAACCTCGATCCCACCCTCGGCCGCAGGGGCGCCGTGGACGGAGCCTGGTGGCCGCACTCGCTGGACGCCACGGTGGAGCTGCCCGGCCTCATCGCCGCCGTCGACGCGCTTCTCGACCGGCACGTCCTGCGCGTGGGCCTGCCCCTGAAGGCGTGGGACGACATCCCGCACCGCGTCGCGGCCCCCGGCCGCCAGGTGAAGGTCGGCTGGTTCCGCCACATGGACCCGCACGTGGTCACCCTGATCCCCGTGAACATGGAGCCGGTCAACCTGCTGGTGATCCCGCCGGGCACCGAGAGCGGCACCGCCGCGAACGCGCTCAGGCTGGCCGTCACGCCCGGGGCCGCCACCGGCCCGGCCGGCATCCTCACCGCCGCCGCCTCGGGCACGGCCCCGGCCACCCCGCTCGCCGAAACCGCCGGAGACACCGGAACCGCCGTGGACACCAGGGACACCGGGGACACCGGAGACGGCGGAACCGCCGGTCAGGCGTCCTGGGAGGACGAGGGCGGGCAGGCGGCCGGAGGCGAGCCCGCCTCCTGACCCCCGTCCCCTAACCGGAGGACGGATCTCACCAGAGGGTGATGGACCGGCTCAGGATCCCGGCCGCGTCGTCCTCGCCGACCGGGCGCGGGGCGGTGGCGAGCAGCCGCTGCTGCTTCATCGTCCCCTCCGCGAGCGCGGGGACGTCCGCCTCTGTGTACCCGACGCCGCCGATGCCGTTGGGCATTCCGACGTCGCGCATCAGCCTCGCCAGCACGCCGGGCAGGAACTCCGCGAGGTCGCCGGGCCTGGCGGCGGACGGGTCGAGCAGCTCGGCCGCCCGCACGTGCCGTTCCGGTTGCGCCTCGAAGGTGAACCTGAAGGCCTCGGGAGCGGTCAGCGCGACGGCCATCCCGTGCGGCACCATCGGCTCGTCCGCGGGGTACCCCTCGGGACGGAAGTCCCTGACGCGCCCGGCGATCGGGTAGGCGTTGGCGTGCGGGATGTGCACGCCCGCGTTGCCGAACCCCAGCCCGGCGAACGTCGCCGCCAGCGCCATCCGCGCCCTCGCGCCGGGGTCGTCCCCGTCGCGTACGGCGGCGCGGAAAGACCGCGCGAGCAGCTGCAGCGCCCGCTCGGACCACATGTCGGCCACCGGGTTCGACCCGCAGTACGGGACGCGCTCCTCGGGACGCTTGCGCTCGTAGGAGGTGTACGGGCGGGCGGTGTAGCTCTCCAGGGCGTGGCAGAGGATGTCCATCCCCGAGGCGGCGGTGACCTCCGGGGGCTGGGACATCGTCAGGTCCGGGTCGACGACCGCGAGGACCGGGCGGAGCCGGGCGTGGCTGATCCCCGTCTTCACCTTCAGGTCCAGCACGTCGAGCACGCAGATCGTGGTGCTCTCCGCCCCGGTACCCGTGGTCGTGGGCACCGCGACCAGCGGCTTGAGCGGCCGTGACGGCGCCAGGCCGCCGCCCACCGGCGCGTTGACGTAGTCCATCAGCTCGCCCGGGTTGGTGGTGAGCAGGTTGACCGCCTTGGCGGTGTCGATGCTCGACCCGCCCCCGACGGCGACGAAGGCGTCCCACGGGCCGGAGGCGCGGGCGTGCTCGACGGCCGCGAGCAGGCTCTCGTCCGTCGGCTCCACGCGCACGCCGTCGTACACGCGCGCCTCCATGCCGTAGCCCGCGAGCTGGTCGGCGATCCGCCGCGGCGCGCCGGTCGCGGCCACCCCCGGGTCGGTGACGACGAGGACGCGGCGCGCACCGTACTGCCCGAGATCGAAGCCGATCTCGGCGGAGGCGCCGGGCCCGAACTTCAGGGCGGGGGCGCCGTAGGTGAAGACGGACTCGGGATCGCTCGGAGCGGTGAACACGTCCCGTTCCCCTCTCTCGCTGGTCGTACCGGTGACGGGGCGGCAGCCATCCGCGTCAGCGAGCATACCCAGCGGTATGTCGCTCCGGTCCACCCGCCCGCCGGTTCTCCGGACGCAAGGAACCTGCAAATCAACCGCAAGCCCGGATCAATAGCATCGCCGCCATGATGAAGAGAACGATCACGCTGGCCGCCGTCGCCGGAGCCGTCGTGCTGGCGGCCCAGCTCCCCGCGTCCGCCACCTCGTCCACGTTGTTGCGCCTGCGCGGCGGGCTGACCCTGGAGATCCCGAGCTCCTGGAAGGTGTACGGGACCGCGGACCGGGTCCAGGTGGTGACCGGTGCCTGCGCGCGGCCCGACCGCGGCTACTTCCAGCCCAGGTGCGACAGCTTCTGGATCATGGGGCCCAAGGCGCTCAAGACCGGGGGAGAGGGCTTCCGGCGCTACGACCCCACCCAGGGCCCGTACTACCCGGCCTCCGACGTGCAGCGCTGCCCGACCGACCCCAGGTACGGCCACGTCATCGGCAAGGCGATCGTGGTCGGCTACCGGAACATCGGGGTGGCGCACAAGGCGCACTACCGGGTGTGGCCCGTCCGGTGCGTGTCGTACAGCGACGGCGGGCAGAAGTCGACGTTCAACCAGCGCGAGTGGTATCTGCCGAAGACGAAGGTCCTGGTCATCGACAAGTGGGCCACCCCGGGCCTGTCCACGATCCTGAAGAACGCGACCTGGGACAACTGACCGCCTGATCGGACCGCCCCTTCGGGACCCCTGGAACCGGGGGCTGTCCGTCCGAGCGTGGAAGGTCACGGAGATCACCCGAGTGATCTCATGCCGGGGCTACTCCGAACCTAGACAGACCAGACAGGGGGCGCCGGTAAGCGGATGGCAGGTTCAGGAGGCGAAACAGCGTTTCAGCGAGGTCGTGCGGCGTGCGCTGAGTGAGGGTCCTCAGGTGGTCACCCGGCACGGGGAGGAGGTGGCCGTCATCATCGACATCGCCGAATACCGCCGCCTCAAGGGCGACGCTCCGGACTTCGGGCGGTTTCTTCTCGCCGACCCCGACTGGGACGACGATGTGGAGTTCCCGCGAAACCGGGACCTTCCCCGGGAAGTCGATTTCGACTGATGGGCATCGGTTATCTTCTCGACACGAACGTGGTCTCCGAAGCGCGCAAGCGGAACGGCGGCCTCCAGGTCAAGGAATGGATCGCCGCGGCGCACGGACCCACCTCTACCTCAGTAGCCTGACGGTCGGTGAGATCCGCTGCGGGGTCGAGCTCCGCAGACTCCGGGACCCCGACCAGGCGACGGTGCTGGAACGATGGCTGCACGGTCTTCAGCGGCAGTTCGGTGATCGTTCCTAACCGGCGCCCAGAGGGACTCGCCGCGCGAGCACCCTGCGATGGCTGATTCGCCAGCCTCGGTCGCCGCGCGCGACCGTGTCCTCGTAGGTCACACTTCCGCACGTGCCGTCCGCCATGATGCCGATGCCCTTGGACAGAACGCGTACGTGATCGTCGGCCACCTCGGTGACGACGATGTTCGTCACGTGGTGGCCGACCGGATTGCGCTCGCCCATCGCCAGCGCCGCGTCGCGAAGCGCGGCCGGCCCCTCGATGGTCCCTCCACCCAGATCGCTGACGTCGTAGACGGCGTCGGCGGTGAACAACTCGTGCAACCGGTCGAGTTTCCCGGCGTCGATCAGGTGGCCGTGCATCGAGATCAGCTCTGTGATGGCCACGCGATCCTCGGCGCTGAGCGCCATGGCAGTCCTCCTGTAAGGGTTCCGATGTGACCCGTCGGCCAATCCGTGCAGACGATATGGGGACTTCCCCGTTTACTGGCAATACCATAAGTGGGGAGTTCCCCATTAACAAGTCTGGAGCAGGAAGATGGCGCGTACGGGCGACAGGCCGACCACCACCCCCGGGCGGGGGCGCAGGGCCGACGCCACACGGAACGCCGGGCTGCTGCTGGCGGCGGCGAGAGAACTCTTCGACGAACACGGTCCCGAGGTCGCGCTGGACGACATAGCGCGTAGAGCGGGGGTGGGCAATGCGACCCTCTATCGGCACTTCCCCACCCGTGGCGACCTGCTCGTCGCCGTGTACGCGGAGGAGGTGGCCGCACTCCGCGATCGAGGCGCGGCACTGCTTCGGGAGCCGTCGGCGATCGAGGCGCTCTTCGACTGGCTGGACGACTTCGCCGTCCACGTCGCGACCAAGCGCACCCTCGCCCTCGCGGGCACCGAAAGCAGGAACGAGCGGCGCACCGAACTGTTCGACCGCTGGCACGAGTCGATGAGATCGACCGCAGAGGCTCTGCTCCTCAGGGCGCAGGAGGACGGCACCGTCCGATCCGACCTCGCGGTGGGCGACCTGCTCGCCCTGACAGGCGCCGCCGCCGCCGTCGGCACCGACGCGAGCCACGCGCGACGGCTGTTACGGATCCTGCGCCACGGCATGGCCGTGTAAGCCCCCCAGCGCCCCCGCCGTAATGACGGGGAGGTCCGTACGCTCTCCACCACCTTCGAGCGGTCGGGCGCGCGGGCCTACCCCGACACCCGGAACCAGACCGACCCGCCCGCGTCGTCGCGACGCGAACCCCACCGGGCCGCGACCATCTCCACCAGCCACAGCCCCCGCCCGCCGTCGTCGTCCGCCTCCGGCACGCGCACGGCGGGCGCGCTCGCGGCGGACCCGTCGTCGGTGACCTCCACGTGGACCATCGCGCCGGTACGCGCCACGTAGACGGTCACCCGTCCATCTGCCGTACGCCCGGAGTCGGAGTGGGCCACCGCGTTCGTGGTCAGCTCGCTCAGCAACAGCAGCACGTCGTCGAGCACCGAGGCCCCGACTCGCCCGGCGAGCAGATCGCGCACCCAGCCCCGAGCCTCCGGCACGGATTCCACCCGCCCGGGAAACACCTTCCGCCATGCGCCACCCGCTCCGGCGCACTCGCGAAGCCCGCCCTCCTCTCCCGGCTTCTCCTTCTCCGATCTCACGCGGTCACCGCCGACACGATCATGTCGGCCGCGTTGTCGGCCTCCGCCCAGACCCATTCCCCGCGCTGCCACAGCCGCGCCCACCAGGGCCGCCAGACGAACGCCCATCCACAGTGGCGCCGGACGACCGTGATCCTGACCAGTGCGGCGCCCGTCGACGTACGGATCTCCAGAATCGGCTGCCCCGCCACCGGAAGGACGAGCGAGGTGCACACCCCGAGGCGGTGCAGATCCCAGCCGAGCCGGGTCAGACGGACGAATCGCTCGTGCCGCTCGACCATCGTCACGCTCCTGTCCTCCAAGTGCCTCCGGCGAACGCGATCGAGGCGTGAAAGGTCGCCGTTCTGGTCATTCATCACTCGTCTCGTCTCCGGTTTAAAGGCGATGGGATGCTTTCTTTTCCGTCCTGTCGAATCGATAGGGCGTGTGATTAGATTGCCCTCGTGAGAGGTGAGGGCATAACCGGATCGGCAACCCGAGAGATAGCTGAAAATGCCGACGTCAGGCCTGTCGATACCAAGAGCTGACATCGCCCATTAACCCAAAAGGCCGTTTTTCTCTATTTCAGGAGGAATGCGATGAGCGTCGAGACCTCCCCGGAGCCCGGATCCCCGCACGCGCGGTTCGGGTCCGAGATGCGCCGCCTGCGCGAGGCCGCGCAGCTGTCCCAGAGCGCCGTCGCCTCACGCCTGGGATGCACGCAGACACAGGTGAGCCGCCTGGAGTCCGCCACCCGCACGCCGTCGAGATCCGACGCCGAGCGGCTCGACCTGCTCTTCGGCTCCAACGGCAGCACGCACTTCACGGACCTGCGCCGGCACATCGTCGCCCGCCCCAGCGGCCCGGCCTGGTTCATCGGCTGGGCCGAGGAAATAGAACCCGCCGCCCGCGTCCTCCGCTCCTGGGACCCTCTCCTCGTCCCCGGCCTCCTCCAGACCGAGTCCTACGCCCGGCACCTCTTCGCCAAGGAGCCTCGGATGACTCCTGAAGAGGTGGAAGAGCGTGTCCAGGCGCGCATGCGGCGTCAGCGAATTCTCGACAAAAACGACCCTCCCTTGCTTCTGGTCCTCATCGACGCGGGCGTGCTACGCCGTCGGGTAGGTGGTGCAGAAGTGATGCGCGAGCAGCTCGATCACCTGCTGAAGGTCACCGGGAAGCCTGCCATTTCCATTCAGATCGTCGACCCGGAATGTCTTCCGGGTTTGGCGGGAGCTTTCATGATCGCCGAGCTTCCGGGCGGGCAGCCGGACACCATCCATGCGGATTCCCCGGCCCAAGGACATGTCACGACTGACTGTGATCTCGTGACTTCCATCAGAAACCGATATGAAGCAATACGACTGTGGGCCTATCCTGAGCATGTATCCCTCAAAATGATCGAGGAAGTGAAACGGGAATGGACCTGAGTACCGCTGTGTGGCGGAAGTCATCGCGTTCCTCGGGCAACGGCGGCCAGTGTGTCGAGGTGGCCGCGAATCTGCCGGGTGTGGTCGCGGTTCGCGACAGCAAGGACCCCCAGGGCCCGAAGCTCCTCTTCACCCCCGCTCAGTGGCGGGCTTTCGTCGGTGGCGTCAAATCCGGTGAGTTCGGCTGATGGAGTGAGGCGGAAATGGACCTGAGTGTCGCGGTGTGGCGGAAGTCGTCGCGCTCCTCCGACAACGGCGGCCAGTGTGTCGAGGTGGCCGCCAACCTGCCTGACGTGGTCGCGGTTCGCGACAGCAAGGACCCGCAGGGCCCCAAGCTCCTCTTCACCCCCGCCGGGTGGCGGACCTTCGTCGATGGCGTCAAGATCGGTGAGTTCGACCGACTGGCCTGATGGGAGAGTACGCATCCTTGGCGAAACTGCTCGATGACGAGGCGTTGGAGCGCTCGTCGGTGGTGGCGAACCGGGTGATGAACCGGGAGCGGGGGCTGACCGGTTCCAACGGGTACGGCCGGGAGCTGGGCATCGACGTGCTGGAGGTCCTGCGCGAGCGGACGCGGGCCGGGAGACGGGTGCGCTGGCTCGACCTGTGCTGCGGTTCGGCCCGTGCTCTCTTCGAGGCCTCCCGGCAGTTGGGAGACGAGGTGGAGATCGTCGGTGTCGACCTGGTCGACTTCTTCGCCGGGCCGTCACGCCCGCCGAGGCTCCGGCTGGTCACCGCCTCGATCACCGGCTGGGAGCCCGAGGAGCCGTTCGACCTGATCACCTGCGTCCACGGCCTGCACTACGTGGGCGACAAGCTCGGTGTCCTGTCCCGGGCCGCCGGTTGGCTCGCCGAGGACGGCCTGTTCGTCGGCAACCTCGACACCCGGAGCGTCCTCGTGGACGACGGCGTACCGGCGGGGCGCCGGTTGGCCTCGGCGCTGCGGGAGGCCGGGCTGGACTACGACCCCCGGCGTCGCCGGATCACCTGCCGGGGCCGCCGCGTCGTCGACCTGCCCTACCGCTATCTCGGCTCCGACGACCGCGCCGGACCCAACTACACCGGCCAGCCCGCGGTCGACTCCTACTACGCCCACGGTTCGTGAAACCGGGCTCGGGCGTCACGGTCCGAACGGGTAGCGTCTGATCTTCAGGCGGGCGCCGGTCCGCGGATGGGACTCACCGTGAAGAAGCTGATCGTCCGGCTCTGGAGGCTGGCCAGTGGCTCACTCCAGTGGCGCGTCAACTGGCTTCGGCACGCCACGTTCATGGTCGGGGTGACCGGCGTGGTGCGCGACCAGGACGGCAACGTCCTCCTGCTGAAGCACCGCTTCTGGCCGGAGGGCAGGCAGTGGGGCCTCCCGACCGGCTACGCGAACAGGTCGGAGACCTTCGAGGACACCGTCTGCCGCGAGGTGCGGGAGGAGACCGGGCTGAAGGTCCACGTCGGAGAGCTGGTCCGCCTGAGGAGCGGCTACCGGCTGCGCCTGGAGGTGGCCTACGAGGCCGAGTTCGTCGGCGGCACGCTCAAGCTCGACGATTTCGAGATCCTGGAGGCGAGATGGTGCGCCCCGGACGACCTGCCGGCAGAGCTCCAGGAGTCACACCGCCGTCTCATCCAGCGAGAGTACGCCTGAAGCCTGTTTCGGAAGTCGGCACTTCCGAGTCAAAGACCCGTACATGACAGTGGTCACATCATGCAGGGCCTTCGACGTACTCATCCGGCCCATGTAGGAGAGAACATCTCGTTCAAGGTGGCCTCCGAGATAGTGCAGGCGAAAGAGAGCAGAGGCTGCTGAACCTCGACGAAGGGTCGAAGACTCAGAAGAGACGTGAGCGGTCGCCGGTCCTGTCAGTGGGGGCTGAGATCGTGTTTCCGTGAGTGAACTGGTTGAGCGTGTCGACGAGCACGACCGTGTGCTGGGAGTCGTCGAGCGGGACGAGGCGGTGCGTGAGAACTGGCCGCATCGCATCGCGGTGACGATCTGCCGGGATCACGAGGGGCGGATCCTGGTGCTGCGACGGGCCCGGACCTTGTCCCGGTTCCCGGGCTACTACGACATGTTGGTCGGTGGTGCCGTGGAGGTGGGCGAGTCGTACGAAGAGGCGGCGGCCCGTGAGCTGGCCGAAGAGCTGGGCGTTCGAGTGCCGGTGCGCTTCCTGTTCAAGTTCCTGTGCCGGGATGGAATCGGCCCCATCTGGCTTGGAGTGCATGAGGCGATCGTGCCGGAGCCTCTGGTCCCCGACCCGGAGGAGATCGACTGGCAGACCTGGCTGACAGTGGGCGAACTGCGCGGAGCCTTTGATCAATGGCGCTTCGTTCCAGGAGGGCGGGAAGCTCTGCGTCGATATCTGGAGTCCGGATTCGGCGACGGCGCGGGCGAACTCGCAGCTGGGTGATCGGCAATGCGTGGCGTCTCGGTTTCGGGACGGGCATTCGGCTGTGGGACCCGATGACGGTGACCTCCCCTCGTCGGCGCCCTGGCACTTGCTCCTCGCCCGGCAACGAGGTTGTCCACCGAGAGCGATGAAGGTCCGCCACCGATGCGGCCGGGAGGGCCGTGTCGGTGGTCGGCGAAGATCGCGGCGCGGTAGCCGAGATTTCCTTGATCTTGCAGCGGTCGTCGGTGAAGAGCGTCCATGATTGCAGCGTTGATCATCTATTGAGCGTCACCTCAGGAGTTTTCGCGATGAAGCATGTCTTGTGCTCCTGGTGGAGTAATCGTCTGTCGACCCCCGGAAAGGGAGACGAGTTATGAGAATCGGTATCAAGTTGGTTGTCGGGCTGGTGGGACCGCTGGTCATGGCCATGGGGCTCTGGCCGGTGGCCGGTGGCAACGGGAGCATGGGCCTTGGGGTCGGCGCCGATGTCGGCGGTTATGGAAACAGTGGCGGGGACAAGGAGGCGAGCGACCTCAAGGGCCTGAGGATGATGTCCGCTTCCGCACCGGTCATGGCCGTGCCGACCGGCCCCGGCGCGGTGCGCTGCCCGCGGCCGACCAGGACCGTCGGCAGCGCCGATGAGCTCCAGCGGGCGGTCAGGTCGGCCAGGGCGGGCGACGTCATCCGGCTGCGTCCGGGCACCTACGAGGGCAGGTTCGTCGCCCAGAGGTCGGGGACACGGGGCAAGCCGATCTTTCTGTGCGGCGACGCCCGATCGGTCCTGGACGGCGGCGGCGTCAAGAAGGGTTACGCCTTCCATCTCGACAGGGCGAGTTTCTGGCGGCTGGTGGGCTTCACCGTGAAAAACGCCCAGAAGGGCGTGATGGCGGACAGGACCAAGGGCTCGATCATCCAGGGTCTCACCGTGCACGACATCGGCGACGAGGCTGTCCATCTGCGCAATTTCAGCATCGGCAACACGGTGCAGTACAGCAAGATCTACAACACCGGCCTGCGCCGCGCGAAGTTCGGTGAAGGCGTCTACCTCGGATCGGCGGAGTCGAACTGGAAGCGATACTCCGGCGGGCAGATGGACAGGAGCGACAACAACCTGGTACGCGGAAATGTGATCCGGGCCACGGCTGAGGCCGTGGACATCAAGGAGGGCACCAGCGGGGGCCGCGTCGTCGGCAACACCTTCGACGGGTCGGCACTCGGCGGGGACAAGCTCAACGACTCCTGGGTCGACGTCAAGGGCAACAACTATGTGATCGAGGGCAACATCGGGAAGCAGACGCCGCAGGACGGCTTCCAGACCCACGAGATCGTCGATGGCTGGGGCACCGGCAACGTCTTCAGCAAGAACACCATCGATCTCGCCGGCGGCAGGGGCGTCGGCGTCAACGACACCGTGGGCGGCAACACGATCGCCTGCGACAACAAGGTCACCGGCGGCCGGCTCACCAAGAAGGGCAGCTGTTCCTGAGGCTGCGGCGGCATCGGGTCGAGGTGACGCACCGGTTCCGCGAACCTCGCCCGCCCGCGCGGCCCCGGCCGATATCCGACAGGAGGCGATGCGCGAGGATCCGGAGATCCTCGCGCGGATGCGTGCCCCCCGCCCTCCTCACCCGGTGCTCGTCGGCCGGCCGGAGCGCAGCCTCCACGGTGGCGAAGGCCGGCGTGGTCAGTTGTCCCGCCGCTCCACCAGCAGCAGCGCCGGGAGCAGCGCGAGGGCGGCGTACGCGGCCATGACCAGGCCCTCCTTCGGGTCCTGCTCTCGGCCTCCTGAACACGGAACCGGGCATGCGGGTCGTAGGGGCCGCGGAGAACGGCACCGAGGCGATGGACCTGGCCGTGGCCGGAGAGGCTCTGTCGGCCCCGGCGGTGACCCGCCGCCTGATCGAACGCTTCACCGCCACACCTCCGTCCGTGACGCCCGGAAGTTCTTGAGAGCCGCCGTCGCGGCCGTTCCCGGTGCGCCCGCGTCAGAGTTCGAGTTCGTCCAGTTCCTTCCGCAGCGCGGTTCTCGGATTCCGAGGTGAAGGGTCCGGGACCGATCGTGTGCGGTTCCGCTCGCGGAACAGCCAGCCGCCCAGCAGACCGGCGAGGAAGCCGAACAGGTGGGCCTGCCAGCCGATGCCCTCCTTGGGCAGCAGTCCGGTGAACTGGTAGGAGAAGCAGAGGGCGATGACCAGGCCTACCACGATGTCGATCAGGTGCCGGTCGAAGGCGCCCCGTACCAGGACGTAACCGAAGTAGCCGAAGACGACACCGCTCGCGCCCGCGCCCACGCTCTGCGGGTCGGAGGTGAACCAGGCCCCGAGGCCGCTGACCAGGATGATCAGTCCTGTCACGCCGAGGAACTTGACGACGCCCCGGTAGGCCGACAGGAAGCCGAAGACGAACAGCGGTCCGGAGTTGGCCTGGATGTGTTCCCAGCTCCAGTGCAGGAATGGCGCCGACGCGATGTCGGGCAGGCTCGCGGGGTCCCACGGCCGCACGCCGTGCTCCTGGCCCAGCTCGTAGCCCGACGTCCAGTTGACGATCTGCATCACCCAGATGAAGGCCAGGAACCCGACCATCACCCAGAACGCCTTGCGGGCCTCGGTGATCATGATCTCGGCCGTACCGCCCTTGGCGCCCATCGTTTTCTCCCCAGCTCTCCGGATCTCGTCCGCAGCCCAGTATCGGGACGAAAGATCACAGATGAGACAGCAGGACGTGGCCGCCTTCGGCCTTCCCGCTGCGGCGCTCTCCGGACGTGGACCGATCAGTTCCGGCACGGCTGGTCGGAGATGCGCGAAAGGTCCAGCACCGTGTATCGGCTGCTCCGTTCCCTCCAGAACAGGATCGGCGCTTCCGGGCCTGAGACTCCCCGGCCGATCGTGTTGGAGCCCTCGGTCTCGTGCCTGACGCCGACCCATGCCGATCTGGCCGTGCATCGGTCGTACAGCAGCGCGGACGAGCCCGGATCCTTGACGGAGTGGTTCACCTCGATCCCGTGCACGTACGGCAGGCCGAAGAGGCCGAACCTGTCATGGATCAGAGGACCTTCCCCCGCCGCGGGGAGCGTGGTGCGACCCGAGCCGTTCCTGTGCTGGATCACCACCGTGGACAGTTCGTAGAAGTCCGGCGTCACCTCACCCGCGCACCATTCGGCTCCGCAGCCCATGGAGTGCACATCCGGATCGGGCCGTTCCGCGGACGGGCTCGGGGCCGGGGCGATCCGCTGCGGTTTCCCGCCGGAGAGAGAAATCCGGTAGGCGTCGCGGCCGGCCTGCCAGGTGACCTGGTCACCGTCGATCGACAGGGCGTCTCGGGGCGGAAAGTAGTCGTAGTGGCCGGTCAGCCAGGTCACCAGTCTCATCTGCCCGCCCGACCTCGGCATGGTCCACAGCTCGACGTGCCGCTTGCCGGGATTCCAGCGCTCGGAACGGTAGACCCCGGCGGTCCAGACGATCTGTTTCTCGCCCACGGCCACGCTCTTGATCTCGAAGCACATGCCGCATTCACTCCACTTCGGAGCCGTGGCCAGCACCCGGTGCCGCCGCGTCCGGCGGTCGTACGACACGAACCGGGGGCGCATCTCGAGGGTGACCATGAGGGCCTCGGTCTCGCTCAGCATGGCGAGCGGCTGGACGTCGGGCTCCTTCCCGAACCTGGCGGGCAGGGTGAACATCGCCTCGGGCCACACCTCGGAGGCGGGGTCCAGCTCGGGCGGCTTCGGAAGCTCCGGAAGCTTCGTGGGCCGGGGCGACGGTGGTGGCGGATGACGGTCGGCGAAGGGGACCGTACACGCCGAGACCGCGCCGACCGCGACGACGGACATCACGATGACCGCGAACAGCCGGAAAAGCCGCGAGTGATCCACGAGGTTTCAGACGCGTAAGGCGCCGTCCGGGTTCCTGGCGCCCGCGTCCGGCCGACGGTCGGGCACATCGCCGAGGCCGGGCAGGCTCGCACCGGTATGAGCGCTCCGGGTCGACGGCCTCGGACAGTGAGCAGCCACGGCAATTTATATCGACATATACATACAAGCCAACCTTGTTGGGATATTGCTATCTCTGGCCTCGATAATCGTGTTCGCATTGCCGTTTCGTCTCCCAGGGTTACCATGCGCCATTTACATTCGAACACGACGCATCGAATAGCCGGGATGAATGCCCGCCAAAAGAGTACAACTACTGGGAAATCGGGCATACGGGGAAAATGTGAGCCTGTGGTGGATGACTGGATGGTCCACATCGAGCCGGACGGCGGCGCGAACCGGCATCCGGGAAACACGGGAAGCGTGAACCAAGGGTGAGCGGACGAGATTTCTCGGGCGTCGGAAATCCCCGGCAAGAATTCCGGCAGCGTGACATGAATTCGAGAGATCGAGCATCAAGGAGATGGAAATGCGCCAGGAAACCGGAACCGAACCACGTCGGGGAGCCAAGCGTGACACCGTACGGCGGCTGAGCCTTCTCGCGGCGGGGTTCGGCACGGCACTGCCTCTGATCGCCTTCGCGCCGGCGCCGGTCGGGGCCACCGCGACCCCCGGGGATCCGGCCCCCACACCCGCCAACAACTGTGTCGTCGACGTGATCGGAGGATCGGGCAAACAGGGGACGGAGCGCTGTTTTCCCACGTTCACCGAGGCGATCCGATTCGCCACCGACGGCGCCATCACCGACGCCCCGGCCACCGCCGTCGAGGGCGTGGAGGACCCCGCCCTCGACGCCCTGCTCGGCAGCAGTGAGAAGTCCGCCGACGCCGGAGCGGCCCCCGCTCCCGCCGGGGCCTTGATGGTGATCGGGATCGAATATCAGAACATAAATTACGGCGGTGCCTCGTACACCTTCCGCGGCTCCCGGAGATGCACCACACCGACCACGGACATCGACTACTCGCTCAATCTCCCGCGGACCTGGTGGGACCGCATCTCCTCTTTCAAGAATTACTCCAACTGCTACACCAACCACTACGCCTACACGGGTTTCCTGCCCCCGTCGACCGGCTACCTGAACGACCGGGCGGTCATGCCGGTCATCAACGGCCGTAACTTCAACGACGACGCGCGATCGATCAGGTGGAGCTGACCGGCGGCCCCTGACCGGCCCGGGCGGCGGCCCGCGCAGGCCGCCGCCCGGACCGTTCGTACCCCCGGGAAAGGTTCTCGCGCAGAAAGCACCGGAAGCATCAAGAGCGCCGGTAATACCGTGAAAAGTGCCCCAGGTGGCTACTCGATGACGATGGAGCCGACTCGGTCGGGATAGAAGGCGACGTGGTCCTTGATCTCGGCGAAGGGTGGGTACGGCTTCCTGTCGGGATCGCGCCTGATGTACACCCTACTTGGGGAAGGGCGCCGAACACGAAAATTCAACGACCGGGCAACCTGGCAGGTACGCGGGGTGACATGAGCTTCGACGCTCGCAGTCTGGTTCGAGGTCGGGTCGATCGCCGCGTGCGAAACCCCTCGGCGGTGTCCCGCGTAGAGCGAGAGGGGGGCCGTACCTGGTGAATCGTGACGGGAAACACGGCATTTGTGCAGCGGTCGATCAGTGGAACAGCTGAAGTTCCTTGGAGAGAACCTGGTTGCTGATCAGGTCGAAATGATCAAGTGCGGTGAGGTGGAATGACACGCTCGGCGCGCCATGGAAGACAACGGATTTTTCCATCTCGGGGAGATGCTGCTCGTACGCGGCCGACAGCACTATTCGCACGCTTCCCGCGATCTCGGCGACGGTTGCCAGCCTCTCGCCGATCTGGGAATAGCCGTCCGGCTTCCAATATTCGATCATGTCTCGCGACAGTCTCCATAGCTGGGTAAAGTCTTTTTTGGCAATCTTGGCCATGTAGAGACATAGTGCCTGGAACAAATCGCGATCCTGGGCAAGGTTGACGAGCTCTTTGAAGGTGGGCAGCGGATTGGCGGGATCTGATCTGGCGAACAGCTTCGAGATGCTCATCGTCGACTGGTTCACGTTGGGATCCAGCAAGAGCACGCCGGCCAATCTTGGAGTGGGTGACCTGGAATTCTTCCAGTGTTCCGCCAATAGCAATATCATGTCGGCCCCTAGCGAGAACCCCACGAGCAAAAGCTCCTTCGTCGGATTCTTCTCGGACACCTCGATGATGAAGTCGGACACGACTTCGATGTGCGTTGACAGAGGTATGGGCGGACCCGAAACTTTTTCGGTCCGACTGAATCCTGGCAACGTGATCGCGAAGCCGTGCTCGTCCTTGTGCTCCGCGAGGTAGTCGCTGTAGTCGTTGGCATCCAGGCCGAGTCCGTGGAGGAAAACGGTCACTGTGGGTGAATCGCTGAACATTTCATCATATGTCAGGTTTGGGGTGGGTTGAAGCTCTGTGTGGTTGTTGGTAGTTGTCATGGTTCGTGCCTCACGGTCGGTGGCAGGGGCTACGTGGGCGTTCGTTGCATCCCTTGACCGAGGAAGGCCTGATTCGGGCATCGCGTGCTGATGAGCTTCGCGGTCACCATGTTTCTAGATCGGTCTGGACACGGAGAACACCTAACTGTCTTAATAGAGTACACGGATGTGCTCCATTTATCTTGCACTTGGAGAAGTCCTGGTGTTGTCGTTGAAGGTGCCAGGAAGGAGTAGTGCGTGGACGAGGTGCTCACGGAACGCACCGCAACAAAATGGATCTACGACAATGCCTTCTCTCGAGACCGAGTGGGGCGCATCGGTATCGAACTTGAATGGCTTGTGGTCCGCGACAAATCCCCTGGCCAACGGGTTGGAATAGCGGATGTCAGATCGTGCCTCAGCCTTGCCGACGGCCCCCTGCCCGAGGGAGGGATGATCTCCTTTGAGCCCGGTGGCCAACTCGAACTGAGCACCGCACCGGCTGAAACGCTAGCAGGATGTCTCGATGCCGCCGCGGGCGATCTCGCACTCCTCCGAAACAGGGCGGCCCGCCATGACCTGAGCCTGGTCGGTAAGGGGCTGGACGATCGGCCGGCTGTTCGAATTCTTGACCTGCCGCGCTATGCGGCACTCGAGCATGACTACGACCAGTTTGGCCCGAACGGTAGAATTCTGATGTGCAATGCCGCGTCGGTTCAGGTCAACATCGACGCCGGTGACGCCTCTCCGGGGTGGCGCGGTTGGCGGCGTAGATGGTGGGTGGTCAACAATCTTGGCCCGATCTTCATGGCGATGTTCGCGAATTCTCCTATATTGATCGATGGTCTGGCCCAGTCGGGGCGACAGATTCTCCGGTTCCAGACCGACCCGACCCGCACTGATCCCCTTCCTCTTTCCGGCGACCCGAGAGACGCATGGGTGAGATATGTGCTGGACGCGCGAGTGGTTGGAGTTTCCCAAGCCGATTCATATGCTTTTCAGCGTCCGACCGCCGACCTGACCATGAGGCGGTGGCTGCGCGGCGCTGGACCGCGGGCGGTCTTCTTGGACGATCTCCGTTGTCATCTGCGGTCGGTCATTCCTCCTGTGCGTCCACGTGGATACCTGGAGTTGAGGATGATCGATGCCCAGAACGACGACAACTGGGTGGTTCCGGTCGTCGTCATCAGCACACTTCTCGATGATCCGCATGCCTCGGCCGAGGCTGTGCGGGTCGTCGAGTCGCTACCTGGAACGATGAGCCGAGAGGACTGGGTGAGGGCCGCCCACGAGGCGATGGGCGACCGCCGTTTCGCGGAGGCGGCCAAAAGATGCATGTCGACGGCCATCGAGGCGCTCGATCGGAACGCGATACCCGGTTGGGCCCACCAGCTTGTTCTCCGCTTCGCGGACACCTATACCTTCCGCTCCCGTTGCCCCGCCGACGACCAAGCCATAGAGGAGGCGGCGTAGTGCCCTCGCTGTCTCGGAGAAGCTCGGGACCCAGGACAGACCTGAGGGCATCCGGTCAGGCGGTCGTACGCGGCCCTGGCGGCCACCGAGTCACTGCGGAGGCATTGTGACGTTTGCCGATTCGAGAGAACGGTTCGCGCGCACGCTCGCGGCGATCCGGCAGCACCAGCAGAGCCATCACGGATGGGGGGTTCTGCACCACGCTCTTGGTGACCTGCTCGCCAGTGGACATCCGACTTTCGACCGCATGCTGGACGAGGTGTGGACCGCTAGGCCACATATCAGCGACGCCCACCTCGTAACCTTGATCGGCGCCGCAGTTCGTCAGATCGTGCTGTGTGACTACAAGATGATGTCCCTCTTCAAGAGCCATGTGAGTCCGGCGACGCGCCTGAGGTTACTCCGCGAGCTCGTCGAGAGTAACGAAGCGGATTTGACCGAGGCGATTCGCAGCCATTCGAACTCGTTCACCGGTGCTCGCCGGTTCCTGGTCCCCCAGTTGATCATCGGCGGGTTCGCTTCGGCGCACCGGTTGCCGGAAGTGCGTTTCCTTGACGTCGGTACCGGTCTAGGGATCCTGCCCAGGCAACTCAATAACAAGGTCGTGTACGACAGGTTCGCGCGTAATCTGGAATGGTTGCCCGCGGCGCCTGCCTACAAGGAAATACCCCTGGTCTCCCGGCATGGAATCGACGCACCGCCGCTGCCCGGCCTCGACTGGGTTCAAACGTGCCATGGTCCGTCTCGGTACTATGAGGAGCGATTCGAGGAATTGGCGTGGTCGCTCCGCGAGACCGAGGCCACGAAGAAAGAGGTCGCCCTCCACGAGCTGGACATGCTGAACATCGCGGAGCTCGCGGACTTTATCTCCGAAAGAGAATTCAACATCATCACATGTAACTTTGTTCTTTTCCAATACGATGCGAAAATCCAAGACATGGTGAAGAAGTGTGTTCTGGCCAGTATGGCCTCTCCCGGTCTGTTCCTGGTGATGAACCCCAGCCATGGTCTTTTGCGGCAGGGATGTCGGGTCGAGGGTTATCTGCCCGGTGACCCGACCGCGCTCCACTTGGCGGACGTCAGTGATGCGCATTTCATCGGGACTGCCACCTGGGGGGCCGATCTCCACACCGTCATCTGCCGTGAAGGGGAGGACGGTGGTTGACAACCCGAACGGGCGGGAGCGACTGGACGAGGTCGTGCGCCGTTACCGCACGCCCGCCGGCCTGGTCGCCGGCGTCTGTGGTGTTCTCGTCGGAATCTATAGTGACGACGCTCGCGATGTCATCGGCTTGGCTTGGGGATACCTTTCCGAGCCCGCACCGCTCCTCGCCGGTGCCGGCCTGGGAATCAGCGTGCTTACCTGGAAGGCGCGAGGTGTGATCGAACGGCGCAGGGAGGCACGTCGGCGCATCGTCAACGAGTCCATGGACATCCGCACCATCGACTTCGACGAGGACCTGCCGAACGACCAAGCGGTGATCGGACGTGAGCTCCACTATCTGGAGCGTGTGACCGAATCCGGCACGCTTGTGATCCTCCTGCACGGGCTGGGGCTGGACGCGAACGATTTCCGACCGTACATGAACATCGCCCACGAGCACACGGCTGCGATCACCCTTTTCGGGTTCAACACCAAGGAGGCCCGCGACGAGAGATACCGACCTATCGGCCTGACGACCCACGCCGAGCTCGTAAACGGTGCCATAAACAGTCTGCAGAGGAGATATCCACAGAAAAAACTGGTCTTGGTTGGGTTTTCGGTGGGGGCCGATATGATTCTCCGGCTAGGTGAGCTGTGGCAGGACCATCCCGCCCGCAAGCCAAAGGTCACGGCCCTGCTTCTCCTGGATCCCAACATCAATCATTCATCGATGGTTGTGTCGAGTGGCTTCGCTCAAATGGACCCGGAGCAACCTCTGGCAGAGCTCAAACGCATCTCCCAGATACCCAACGATTTGATCGAGTTCCAGAACATCTCGGAATACCTTCACAAGATCAGCAAGAAGAACCTGGCGCAGATTCAAAGACATGCGAAGGACTGGTGGGAATACTGGGAGGAGTCGGGAAAGTATGACCTGTTCCTTCAACGGTTGGACAGGCTGCGCTCCCAGTGCCCGCATATCAAGATATTCTTTTCCGCTCACTATGATCAGTACTTCAACGAGATCGTGACCAGGGCCAGGCAGAAAGACATGGTTCGGATCTTCGACCTCTTCCGAGAGGATCACTTCGAGTTGTTGAATGAGAAGTTCATAGAGAAGAACGTGTCGTCCCTGGTCGCTGGCAGTCGGCGTCCGCAGTCTTCATAAAAGACCGGGTGTGGGTTGGCCGCTGATCGCGTCGGCCGGGCTCAGCAGGTCCAGGTCGGCGCGGAGAGGGGAGCTCCTCGTTGACCGGGCGGTCATGCCGGTCATCAACGGCCGTAACTTCAACGACGACGCGCGATCGATCAGGTGGAGCTGACCGGCGGCCCCTGACCGGCCCGGGCGGCGGCCCGCGCAGGCCGCCGCCCGGCTCGGCCGTGTTCCCTGGGAAGGTCCTCGAATCAAGGACACAGGGAAAGCGCCCCCGGGTTCAGGCGGGCGGTTGCTCGACGGTGATCGAGTCGACCCGGTCGGGGTAGAAGGCGACGTGGTCCTTGATCTCGGCGACGGCCGGGTGCGGCGACTCGTAGAACCACACCGCGTCCACCGCCTGCTTCCCGTCCACCGTGACGGTGTAGTAACTCGCGTCGCCCTTGAAGGGGCAGTAGGTGGCGGTGTCGGTCCGCTCCAGCAGCGAGCGGTCGACATCGGCGATCGGGACGTACTGCACCGGCGGGTACGACGCCTCCTGCAGCGTCAGCGCGCGCTGCGAGTCGGCGACCACCTTGCCCCCCACCGAGACGACGACCCGGGCCGGGTTCGCCGTGATCGTGATCGGATGGCTGGGTCCGGGCTGCAGGATGGGCTTGTCGGTCATGATGGGACCCCTTTCTGTCCTTTCCAGTCTGCCGGACCGGTGTGCCTCCGAACCCGCCGAGGTCAACGCCGGAGGGGATGAGCGGCTACTTCATGGCGGCGATCTGGATCAGGTTGCCGCAGGTGTCGTCGAGGACGGCGGTGACGACCGGGCCGAGGTCGGTCGCGTCCTGGGTGAACTCGACGCCCAGCCCCTTGAGCCGCTCGACCTCGGCGTACACGTCGTCGACGGCGAACTGGGTGAAGGGGATGCCGTCGGTGACCAGGGCCTTCTTGAACGGGCCCGCCGCCGGGTGGCCGTCCGGCTCCAGCAGCAGCTCGACACCGTCGGTGGCGGCGGGGGAGACCACGGTGAGCCATCGGGCCTCACCGGCGGGCACGTCGGTCTTCTTGATGAACCCCAGCTTCTCGGTGTAGAAGGCCAGGGCCTTGGCCTGGTCGTCGACGAGCACGCTGGTGATGTTGATGCGGATCACGGGTTCGGTTCCTCTCGGTTGATGGGCCACCGCTCGACGATCGAGCGCAGCGGGCTCGTGTCGAGGTGGTGGAACTTGTACCGGCCCTGCCGCCGGGTGTGCACCAGGCCGGCCTGTTCGAGCACCGCGAGGTGCTGCGAGATGGCCTGGCGTGAGGAGCCCAGGCCGTGCTTCATGGTCAGCCGGCTGCAGATCTCGAACAGCGTCTGGCCGTCCTTTTCGCTCAGCTCGTCCAGGATGATGCGTCGTGTCGCGTCGCCGATGGCCTTGAACAGGTCTGGGTCTGCGTCCACGGGCTCAGTTATAGGCAAGTCACCACTTGCCTGTCAAGGGAAGGAGGAGGGGGCGGAGCCGGTGGCGAGGATGCCGCCGCTGACCGTGCGCGCCGGTACGTCCGGCCGGCCCGCGCCTGGAAGTGCTACCTGCCGTGGTCCGCCGGGCGGCGGAAGACGCCGTGCCACCAGGTCAGCGCCATCTCGCGGGCGAACGCGGCGTCGGCGGCGGGATCCCCGGCGGTGACGTGGTCGACGATGGCCCGCTCGCCGCCCGTGACGATCACCCGGGTGGCGCTCACCGGGTCGAGGCCGGCGGGGGTGCGGCCCGCGTCCTGCTCGGCACGGAGCACCGCGATCGTCCAGTTCGTGAACTGGCCGACCTCCTTGCCCCAGAAGTCGCGCATCGTCGCGTCGTAGGCGGCGACCTCGGCGATCGCCCGCCGTACGGCGGCGTGTTCCCGGTAGACCCGCACCACCCGCAGGAAGGCGTCCGCGAGGCGGTCGACGCCGTCCGACGGGTCCCAGGCCGAGGTGACGTCGAAGGAGGAGGCCATGAGTTCGGTGGCCAGGCGTGTGAGCAGGTCGGTCTTGTCGCGGAAGTGGCTGTAGAAGGTCGAGCGGGCGACCCCGGCCTCGGTGGAGATCTGCCGCACGCCGAGCTCGGTGAAGTTCGCGCCGTCGACCAGGAGACGCTGCGTCGCGGCCAGGATCTCCGCCTCGGCGGAGGTGGGACGGCCGACGTTCGCGGTGCGTCGCCGGGTAATCGAAGGCATACCCGGATCCTAGGCGTCACCTGGCGGCGAACAGCGAGCTACACCTTGTCCGGACATCGTGTAGCTTAATTTCCGGACATGGTGTCCGGACGCAGTGACCGGGCATGCGCGAGACGCCTGGCCGCCCGTCGGCGGGCCGGACGTACACACGAAGGAGTAGCTGGTGAAATATCGTCTGCTGGGACGTACGGGAGTCTGGGTCTCCGAGATCTCCCTGGGCGCGATGACGTTCGGCGGCAAGGGTCACCCGGTGTTCGACACCCTCGGGGCACTCGGGCAGGAGGAGGCGGATCGGATCGTCGGCACGGCACTCGACGCCGGGATCAACTTCATCGACACCGCCGACGTCTACGCCGACGGCGAGAGCGAGGAACTGCTCGGCCGGGCGATCGGGCGGCGCCGGCGGGACGTGGTGCTCGCCACCAAGCTGTTCGCTCCGGTCGGGCCGGGGCCCAACGACCAGGGGCTTTCCCGTCTGCACGTGATGCGGGCCCTGGAGGACAGCCTGCGCCGGCTGGGGACCGATCACATCGACCTCTACCAGATCCACAACTACGACCGCCTGACGCCGCTCGAGGAGACGCTGAGCGCGCTCGACGACGCGGTACGGCAGGGCAAGGTCCGCTACATCGGCTGTTCCAACCTCGCCGCCTGGCAGGTCGGCAAGGCGCTGGGCATCTCCGCGCTGCACGACCAGGCGAGGTTCGTCGCCAATCAGATTCAGTACTCACTGGCGACGCGCGACGTCGAGCGTGAGCTGGTGCCGTTGGCGGAGGACGCGGGGCTGAGCCTGACGGTGTGGCAACCGCTTCTCGGCGGATTCCTCACGGGCAAGTTCGACCGTGGCGGGGTGACCACCGAACAGGACTCCCGCCGGGCCCGGAACGGTTTCGACTTCGTGCCGTTCGAGGAGGAGAGGGGCTTCAAGGTGCTCGACGTGCTGCGGACCGTCGCCGCGCGGCACGAGGTGAGCCCCGCCCGGGTCGCGATCGCCTGGCTGCTCGCCCAGCGCGCCGTCACCAGCGTCATCGTCGGCGCGCGCAAGCTGGAACAGCTCACGGACAACATCGCCGCCGTCGACCTGACGCTCACCGAGCAGGACCTCGCCGAACTCGACGAGGTCGGCCGGCCGCCGGTCGCCTACCCGAACTGGATCCAGGAGTGGTCCGCTCCGGGTCGGATCCCGGCGGGAAACCTGGCCTGACGCCGCGCCTCGGGTGACAGGCACGGCGACGGCCCGGCCTGCCACTCGACGCGGGCGGCGCTCTCGCGTCGCCCGGCGACGGGGAGAGCGGTCAGGCGGGTCGCACGGGGAGAGCGGTCAGGCCGGGTCGTACGAGGAGAGCGGTCAGGCCGGTCAGGCCGGTCAGGCCGGTTGTGCCGGGGCGGGAACACGGGGGGTTCGCATCAGATGGACGGCGAGGAGGCTCGACCAGCAGAAGCCGACCGTGATCGAGATCCGCTGGAACAGGCCGCCGAGCTCGACGAATCCCTCGGTCTGCGAAAAACCCAGACCGGCCAGCACGAACGCGACGATGAACACCAGGCCGCTGATCCCCGAGTAGACCGCCCAGCCGCGCTCGCCCCAGCCGGCGAAGCGCCGCGCGAACACGAAGCACGCGGCGGGCAGCCCGACGAAGACGAGCAACGAGAACGGCAGGTCGTGGAGCCGGCCCTGCCAGGTGTGCTCGCCCAGCGAGGACGAGCCGGGCGGATAACCGCTGACCGGGTCGGTCGGGAAGACGCCGGCGCCGATCAGCCCGATCGCGTACAGCCCGATCAGCAGTGGCCCCCAGGTCGAGTGCCGTCCGGAGGCGGGCAGGTCCCGGCGCAGGCCGGCGGCGAAGACGAGCGTCAGCAGGCCGGTGACGACGAAGTTGGCGACCTGCATCCATCCGGACGGGCCGAGGGCCAGCGAGCTGATCGGATGGCGCGTCGGGTCGTAGCCGTCGCGGGTGGCCCCCTGGATCAGGAAGGCGACGACGAACAGCGGTCCGCCCACCGCCCCGCACAGGTAGGGGAGGCTGAGTCGCGGCGCCTTCGGGGCGTTCTTCGCCGGGGTACGCATCGATCCTTTTTAGCAGGGGATTTCCGGCGTGTCCGGACGATGGGCGCCCGGCTTCCCGCGAGACGGTGACGCTGGGCGTCCGTACGGGACGCTGACGCCGGCCTCCCGCCACCGGGCCCCGCCCGATCAGACGTCCCCCGTCCCGTTCCCGTCGCGGTTCGTGTCGTCGGCCGCGCATACCGGGCGTCCACCGGGCACGTAGGATTCGACGGCCGGGCAGGCGAGGCGAGAACGAGGACGACGAGGACGACGAGGACGTGGTGTGAGCTTTGATCTCGGAGTCTGGTTCGGGGCCGAACCGATCACCGCGCGGGAGGCCCTTCGCCGGTATCTCGTCTGGGACGAGAGCGGAGCCGCGCCCGGTGAGCCGCGTCCTGAGGTGGCGGCCTTCTACGAGGAGCTGACGGCGCTCTTCCCTGACCTGACCGCCGAGAACTACGACGTCTCACCATGGTCGGAGCCGCTGACCGTGGGCGAGAACTTCGTGCTGATGAACGCGGTCTTCCCCCGGGCCGGAGAGGTGTGCCGCGTGGTGCTGGAAATGGCGCCACGGCACCGGCTCGTGCTCTTCGAGCCGTAGCGGGCCGTGGCGGGTCGTGGCGGTAATGTGAGCCGCAGGTAGCGGCCGTGGAGAGCAGCGGCGGATCACGGTAGGTCGCGCGCGGCACGGTGAGTGCGGCACCACCGACCTTCGGGGCTCACGCCCGGTGCCACGGACCTTCGGGGCTTGCGTCCGATGCCGCGGATTCTCAGGGCCTGCGCCGGTGCCGCGGATCTTCAGGCCCTGCGCCCATTGCCGCGGTTCCTCAGGGCTTACGGCCGATGCCGCAGATCGCGTCCACCCCCGCGGGAGTCCCCTCGATCGAGGTGGCGTCGAGCCGCCACCTCGACGTCGTGACCACGCCGGGCTCCACCAGTTCCAGGCCGTCGAAGAAGCCGGCGATCCGCTCGGGGCTGCGGAGATGGTACGAGCTGGCCGAGTTCTCGTTGTAGACCCGGATGGCCTCGCTGAGCGCCGGGTTGGTGTCGGTGCCGTCGCTGAGCGCCAGGTGGCTGCCGGACGGCAGGGCGTCCAGCAGCCGGTTCACGATCGACCACGGATCGTCGTGGTCGGGGATCTGGCCCGCGATGCCCAGCATCATGAGCCCGACGGGCCGGGTGAGGTCCAGCGTCCTGGCGGCGTGCTTCAGGATCCCCTCCGGGTCGCGCACGTCGGCCTCGACGTAGTCGGTCATGCCGGCCGGGGTGCTGGTGAGCAGGGCCTGGGCGTGCACCAGCACGAGAGGGTCGTTGTCGACGTAGACGATCCGCGACTCCGGGGCCAGCCGCTGGGCGACCTCGTGGGTGTTGTCGGCGGTCGGCAGGCCGGTGCCGATGTCCAGGAACTGCCGGATGCCCGCCTCACCCACCAGGTACTGGACGGCGCGGGTGAGGAACCGCCGCTGCACGCGGGCGACGCGGGCGATGTCAGGGAACGTCCGCAGGATGAAGTCGCCGGCCGCGCGGTCGGCGGGGTAGTTGTCCTTGCCCTGCAGCAGGTAGTTCCAGACTCGGGCCGAGTGCGAGACGCTGGTGTCGAGCGCGGGCTGTCCCGGGGTGGGCGTGGACGAGTTGTCGGTCACTGGTGACATCTCCGGTCTGGACTACGTTTTCGTCGAATGCGGCAATCGTAGCCATTCGCGGCAGCCAAGATCCGCGCCCCCGCGCCAACGGCCGGCGAAGTCCCTCGTCCCGGGATTCAACAGTTTCGCCGCCGAGTCCGTCTGAGTTGTGACGGACTCGACAAGTCGCGATCGACTCGTAAAGGCGAAGGCAATTGGATGACGAATCCCGTTTCGCGGACTTCGTCGCTGAGCGGGCGGATGCGCTGCTGCGGTACGGCTACGTGCTCAGCGGCGACCCTCATGACGCGGCCGATCTCACCCAGGAGGCGCTGATCCGGCTGCACAGGGCGTGGTCCCGGGTGCGCCGCAAGCACGACCCGGAGAGCTACACCAGGATGATCATGGCTCGGCTGCACGTCAGCACCTGGCGGCTGCGCCGTCGCGAGCGCCTCAGCTGGGACCTTCCGGAAAGGGCGCATCTGGACGTGCTGCCCTCCGACGTGGAGCAGGGGCTCTGGCGGGCGCTCGAAGTCCTGCCCCGCAAGCAGCGGGCCGTACTCGTCCTGCGTTACTACGAGCAGCTGACCGACACGGAGATCGCCGGTGTTCTCGGCATCTCCCGGGGGACCGTCCGCAGCCACGCGTCGCTCGGCCTGAACAGGCTCCGCTCCGCCATACCCCATCCCGCAGCGACCAACGGGAGCACCCGATGAACGGCGACCTGGAAGACGACCTCCGCAGTGCCCTCGGCCACGCCTCCGAGCGCGCGCCGCACGCGCCGAGCGGCCTGTCGGCGCACATCGTGACCCGCTCCCGGCGTCGCGCGACGCGTGCGCGGGCCGCGGTCGCGGCCGTCGCCGTGGCGGTGGTGGCGGTCGGGGCCGGGGTGGTGGTACGCGGCGTCGCGAACCACCCGGACCCGACGGCGGCGGATCCGACGGCCGTGTCGAGCGCCGGACCCGTGGAGCCGTCCCTTCCGGGTGAGGTGTCCGAGATTCCGGACCCTGTCGAGAAGGTCTGGCCGCAGGCGGTCAGGAAGATTCCCGCCCTGCTGCCCGACGGGCGCGAGCTCCGGCCGCAGGCCCTCATCGACGACCGCACGCTGCTCGTCGAGACCTGGTCGAGTTTCGAGAAGTCCGACGCTCTCTACGCCTACGACATGGACAGCGCCGAGACCCGGAAGATCACCGACGTTCCCACACCGAAGCGGACGGTGCTGTTCGCCTCCGACTTCACCGTCGGCGCCGGACAGGTGGCCTGGTGGACGGCTCGCAAGAGCGGCGACGGGGAGATCACGGATTTGTGGGCGGCCCCGCTCGCCGGCGGTGATGCCCGGCGCGTGACCTCGTACCGGAACGGCGGGGGGAACGGGAGCGGGGCGCTCGACCCGCCGGCCGTGACCGGCGACGGCAGGATCGCCTTCTCCTTCAGGGGAAGCGACGGCGTCTTCACCGTTCCCCTCGGGGGCGGGACGGTGGAGCCCGTGGCGGGCGCGGAGGGATATCACATCATGAGCTGGCCGTGGGTCGGCGCGAGCGGGAGGTACGACCACTCCGGAGCGGCGATCTTCGCCGAACTGCTCAACGTGGAGACCGGGGAGAAACGCACGGCCCTGGTGAATCCCGGTGAGCGTGCCGTGCACTGCGAGTTGACCGCGTGTGTCGGCAGGAAGGCCGACGGCAGGTCCTTCTATCGGCTGCGCGACGGTTCCCGCGAGATGGAACCGCCGTTCAGGCTGAGCCTGATGCCCGGCCGGGCCGTGGATCGCTTCCACACCTCGCCCTACCTCAAGGATGGAAGGCCGGGCGGCGCCGCTCTGCACGATCTGGTCACCGGCAGGTCCGGCGAGCTCGGGGTCCGTCCGGGTAAGGACAACGGCATCCAGGTGCCGTACCCCCAGACAGGCGGCGGGCGGCTGATCAGCTACCGCCTCGGAGACCAGCTCGTGGTCATCGACCTCAGCAAGATCGACTAAGGCGCCTTCGCCGCCGGCCCGGCGTCTCACCGCGGACCGCGAGCCGCGAGCCGCGGACCGCCGCTCCCGGGACGGGGGACCGCGAACCGCCGCTCCCGGGACGGGCACAGGCACGAGCACGGGTCAGCGGCTGACCGTGTCGACCGTGTCGGCCGTGTCGGACGTGTTGTTCGTGCCGGCCGGGCGCAGCAGGTCCAGGTCGGCGCGGCGGGGCAGGCTCTCCCAGTCGCCGTCGGCGGTGACCGCGAAGGCCCCCGCGGCGCAGGCCGTGGCCAGCCGCCGCTCGGGGGTCGCCCCGGCGACGGTCTCGGCGATCCAGCCCGCGGCGAAGGCGTCCCCGGCGCCCACCGGGTCGAGCTCGACGACCCGGTAGGGCTCCGCGTGCCGTACGGCGCCGTCGGAGAGCTCGATCGCGCCGAGTGCGCCGCGTTTGATGAGGACGTGGCGCGGGCCGAGGTCCGACAGGGCTCCGGCCAGGGTGAGCGGGTCGTCGCCCTCGACGACCAGCCGGGCCTCGGCCTCGGTCGCGAACAGGACGTCCACGGAGGCCACGGTCTCGCGCAGCGCGGCGGACGCCTCGGCGGGCGTCCACAGGGCGCGCCGGTAGTTGACGTCCATCGACACGATCGCGCCCGCGTCGCGCGCCTCGGCGATCGCGGCCCGCACCGCCTCGGCGGCGGAGGCCGACAGCGCGAGCGTGATGCCCGTGACGTGCAGCACGCGTGCCGAGCGGATCAGCGAGACGTCCAGGTCGGAGGGGCGCAGCCGGGATCCGGCGCTCGCCGAGCGGTAGTAGCGAACGTCGACCATCTCGGCCGTGCGCCTACTCTTGATCATCAGGCCGGTGGGCGCGCCGGGATCGACCCGCATCCCCCGCACGTCGACGCCCTCACCGGACAGCGTCGAGCGCAGCAGCTCGCCGAACTCGTCGGCGCCCACCCTGCCGATCCAGGCCGCGCCCCCGCCGAGGCGGGCGACGCCGATGGCCACGTTCGACTCCGCGCCGCCCACGCCGAGCCCGAAGTCGCGGGCGTGCCTGAGCGGGCCGGTGCGCCGCGCGGTGAACAGCGCCATGCTCTCACCGAGCGTTACCAGATCAGTCATGGGAAACGGGTCCTTAGGGAGTCGGCGGGCGGGCTTCGTCGATCATCGGGTCGACCCGAGCTTTCTGGAGATGCGCAGGGCCGCCTCGGCCACCAGGGGACCGAGGTCTCGCACCCGCGCGGCGGTGATCCGGGAGGTGAGGCCCGAGATGGAGATGGCCGAGGTGGCGACGTCGTTGTGGTTGAAGATCGGCGCCGCGACGCAGCGCACCTCGGGCTCGTTCTCGCGGTCGTCGACCGAGTAGCCCCGCTGCCGGATCCGGCCCAGCTCGGCGCGCAGGTGCGCGGCGTCGGTGATGGTGTACCGGGTGACGTGCGGCATCCCGGCGGCCACGATCTCCTCGACGGCCTCCTCCGGCTGCCAGGCGAGGATCGCCTTGCCCACGGCGGTGCGGTAGACGGGGTTGCGGCTGCCGATGCGCGAGGCCATGCGCACGTTGGTCTCGTTCTCGACCTTGTCGATGTAGACCACGTCGGGCGGGTCGTAGACCACGAGGTGGACGGTCTCCCTGGCCTCCGCCATCAGGCGGTGCGACTCCTCGGCGGCCACCGTCCGCAGGTCGAGGGTGGACAGGTAGGCCTGCCCGAGGTGCAGGGCGCCGCTGCCCAGCCGGTAGGCGCCGCTCCTGCGGTCGCGTTCCAGGAGCCTGGCCTCGATGAGCGGTGCGGTCAGCCGGAGCACCGTGCTCTTGGACAGGCCGAGCGCCTCGGCGAGCCGGGTGAGCGACAGGCCGTGGCCCGCGCCCGCGTGGTCGCGTACGTGCGAGAGGACGGAGAGGGCGCGCCGGAGCGAGGCCGACTGGTTGCGGTCGGGAGCGGGCTCACTCATCGCGGCCTCCCAGTGTGCTCCGGCAATCGAATACCTGGTCAAGGTAGGCGAGTACACCGCCCCGCGGCCACTTTGCAGCACAACGTTTTGCAGTGCACAACCGATCAGTGATCCACTTCCGGCGGCGGGGGCGCTCGCGAAGGCCCTGGGCGGGGGCGGGAGGGGCGTCGCTCCGCCGCTCCTCACCGGGAGGCGTGCCTCGGTGAGGGGCGACGGCAGGCGGGAGAGGGACGGTGGGGGAGGGCACCCGCCCGGCCCCGTTTCTCTCCTCTACCGATAATTTTTGCCTGGACCAGGGCAGAACTGTCCCTCGGGATGGTTGACAGGCCAAAATTGGTCCGTGGTCAGGATCGGATCGGTAGATATGGGCGATTGCGAGAGTGAGCGACTTCCGCCAGTTCTGGGCCAGCTGTTCGCCGATGGGGCCGATGGGGTCGACGGGAGCGAGGGTGGTGACGGGATCGGCGCGGGTGGAGGCAGAAGGCTCTCGGTGGAGCTGCCGCCGGGAGACGTGGTGTGGCCCGACCCCGGTTACGCTCAGCTCGCAGTCCGTCGCCGTCCGGCGTTCTGGCTCAGCGAGGTGGCGGTCTCCGGCGAGTACTGGGCCCGGCTGAGGGCCCAGCACGAGCGGTCGGGCCTGTGGCCGGTGCTGCTGGAGGACTCCGTCCAGCCCTGGTCGGCCGGCCAGATCGCCCCGGACACGGCCGGTCAGATCGACAACTACCACGCCGCCGCGTTCATGGCCGAGGTGTGGTCCGACTGGATCGCCAAGGCCACCGTGGACCAGCTCGAACTCCTCGACCCCTTCGGTCCCGAGTGTCCCGGCCCGGCCCCCGCGGGAAGGCTCGCCGCCGACCCCGGCGTGGTCGCCGACTGGTACGCCGGGCTGGTGGCCGAGCGCAGGACCCCGCTCGGGCTCGTCGCGGTCGAGCGGGGGGCCGACGCCCTGGCCGTCATGGGCTGGCAGGGCGCCCTGAACCACAACGAGTGGATGGTCCCGCTCGCGGCCGTCGTGCGGAGCTGGGAGGACAGGTTCGGCGTGCGGGTGGTCGGCATGGGTTTCAACACCCTCGACCTCAGCGTCGCCGCGCCTCCGACGACCTCCGAGCACGCCCTGCACATCGCCGCGGAGCACTGGACGTTCTGCCCCGACAGCATCATCCAGGGGGCGGGGAACCTCATCGACTACGCCGAGCAGATCAAGGGCAGGAACGCCTGGTCGTTCTGGTGGGACTGATCGACCCCGGGGCTTTACCTTTCGCGGACCTCGGGGCGCGAACCCCCGGGTTGGGACGGGCCGTTCCGGGGCGGATCCGCGAGGGGCGGGTTCGCCGGGCTGACCCCCGTACGCAGGCGCTCTGGGCAGGGGCTCCCGAGGTGAATTCCGGGATGGTCGAGACATCCGTGCTGGTAGGACGGGTGTTGGTCTGGCGGGGCGATCGATGAGGCTTCCTTGAAGCTTGCAGGTAGATCTTCTGGGGTTTTCATGGTGTTTGCTTTGCTTTGTCCGGTTTTGGTAGGTAGTGTCCACTGTTATCGGTTGGCGACCTGCCCTTCACAAGAGGGAGCGGCCGGCCGACGTCGAATCCCGAGAGCCCTACAGAGGCTTCGGGGCCGGGGAACCACTCTTTCGGGGTGAATCCGCCGCGATCATGCGGCGGTAGGGCAACTCCACCGCCCGAACCCGTCAGCTAACCCGGTAGACGAGATGGAGAGGAGATCCCCTCATGGATCACCGCGTTACCACGTCGGTGCACACCTTGTCCGCGCCGACCACCTGAACTTCTCCCCCTTTGACCCGACACAGCTCGCCATCCCCCGTCCCCCCGACCCTCTCGCCGCACCTGACAGCGGCACCTTCCAGATCGTGCTCCGCGTAGCGATTGCCTGAGATTCCGGCTACGCCCCCTTTTCCGACGAGCGCGTCCCCGCCAGTGCACCCCTTCGGTGTGTCGCACCTGGCCGCCCCGTTCCCTCGCGAAAGAGCCTCTTCTCCATGCGCCTCTTCTTTGGTATGCACAAGAACGGCCCGAGCAAGTCCGTCTGGCACAACAGCAAGTCCCGCGGGAACCGCCTCGCCGCCGCCACCCTGGTCGGCGCGAGCGTCCTCGCCTCCGCCGGTGTCGCCCTGGCGCTGCCCGCCTCCACCTGCTTCGCCGCCACCGCCGACCCCGAGGTCGGCGTGGCGAAGGCGAGCGCCGAGTCCGTCCTCCTCCAGGGCGCGACCACGGCCTCCTACTTCTGGGACGACTCCTCCGGCCGGGCCGGTGACACCGGTCTTCCCGCGAGCGGCAAGCCCATGCAGAAGGGCATGATCGCCAGCCCGAGCTGGCCCCTGCTCACCGAGGGCTACCTCATCTACAAGGGCAAGAAGGCCAAGTTCTTCGTCGGCGACCGCGGCCCCGGCTCGCCCTCGAACCAGGGCATCATGATCGACATCGATGCCAAGACCTTCGCCGACCTGACCGGTGGAACGTTCAACGCCGGCACGCTCGGCGTGGACGGCAACGGCGGCATGGGCCACATCGACGTCAAGTACGTGGTCACCAAGTGGGGCGGCGGCACGGGGATCAAGAACCACCCCGTCGCGTTCTCCACCGGCGCCTGGAGCCGCAGGGACACCACCCCGGCCAAGCCCCCGACGGTCGTCTTCGCCAAGGCCCTGGAACTGGGGATCGGCGTGAAGACCCAGCCGGTGAGCACCGCGGTGCGGCCGTGGGCCGGCAAGCCCAAGGTCATGGTCGAGTCCGCCTCCATGCGCGTCCCGGCCGACGTGGTCGCCGCCGGTGTCCGCGCCGCCGAGATCGGTGCGGGAAAGGGCTGAGCCGAGAGGGCTGAGCCGGAGCCCGGCCCCGCGGGAGTTCCTCGCGGGAGCCTCCGCCGGGCTCTCGCCCCGCTGAGGTCTCCGTCCCACCGGGCCCCCTCCCGCCGGAGTCCTCGCCGGGTCTCCCTTCCGTCGAAGTCCTCGCCGGGCCTCCCTCCCGCCGTAGTCCTCGCTGGAGTCCTCGTGGAGCCCCACCCCGCCGGTGCCGCGCTTTCCCCCGAATGGCATTCTGTCCCGCGGAACCAGCGCGGACGGTAGGAGTGCCATGACCCTGCGGGCCCCGGCGAACGGCATCGAGATCGCCTACGACACCTTCGGCTCCCCGGAGGGCCGCCCCCTCCTGCTGATCACGGGCCTCGGCTGCCAGATGATCCAGTGGGACGATAGGTTCTGCGCCCTGCTCGCGGACCGGGGACACCACGTGGTGCGTTTCGACAACCGCGACAGCGGCGAGAGCACCCACCTGGACGAGGCGGGTACGCCCGCCCTCGACGGGAGCGGGGAGGTCCCCTACCTGCTGGGCGACATGGCCGACGACGCCGCCGGACTGCTCGACGCGCTCGGCCGGGACACGGCCCACGTGGTCGGCCTCTCGATGGGCGGGATGATCGCGCAGTCGCTCGCGATCCGCCACCCGCACCGGGTGCGCAGCCTCACCTCGATCATGTCCACCCCGAGCCCGCGGGCGGCCCTGCTGACCGACCCGGACGTGCTCCTGCCGGCCTTCACGCCCGACCGCGAGAGCGCGATCAGGCGGGCGCTGGACAACTGCGCGGCCGTCGGCTCACCCGGCTACCCGTTCGACCGGGGGTGGAACGCCGAGATCGCCGGGCTGGGCTACGACCGGTCGTACGACCCGGCGGGCACGGCCAGGCAGGTGGCCGCGATCATGGCCTCCGGCGACCGCGCGCCCCGGCTCAAGGAACTCGCGGTTCCGGCTCTCGTGCTGCACGGGGAGGACGACCCGCTGGTCCCCCTGCCCGCCGGGATCGCCACGGCCGGCGCGATCCCCGGTGCCCGGCTGATCACCTACCCCGGCATGGGCCACGACCTGCCCGCCGAGCTCTGGCCCTCCTTCGTCGACGCGATCGACGAGCTCACCACCTCGGCGGACTCCGGGAGGTGACCTTCGCCCGCCACCCTCCCCGCCGGGGGGAGGGCGGGCTCCGGTGCGGTCCGTGCCTCCCGGGGCGCGGACCGCACCGGAAGATCAGACCTCGAGCTTCTCCTCGATGCCGCGCAGGACGTGCCGCGCGAGCGCGAGGTTGGCCCGGTTCCGGTCGAGGGCCAGGTAGAGGAACAGGCCTTTGCCGCTCCGGCCCGAGATCGGGCGGATTATGTGGTACTGCGTACCGAGCGTGATGAGGATGTCCTCGATGCCGTCCTTGAGGCCGAGCGACTCCATGGTCCGCAACTTGGCCTTGACGACCTCGGTGTTACCCGCGGCGGCCACCTGGAGGTCGAGATCCTTGGACCCGCCGAGCGCGCCCAGCGCCATCCCGCTGTTGTAGTCGACGACGACCGAGCCGATGGCGCCGTCGATCGTCATCATCTCCTTGAGCGAGACGTCCATGTTGCCCATTGCTGTCTCCGATCACTGGGGTATCGATATGCGTGAGCTGACGGCGGCCAGCCTGGCCGCCGTCTTGCGGCCCTCCAGCCTGAGCAGCCCGAGGTTGGTCCCCGGACGTGCCAGGACCGTGAGGACGATCTTGGGTCCGGCGGCGTAGAAGGCCGCGTAGCCGTTGGTGCCGGAGATCAACGTCTCCTCGAAGGTGCCCTTGCCGGCCATGCTCGTCATCCGGCGGCTGAGGGCCAGCACCGCGGAGGAGAGCGCGCCGGTCTGCTCGCTGTCCCTCTCCAGGTCGCTCGCTATCGTCAGACCGTCGACGCTGCACGCGATGCTCCCGTTCACGTCGGGTATGCGCTCTCGCAGCGCCGCCATCTCGCGCCGTATCTCCTCGCGCAGTTCCACCGGCATCCTCCTTCCGATCAGCTTCAGCGTCCGCAGCCTTATCGGCATGTGACCGGGCTCAAGTCGCTCAAGTCGCTCAAGTCATGGCCTCCAATGCGTTCCTGAGCCGGATGAGCAGGTTGACGTCGGCCGGGTTCCCGTTCGCCCTGGGAAGCCACTCCGACGTCTCCGGAGAGCCCGTTCCGGTCGCCGGGATCTCCGTGGCGCCCCTCGTCCGCCTGGGCAGCGGCTCCGGCTCCGGCTCCGGCGCGGGGGAAGCCGGAGGAGCCTCGGACGGGCCGGGCCCCGGCACGCGGAGCAGCCCGGACGAGGCGAGCTGCCGTACGGCGAGCAGCACCGAGTACGCGGGACGGCCGAGCTTGCGCGCCAGGTCGGCCGGGGTCGCCGTGGAGTCGGCGCCGACCAGCACCTCCCACTGGAGCGAGCTCAGCACCACCCGCTGGGCGCTGATGCGCCTCAACGGGACGACCGGGAGCGTGTCCAGCTCCGCGGACGGCCAGATCTGTTCCAACTGCGCCCTCCTCCGCTCGCACTCCCGGAGCAGGCCGGTCGCGTCGAAGTACCACTGCGGTCCGAGCCAGTGCCTTTCCCCTCGTCGGAACCTGGGCCGGTGACCGGTGGCCCGCAGCAGGAAGTACGCGGCGTCGAGCACCGTGCTCAGCACGCAGAACTCCAGCTCCCCCCTGGTGAGCAGGCCCTGCGCGACCAGCTGCTCGCCCCCCGCCGGCCCGGGGGCCCGCGGGTCCGGCGGGCGGCGGACGGCGGCCTGCCTGGCCTGCCGTACGGCGTGGGCGGATATCCCGCGGCAGGCGCCCAGCAGGTCCTCCAGGCGGGGGGCGGCCGCGCTCTCGGCGTAGGTCACGCGGCCGTCGGTGAGGTAGAAGGCTCCCGCCCTGCCGAGTCGCAGGGAGCCGGTGGCGTGGTCGCCGGCGAGCCCGCTGAGGATGTTCTCGACGCTCGGCATGGTCTCACGTCGATATCAGGCGGCCGGAAAGGGCCTGGAGGCGGTGGCGGGCCAGTGCCAGGTTCGAGCGTTCCAGATCGAGCCTGACATAAATGACCAGGGGGCCGTCGAAAAGCGTTTCCAGCGGCCGCAGTAAATGGTGGCCGCCGTCCGTGGTGATGATCATGTCGTTGATCCGGACCGTACCGCCGGGGGAGGCGAAGGCGAGCCCGTCGAGCGTCGCGCGCAGGGTCTCGCTCAGTCCCGCGGCCGATCTCTCCACGTCGGCGTGGCGGCTCGCACCGCCGGTGGCCACCGCGGTCCCGCTGGTCTGATCGATGAGGATCGCGTCCAGGGCGCCGGGGATGGCCATTACCTCGGTGAGGCAGTCTTCGATTCCGAGCACGTGCTCTCCCTCGCCAGCGACTTCAAGCGTCGCCCGGTCAGCGTAGGGAAACCGCTCGGGGACCGACCTTCCTGACTAGGGCTTTGATAGGAGAAGGCATACGATTCACCAACCGAGTGGGAAGTTATACACCCCGGGTGGAAATCAACCCGTTGGTTCCTCGGAGATGAGTGCCTTTTCGTCCGGCTTGAAAACAAGAATGTTCTTCACATAGGAATTCACCGCGGCGGGCAGCCCGACGTCGTTCCCGGCCGCCTCCGACATGTACCAGCGGTGGTCGAGCACCTCGTGGAAGAACTGGGCGGGCTCCAGCTTGCCCCGCAGCTCCTGGGGCACGGCCAGCACCGTGGGCTGGAAGACCTCGGCCAGCCAGCGGTGGGCCACGATCGCCTCGTCCTCGTGGCGCAGGCCGTGCGACACGCGGAAGGAGTCGAGGTCGTTGAGGAGGCGCCTGGCCTGGTTCTCCTCCACGTCCAGGCCGGTCAGCCGCAGCAGCCTGCGCTGGTGGTGCCCGGCGTCCACGACCTTGGGACGGACGATCAGCCGCCCGGTGCCCGCCTTGCGGCGGACCATCATCTCCGCGACGTCGAACCCCAGGGAGTTCAGCCGGCGGATCCGCTGGTCGATCATGTGCCAGTCGACCTCGTCGATGATGTCGTCGGAGGTGAGCTCGCCCCAGAGGCGGTGGTAGCGGCGGACGACCGAGTCGGCGACCTGCTCGGGGTCGATGGAGGGATGCAGCAGCTCGCCCGCCTCCAGGTCGAGCATCTCGCCGAAGATGTTGGTGTGGGCCACGTCGATGTCGTACAGCCGCTGGCCCTCGCTGAGCATGGGGTGCAGCTCGCCGGTCTCGGCGTCGACCAGGTAGGCGGCGAAGGAGCCCGCGTCCCGGCGGAACAGGACGTTCGACAGCGAGCAGTCGCCCCAGTAGAAGCCGCTGATGTGCAGCCGCACGAACAGCACGGCCAGGGCGTCGAGCAGCCGGTTGAGCGTCTCCGGCCGGACGGTCCCCGACATGACCGCGCGGTAGGGCAGGGAGAACTGCAGGTGCTGGGTGATCAGCGCCGAGTCGAGCGGCTCGCCGTCCGCGTCGGTGCGCCCGGTGACCACGGCCACCGGCTCGACGGACGGGGTGTCCATCCGGCTCAGATCCCACAGCAGGCGGTACTCGCGCTTGGCGTAGTACTCGCTGATCTCCTTGATCGCGTAGACCTTGCCCGACAGGCGGGCGAAGCGCACCACGTGCCGGGAGATGCCGCGCGGCAGGGAGACCAGCCGGTGCTCGGGCCACTGCTCCAGGGGGACGTCCCAGGGCAGGCGGATGAGGTCCGGATCGCTCGGGGCGCCGGTGAGCTGCAGGGGCATGCGGTCAGTCCTCACGGCGGGGAAAGGTGGGCGGGTCGGGCGGGTGGTCGTGAGTGGTCGGTTCTCAGGGCGAGGAACGGCCTTCCGGGGCTCGGGGCCCGGTCAGTCCCCGCGGCGGGGGAAGGCGGGCGGGTCGAAGGCGCGCCGGACCACCGCGGCGAGCTGCTCCTCGGTGAGCACGCGGGGCTCGCCGACGCCCCTGGCCCGTACGTAGACCTCGCAGAGCCACTCCAGCAGCCGGGTCGCCTCGAAGGCCCCGTCCAGGTCGTCGCCGATCGTGACCCCGCCGTGGTTGGCCAGCAGCGCGGCGCGCCTGTCCTTGAGGGCGTCCCTGACGGAGGCGGCGAGCTCGGGGGTGCCGTAGGTGGCGTACTCGGCGACCCTGACGGTCCCGCCGAGCAGCAGGACGTTGTAGTGGATCGGCGGCAGCTCGGTCATGGTCGTGGCGACCACGGTGCCGAAGACGGAGTGGGTGTGCACGACGGCGCCCGCGCCGGTGGCCGTATAGACCGCCAGGTGCATGGGGGTCTCCGAGGACGGCCGCAGGTCGCCCTCGACGAGGTGACCCTCGATGTCGACGACCGGGCAGGCCTCGGGCTCCAGCCGGTCCAGGGAGACCCCGCTGGGCGTCACGGCGACCAGGTCACCCGCGCGCACGCTGAGATTTCCCGCCGTCCCGACGACCAGTCCGGTCGTGGCGGCCCGGTGGCCGTACTCACACAGCAGTCGGCGCTGCTCGGCCAGCAACATGTTCCCAAAAGTAGGGGGTTGCGGTACCAGGCGGCAAACCCCCATTATCTGGTCTAGACCGGTTGTTGCCCCTCGATGACCGGGAGGCATGGTTCCTTTACCTTCCCATCGACCGCACGTCAACGGTTTGCCGGGAAATATCGGCTACTGTGTGCCGTTCTGTCATTGGATTGCACTTCCCTGGCGTTTGGTTTCTACCGGATATGTCGCGAGGACATCACGGCTCGGTCTAGACCGGATACGAGCTCTTGACGGTGGACTCCGGGGGTACGTACCTTCGGGCAAACGTTTAGGAAACTTTCCTAATTGATCCCCCGTTCATGGAGGGTTACATGTCCAACCTGGCCGGCACGCCCGGAGACATCACCCGGCGGCAGATGCTCCGCCGGATCGGCATGACCGCTCTGGTCGCCGGGCCCGGCGCCGGGCTGCTCAGCGCCTGCGCCACCGGCGGCGGCGCGGCCCCCGCGGCCCCGGCCTCCGCGGCCCCCTCCGCGGGCGGCGCGGTCTCCGCGGCGAACCCGTTCGGCGTCGCCGCCGACGCGCCCCTCGAGGTCGTCATCTTCAAGGGCGGCCTGGGCGACAGCTACGCGACCGAGGTCCACGAGCCGCTGTACCAGAAGGCGTTCCCGAAGGCCCAGGTCAAGCACGTCGCGACCCAGCAGATCGCGCAGACCCTGCAGCCGCGGTTCGCCGGCGGCGACGTCCCCGACATGATCGCCAACTCCGGCACCGACCTGATGGACAACGGCGCCCTGCAGCAGGAGGGCCAGCTCCTGGAGCTCACCGAGCTGTGGGACGCCCCCTCGATCGACGACCCGAGCAAGAAGGTGCGCGACATGGTCGCGCCGGGCACCGTCGAGTCGGGCCTCATCAGCGGCAAGCCCTACCTGATGAACTACGTCTTCTCCGCGTACGGCCTCTGGTACGACTCCGCGCTGTTCGAGAAGAACGGCTGGACCCCGCCGAAGACCTTCGAGGAGTTCAAGGCCTTCGCCGAGAAGGCCAAGGCCGCCGGGATCACCCCCTTCGCGTACGCGGGCAAGAACGCCGCCTACTACGCGTACTGGATGATCCTCATCTCCGCCGCGAAGATCGAGGGCAACCAGATCCTGGTCGACGTCGACAACCTCGTCGACGGCGTCTGGCAGCGCGACGCCATGAAGCAGTCCGCCGCCGCCTGGGCCGAGATCGCCAAGTACATGGACAAGTCCTTCGAGGGCCTGATCCACACCGAGGTGCAGCTCCGCCAGAACCAGGGCAAGGTCGCGCTCTACCCCTCGGGCTCCTGGCTGGAGAACGAGCAGAAGGCCCAGACCCCGGAGACCTTCAAGTACGCGCTGTCGCCCACCCCGAGCGTCACCGCCGCCGACAAGATGCCGTTCGAGGCCATCCGCGCCGCCGCCGGCGAGGCCTACATCGTCCCCGCCAAGGCCAAGAACCCCAAGGGCGGCCTGGAGTACCTGCGCATCATGCTCTCCAAGGCGGGCGCGCGCGGCTTCACCGAGAAGTCCGGCAACATCACCGTCGTGACCGGTGCCGCCGACGGCCTGGAGCTGTCGCCCGGCAACGCGAGCCTCAGCGCCGCGCAGACCGCCGCCGGCCAGAACATCGTCACCTTCAGCAGCTTCGAGAACTGGTACAAGGAGTTCGAGACCGAGCTGCGCAAGCAGACCAACGCGCTCATGTTCGGCCGCATCTCCGCCGACGAGTTCTGCGAGAAGATGCAGAAGGCCGCCGACAAGACCAAGTCCGACTCGTCCATCACCAAGCAGAACCGGACGGTGTAGCTCCCGATGCGGCAGGGCAAGTATCCGTTCATCGTCGGCTTTCTGGCCGCGCCGGTCCTTCTCTACGTGGTCTTCGTGATCAGCCCGTACATACAGGCTTTCTACATCTCGATGACCAACTGGAAGGGCATCTCGGCGAACCCCCAGTTCATCGGCCTGGAGAACTTCACCAGGCTCTTTGACGACGAGGTCTTCTGGGCCGCGGTGCGCCACCACGGTGTTCTGCTACTTGTCATGCCGCTGGTCACGATCGTGATCGCCCTGTTCTTCGCCTTCCTGCTCAACCTGAGCGGCGGGCAGCGGGGCGGCCAGATGACCGGGATCTGGGGCTCGAAGGTCTATCGTGTGATCTTCTTCCTGCCCCAGGTCCTGGCCGTGGCCATCGTCGGCGTGCTCTTCCAGGCGATCTACCGCCCGGACGGCACCGGCGTGATCAACGGCCTGCTCGGCAAGGCCGGCATCGAGCCGGTCGGCTGGCTCATCGACCCGGACATCGCGCTGCTGTCGATCATCGCGGTGATGGTCTGGCAGGCCGTCGGCTTCTACGTGGTCCTGTTCTCGGCCGGCATGTCCTCCATCCCCAAGGACGTGTTCGAGGCCGCCGCGCTGGACGGCGCGGGCCGGTTCACCCTGTTCTTCAGGATCACGATCCCGCTGCTGTGGGACACCATGCAGGTCGCCTGGGTCTATCTCGGCATCGCCGCCTTCGACGCCTTCGCCCTGGTCCAGGTCCTCTCGGTCGACCGGGGCGGGCCCGACAACTCCACGACGGTGCTGCCGATGGAGATCTGGCGCACGGCGTTCAACTTCTCCAAGTTCGGTTACGCGTCGGCGATGGGCGTGGCGCTGTTCTTCATGACCATCACGTTCGCCGCCCTCACCCTGCGCGTGACCCGGCGCGAGAGGATCGAGTTCTGATGGCCACGGACACGGCGCGCAAGCCCGCCTCCCGCTCCTCCGCCTCCGCACCCGCCGGGCGCCGCGCGAAGAACCCGCTCGGGATCTTCGGCGCGCTGTCCCACGTCGCGCTGCTGGTCTGGGCGATCCTGATCATCGGCCCGATCGTCTGGACGTTCCTGTCGTCCTTCAAGACCAACACCGAGATCTTCGGGGACGCCATCACCCTCCCGGCCACCTTCGGCTGGGACGCCTGGGGCCGGGCCTGGGAGAAGGCCCACATCGGCCAGTACATGCTGAACACCGTCTTCGTGGTGGCGTGCAGCACGGCCGGCACCATGCTCCTGGGCTCGATGGCCGCGTACGTGCTGGCGCGCTACACCTTCCCCGGCAACAGGGCGATCTACTTCCTGTTCGTGTCGGGCATGACCTTCCCGGTCTTCCTCGCGCTGGTCCCGCTGTTCTTCGTGGTGAAGAACCTCGGCCTGATCGACACCCACCTCGGCCTGATCCTGGTCTACATCGCCTACTCGCTGCCGTTCACCGTCTTCTTCCTGTCGGCGTTCTTCAAGACGCTGCCCACCTCGGTGGCCGAGGCGGCGATGATGGACGGCTGCTCGCACACCCGGACGTTCTTCCAGGTCATGATGCCGATGGCCAAGCCGGGCCTGATCAGCATCACGATCTTCAACATCCTGGGGCAGTGGAACCAGTATCTTCTGCCGATCGTGCTGCTCTCCGGCAACGTCGAGGACAAGTGGGTGATCACCCAGGGCGTCGCCAACATCTCCACCAGCGCCGGGTACGAGGCCGACTGGCCCGGCCTGTTCGCCGCGCTGAGCATGGCCATCATCCCCGTGATGATCATCTACATCATCTTCCAGCGCCAGATCCAGTCGGGCCTGACCTCCGGCGCCGTCAAATGACCGGATCCGGTCAGATTAAGAGTCCCGGCGAGTAATCCCGGGAGTGTGGTCGGGAGTCGTTCATATTCGGAACGACTCCTGTCCCCTCCCCACGGAGAACCCGACACATGGCCCACCACGACCCCGACTTCCCCTTCCCCTTCTTCGGCGCGGGGGAGGCGAGCTACTACATGTGGGCCGAGGTGCACGTACGCTTCGCCCGGCAGCCCAGCACCTCCCAGCGCGCCGTCATCGTCGACACCGTCCCGGTGCCCCTGCGCGGGGCGCTCGACTGGTGCGAGGGCCGCCAGCTGATGGTGGCCAGCGGCCTGTTCCTGCACGGCACGGTGGTCCGCTCCTACCCGGTCGCCCCCGGCGAGTCCGACCGCATCGGCGACGACGGCTGGCTGTACGCCGCCCCCTCCCGGATCGCCGCGCTCAACGCCGACATCGAGGGGTGGCTGCTCCGCATCCACCGTGAGTGCCCGATCCTGGCCGCCTACCGCGCCGAGGACCCCGACAGCGGCGGCACCCGCCTGTCGGGCTGGCACGAGTGGAGCCTCGCCCGGCTGCCCGGCCTGCTCCCCGAGCTGGAGCCCCTCCTCGACCAGGCCAGCCACGCCACCTCCATGGCCCAGGGCGTCATGGCCATGGCCCGGCGCGCCGGAAGCCTGCCCAGGCTTGGCGTCTTCGCCGGAGACATGATCTCCTGGGAGGATGAACCTGCTTGACGACTCCTCGGTGGACGACCGGCTGACCGGCCTGCCCCAGTGGCGGCGCGAGGGCGACGAGATCCGCCGCACGATCGACGCCACCGACTTCCCGACCGCGATCCGCATCGTGGACGAGATCGCGGTCGAGGCCGAGAAGCTCGACCACCACCCCGACATCGACATCCGCTGGCGCACCCTCCACCTGGCGCTCAGCACGCACAGCGCGGGTGGCCTGACGGAACTCGACTTCACCCTGGCCGCCCGCATCGACGAGATAGCCTCGGCCAACGCCTGAACCGCTCCTCGGCCGATCATGACTGACCCGGGTCACGGGCCTCGGAAGCCCGACCGCACACCGCCCTCGCCCGTCGTGGGGTCCGACCGGGCATCGCTTTCACCCGTCGCGGAGTCCGGCCGTGCGCCGTCCTGGCCGGTCGCGGAGTTCGACGACCGGAGACCGCCCTCGCCCGTCGTGGGGTTCGGCCGTGCGCCGTCCTCGCCCCTCGTGGAGCTCGACGACCCCCGGCTCGCCCGCGCGGGCGTGCGCGTGCTCCTCAAGCGCGACGACCTGATCCACCCCGTCCTGCCGGGCAACAAGTGGCGCAAGCTCAGGCACAACCTGGCGCGGGCCGCCGAGCTGGGCCACGAGACCCTGCTGACCTTCGGCGGCGCCTACTCCAACCACGTGCGGGCCGTCGCCGCGGCCGGGACCCGCTTCGGGTTCCGGACCGTCGGCGTCATCCGGGGCGAGGAACACCTGCCGCTCAACGACGTCCTGGCCTTCGCCGAGCGCTCGGGGATGCGGCTGGTCTACATGGACCGCACCACCTACCGCGCCAAGGACACCGTTCCCGTCATCGAGGCGCTCCGCCGGGAGTTCGGCCGGTTCTACCTGCTGCCCGAGGGCGGCAGCAACGAGCGGGCCGTCCTGGGCTGCGCCGAACTCCCCGGGGAGATCGACGTACCGTTCGACGTCGTGTGCTGCCCCGTCGGCACCGGGGGGACGCTCGCAGGCATCGCCGCCGGGCTGACGGCGGGCCGGCGGGCCCTGGGCTTCTCCGTCCTGCGGGGAGCCCGGTTCCTGGCCGGCGACGTCGCCGGGCTCCAGGCGGCCACCTACGGCGAGGTGTCGGCCAACTGGACGATCGACCACGACTTCCACGCCGGGGGCTACGCCAGGCGCACCCCCGAACTGGACGCGTTCGCCGACGACTTCGCCCACCGGCACGGGATGTCACTCGAACGGATCTACGTGGCGAAGATGATGTGGGGCCTCTTCACCCTCGCGGAACGCGGAGCCTTTCCCCGGAACACCACGGTCGTCGCCGTCGTGACGGGTCCGATGGAGGCGGCCCCGTCGTGACGGGCCGGGTGGGGCGGTCTTGTCGCGGCGAACCCGCCGGAGGCGGTTCCAGCCTGACGGGCCGGGTGAGGACGGTCGTGTCGTGACGAACCCGCCGGAGGCGGTTCCGTCCTGGCGGGGCAGGCGAGGGTGTTCCCGCCCCGCGCGCCCGCTTTCGACGTACTTCTGACCTTCAGCCCCGCGCCAGCCGGCCCCGGCGGTCATATCCGTTGTCGGCGGTGATTCCCGTCTTACCGCCTTTCCGTACGAGGTGCGGACGCCGTCCGGACTCCTGTCATGGATCTTCGAGGCGGCGTGGCCGGGAGCGGTCAATACCGAGCGTGGTCACACGATCACTCGATATGGTGAGCGCTGCTCTTCTCCGGTCCGGTCAAGGAGATCTTGGATGCGCATTCTGGGAGTTCTCGCCGCCGTAGCCCTGCTCTGCGCGGGCTGCGGCGAGCAGGTCGCCGCGCCCCATCCGGCCGGGCACAGCCCCAGCGCGGGCCCGAGTGCCGAGGGGATCCGCCTCGCCGGGGGCGGCACGTTCACCCGCCCCGCGCCCCGCGCCTCCGCCATCGTCTACGACACCACGCTGGTGCCCTCCGGAGCCTCGGCGCAGGTCACCGTGGAGTCGGGGGCGGTGCTCGCCACCGCCACGGTCATCGTCAAGGGCATGCTCCACAGCCGCACGTACGGGGCGCACCTGCACGTCAATCCGTGCGGCTTCGAACCTGAGGACGCCGGGCCGCACTACCAGCACTCCCACAGCCGGGCGAGCGCCGAGAACGAGGTCTGGCTCGACTTCACCACCGACGTCCGGGGCGACGCCATCGCCACCACCACCCAGGACTGGGCGCTCGTCCCCGGGCGGCTGCCCAGGTCGCTCGTGATCCACGCCAAGCCCACCCGCACCTCCGGTGCGGAGGCCGGCACCGCCGGCCCCCGCGTCGCCTGCGTCACCCTCACCGAACGCTAGCCCCGGCGGCGGCCCCCGATGCCGGGCCGGCGTTCCGCGATCAGGCGTGGCCGGCGGGGATGGTGCCGAGACGACCGGCCTGATAGTCCTCGAACGCCTTCGCCAGCTCCGCCTGGGTGTTCATCACGAACGGCCCGTAGTGCGCGACCGGCTCACCGATCGGACGGCCGCCGAGCACGATGACCTCCAGGTTGGGGCTGCGGCTCTCCTGGGTGCCGGCCGCCGAGAGCGTGATGGTCTCGCCGTCGGTGCCCAGCCCGGGAAGGTTGCCGAAACCGTCGAAGACGGCCAGCTGGCCCGACTCGATCGGCTGCCGGTCGCCGCCGACGGTGCCGCGTCCCGACAGGACGTACGCGAGCGCGTTGAAATCCTTGCGCCAGGGGAGCGTCAGCCGGGAACCGGGGCTGAGTGAGGCGTGCAGCAGGGTGATCGGCGTCCGGGTGGAGCCGGGGCCGGTGAACTCGCCGACCTCGCCCGCGATGAGACGCACCAGCGCTCCGCCGTCGTGACTGCTGAGCAGGACGACGTTGGTCCTGCCGATGTCCTGATACTTGGGCGCGACCATCTTCTCGCTGCCCGGCAGGTTGACCCAGAGCTGGATCCCGTGGAACAGGCCGCCCTTCTGGACCAGCCACTCCGGGGGAGCCTCCTTGTGCAGGATGCCGCCACCGGCCGTCATCCACTGGGTGTCGCCGTCGGAGATCGTGCCGCCGCCGCCGTGCGAGTCGGCGTGGTCCATCACGCCGTCGATCATGTAGGTGACGGTCTCGAAGCCCCGGTGCGGGTGCCAGGGGGTGCCCTTGGGCTCGCCCGGCGCGTAGTCGACCTCGCCCATCTGGTCCATCATGATGAACGGGTCCAGATACTGGGACTTGATCGTCGCGAGTGCCTTGCGGACCGGGAAGCCCTCTCCCTCGAATCCGCTCGGCGCGGTGGTGACGGCCAGCACCTGGCGCTCGCGGGTCGCGGTCAGCGGCTGCGGCAGGCGGGGCAGGGTCAGCGGGTTCTCTACGGTCACGGCGGGCATCTTGTGTTCCTTCCTGCGTTGTTCGCAGGTGATAACTCAGTTGATGTTTCAACTATTCCATGACGGACGAGGCCGTGGCAACGAAGTGCCACGGCCTCGTCGATCAAGGCGGCCCACCTGGGCGGGGACGCCTCCCTGCGGCTGCTTCCCGCCCGTGGGGGAGCCGCTTCCCGGCGGCCCTCCCCGGCTCCCGGGGTCACCTCCCGATGGGGCCCGCCGCCCCGGGCGGGACTACTTTCCGGCGGCCAGCGCGAAGCCGCCCCGGCTCAGCGAGATCAGCTCGGGGGCCGTGACCCGCTCGTCCAGCGCGGCGGCGGGGTCGCTGGTCAGCGCGGTCACGACGTAGGTCCTCCCCCCGGCCGAGCGGGCCAGGTACGACAGGTCGAGGACACCCGTCTCGGAGCCGCCCTTGGCCCAGACCAGCGGCCACTTCTTCCTGTCGAGCTTGAGACCGACGTCGTTGGCCGACATCACCGCGCTCACCCGCTTGCCGCCCAGCTTGAGAAGCCCGGCGTAGGCGCGGCAGACGTCGCGGGGCGAGCCGAACCACTCCAGCGTGTCGATCTCCCTGGGCTTCTGCCAGAGCACGATGTCCGACAGCGACTGCCTGGCGACCGTGTCCTTCAGGTAGGCGCGCTTTCCCTCGGTGTCGAGCGCCAGGTAGGCGCGGGCCTGCGCGGGGTGGTTCACGCCCTTGAGCAGGAAGACCTCGCGCGTGGTGAGGAAGGGGGTGTTCCGCTCGGGATGGCTCGACCACAGCCGCACCTTGGCCTCCACGGCCTTGCGGCCGACCGTGTGGATCAGGAGGTCGGTGGCGGTGTTGTCGCTGATCGAGATCATCAGCTTGGCGGCCTCCTCGACCGTGGTGGTGCTGCCGTCGGGGCGGCCCGTCAGCCCGTCCTCGCCCAGGCTCTTCCACTCGGGCCTGATCGTGATCTTGGTGTTCCAGCTCAGCCCGCCGTCGCGGATCCTCTCGGCCACGGCGCCCAGCACGTACAGCTTGAAGATCGAGCCCAGTGGCCGGACCGTGTCCGGTGCCACGGCGTGCGCGACGTCGCACCTGCCTCGCCTGTCGATCTCGGCGGCCAGGAAGCCCACCCGCGGCGCGACCTCGCGGAGCCGGGCGTCGAGCTTCCTCCAGCTTCCGGGAGCGGCGGGGACGGAGGGCTCGGGAGGCGTGAGCCCGAGCAGGTTGATCTTCCCGTCCCCGTCCACACCGAGCTGCAGGGTGAACGCCTGCTCGCCGATCGCCCCGGTCCCGGCCAGCGCGGACGGCGTCTCCTTGGTCAGCTTCTCCAGGCGGAACCCCTTCGACGCCTTGAGGAAGGCGTTGACGCCGTTGACCGTCAGCGACGAGAGGTAGCCGGAGTTGAGATGCTCCTTGAGCTCGCTCTCCGCCAGCGGCGCCCGGTCCGGCGCGCCGAGGAACCAGCGCAGCTGCCGCCCCGCGGGGCTGTCCGGGATCTCCGGCTCGGCCAAAGGCCCGCCGGCCGCGAGCGCCCCTGCCGTGAGCGTCCCGCCGGTGAGCGTTCCGCCGGTGAGTGCCCCACCTGTGACCGTCCCTGCCGCGACCGCCTCGGCCGTGGTCGTCCCTGCCACGGCCGCCGACGCGGTGGCGGCCGGCGGCAGGACCATCGCTGGAACGGCCATGACGGCGACGGCGAGGGCCGGCAGGCGCTTCGATCGGAACGGCAACCGCATGAGATGCTCCTTCGGGATGTTCTCCGGCGTTGCGGCCACCTCCCCGATGGCCTCCATCCGAAACTAGAAAGCGCCCTCGGCTCGCGACACCCGGCGGTCCTCCGTCTCGCGGGTGCGGCGAACCGCACCGGATGTGCGGACAACCCCCTGGACGGCGAAGTCCGCGGCAGGTCACCCTACGTCCCATGACGTCCACGGCCCCTCGAACCGTTCCGGCACCCGCGTCGCAGCCGGGTCCGCCGACGTCGGCGTCGACCGCCCCGCTTCGCGCCCTCGCCGTTTTCATGGCCGCGGTGTCGGTGGCCGGGGTGACCACGGGCGGCCTGCTGGAGGCCGGTGTGCCCGTGCCGCTCACCCAGTGGCTGTTCATCGTGGCCTGCGCGATCCTGCCCTCGGTCGGCCTGCTCGTCGCGGTCAGGCGCCCCGACAACCCCTACGGCTGGCTGCTGCTGGTCACCGCTGACTGCCTCGGTCTCGGCGTCCTCGGCGTGGGCGCCCTGGTGGCGTACGGCGACACCCAGGGCCCTCTCACCGTGGCCGGCGCGCTGCTGACCTCGCTGTTCGTCGGCTTCTACGGCCTGAGCTGGGTGTTCATCCCGCTGATCTTCCCTGACGGCAGGCTGCCCTCGCCGCGCTGGCGTCCGGTCGCCTGGATCGCGGGGGTGGCGATCCTCCTGCACTGGCTGGGCGTCCTGCTGAGCCCCGACGAGGTCTACGTCTCGGCCGTTCCGCACGGCAACCCGCTGGGGCTCGAAGGCGTGGCCGGGCTGATCGCCGCCTCGGTGGGCGGGCTCGGGCAGCTGGTGGTCTTCCTCGTCGCGCTGTCGGTGCTGGCCTCCCTCGTGCTGCGCCGGCGGCGCGGCACCCTCGTCGAGCGACGCCGCCTCCGCTGGATGATCCTCGGGTTGGTGGCCGCCCTGGGCGGCTCCGTGACGACAATGATCTTCGGGCAGGGCGGCCAGGCGGTGAGCTGGGTCGGCGTCGTGACGGCGGTGGCCGCGCTGCCCGCGGTGATCGCCACCGTCGTGTTCCGCCACAACCTGCTCGACATCCGGGTGGCGGTCAGGGGCTCCAGGCTCCTCCTGGTCTTCGACCTCCGGCCGACGGTGGACGAGCTCCTGACGGAGCTCGGGCCGGGCCTGGAGGAGGCGGACCCCGTGGAGCAGCTCGGAAGGCTGGCGGAGGCCGTACGGGCGGGCCTGGAGACGAGGTGGGCCGCCGTGACGCTCGCGGACGGCACGCGGGTGGTGGCGGGCGAGGAGGACGGAAAGGCGCTGCTCACCGTCCCGGCGGGGCTGGGGCACATCGCCTGCGGGCCCAAGATCGCGGGGCGCTTCAACGCCGAGGACCGCAGGCTGCTCGGCTCGCTCGCGGTGCCGATCGGGCTGGCGATCCAGAGCGCGAGGCTGGCGGCGCGCCTGGTCAACGCGCAGGAGGCCGAGCGGCGGCGGATCGAGCGCAACATCCACGACGGGGCACAGCAGCAGCTCGTCGCGCTGATCGCGGGGCTGGAGCTGGCCCGTGCCACCGGCGGCGGTCCCGGCAGCCTGGCGCTCCTGCGCGAGCAGGCCCGCCAGACCCTCACCGACCTGCGGGAACTGGCGGCGGGCATCCACCCGTCCGTGCTCAGCCAGGGCGGCCTGGCGGAGGCGGTCGAGGAGCGCTGCTCGCGGCTGCCGGTGGCCACGACCGTGACGGCCGATCCGGCGCTCCGTTCGCGCCGCTTTCCCGACGAGATCGAGGGAGCCCTGTACTTCACGGTCAGCGAGGCCATCGCCAACGCGCTCAAGCACGCCGAGGCCTCCAGGATCGAGGTGCGGCTGGCCTGGTCGGGCGGGCGCCTGCGGGCCACGGTCTCCGACGACGGCAGGGGCTTCGAGCGGGACGGGCCGGGCCGCGGGGGCCTGGGCGCGCTGGCCGACCGGCTCGCCGCGCTCGGCGGCGGCCTCGACGTCTCCTCGGCGCCCGGTGAGGGCACGCTGGTCGGCGCCTGGGTTCCCGTACAGGGCTGAGGGGCGTGGCTACCGGGTCGCCGGGTCAGCCGAAGACCGCGGGCGGGGGTACGGGGATGACCACGGCGTCGCCGTCGTTCAGGGGGCGGGCTCCGGCGATGAAGTTGACGATGTCCGCGCCGTGCACGCAGCGGGCCTGCGTGAGGCCGCCCGCGGCCCTCCGGGTCAGGTCGGAGACGGGCAGGGGCACGCGGGAGGCGGCGACGATGAGGTTGCCGAAGCGGCGCCCCCGCATGACGCCCGGCTCGGCGAGCAGCACGACCTGGGGGAAGGTGCCGCGGACGGTGGCGAGCACCCGGCGGGTGAAGGCCAGCCCCTTGCCGTCGGCGATGTTGATCAGCATGGTGCCGTCCGTGCGCAGGACGCGGGCGACGTCCCCCATGTACTCGGAGGTGGCCAGGTCGATCGGCATCGTGGCACCGCTGAAGGCGTCCAGCACGAGCAGGTCCGCCGAGGCGTCGCCGAGCCCGGCGGTGGCGGTGCGGCCGTCGAGGACCCTGACCTTGAGCCGGGGCACCGACTTCAGCCGGAGCTGGTCCCTGACGAGCTGGACGAGCCCCTCGTCCGGCTCGGCGACGATCTGCCGGGACCCGGGGCGGGTCGCCGCGACGTAACGCGGCAGGGTGCAGGCACAGCCGCCCACGTGCACGGCGTCCAGCGGGCCCTCGCCGAGGAGGTCGATGACGTCGGCCATCAGCCGGACGTACTCGAAGTCGAGGTAGGTGGCGTCGTTGAGGTCGACGTAGGACTGCGGCACGCCGTCCTTGGAGACCACCCAGCCGGAGGGCCGGTCGAGGTCCTGCAGGAGATCGACCTCGCCGAAGGTCACCGGGTACCGTCCCGGCATCGGCTCCCGCGTTTCCCGCCTGCCCATCGGTTCGGTCCTCTTCTCCCTGACATGAACTCACCCGGTGTGAACCCGAAGGGGAAACCATATGCGCAGTAGCGACCGGTTGAGGTCCGTGTAGGACAGATCACAACCTACGGCGGCGTAACTTACGCTACCGTAGGTTCATGGCCCCGATCCTCGCGGAAACGCTCGCAGAGTCCGTCAAGCCCCGTCTTCGCGGCTGGTTGCACGCCGGGGCGCTGCCCGTGGCGCTGGTCGCGGGGTTCGTCCTCGTCGCGCTGGGGCCCACCCTGGAGGCGAGGTTCGCCGCCGCGATCTACGCGATCACCTCCGGCCTGCTCTTCGGCATCTCGGCCACCTACCACCGCGGGACGCTCTCCCCGCGCTCGGAGGAGGTGCTCCGGCGCCTCGACCACGCCAACATCTACCTGATCATCGCGGGCACCTACACCCCGTTCGCGCTGCTCGCCCTGGACGGGCCGGCCAGCGCGGTGGTGCTCGGCGTGATCTGGACCGGCGCGGTCGCCGGGGTCCTCTTCCGGGTGCTGTGGACCGGCGCTCCCCGCTGGCTCTCGACCGCGCTCTACATCGCCCTCGGCTGGACGGCCGTCTTCGTGCTGCCCCAGCTCGTGGCGGGCGCGGGGGTGGTCGCGGTGGCCCTGATCTTCCTCGGCGGGGTGCTCTACACGGCGGGCGGCGTCGTGTACGGCACGCGCAGGCCCGACCCCTCTCCCCGCTGGTTCGGCTTCCACGAGGTCTTCCACGCCTTCACCGTCGCCGCCTACCTGGCGCAGTACGTGGCGGTCTCGCTGGTGGTCTACGCGGCCGCGTGACGGGGCTGTGTGACGCGGCCGCGTGACGTGGGGCGCTCAGCTCGCGGCGAGGGCGAGGCGGCGGGTCGCGAGCTCGGCGTAGAGCGCGGCCCCGTCGGGCAGCACCGCGTCGTCGAACCTGGCCTCGGGGGCGTGGTTGTAGGCGGCCCTGCCCGGATCGGCGTCCGCCGGGCAGGCGCCGAGCGCCACGAAGGCCGACGGCACCTGGTCGCAGACGAAGGAGAAGTCCTCGGAGCCGGTGAACGGCTGGGGCGCCTCGATGAAGCGCCGTTCGCCGTAGACCTCGCGGACGGCCGCGCCCGCGAAGCGGGCCTCGGCGGCGTCGTTGACCGTGACCGGGTAGTTCACCTCGTAGTCGGTGTCGACCTCCAGCCCGTGCGCCGCCGCGATGCCCTTCACCAGCATCACCGCCCGTTCCTGGACGCGCGCGTGCGCGGCGGAGGAGAACGACCGGACGGTGGCCTCGAAGCGGGCCTCGTCGGGGATCACGTTGTCGGCGCTGCCCGCGTGGAAGCTGCCGACGGTGACGACCACGGGATCGAACACGTCGAACCCGCGCGTCACCATGGTCTGCAGCGCGGTGACCATCTCGCAGGCCGCGGGGATCGGGTCCTTGGCGCGGTGCGGGGAGGCGCCGTGGCCCCCGGCGCCGCGCACGGTCACCGTGAACCTGTCCGCGGCGGCCATGATCGGGCCACCCTTGGTCACGAAGACGCCCTGGGGGAGGATCGAGCTGACCACGTGCAGGGCGTAGGCCGCGACCGGGCGCTCACCCGTCATGTCCAGCACGCCCTCGTCAATCATGATCTTCGCGCCGCCCTGCCCCTCCTCGCCGGGCTGGAACATGAAGACCACGTTCCCCGCGAGCCGGTCGCGCCCGGCGGCCAGCAGGTGCGCGGCGCCCGCCAGCATGGTGGTGTGCAGGTCGTGGCCGCAGGCGTGCATCCGCCCGGCCACCTGCGAGGTGACCGCCGCGTCGCCCCGCTCGGAGACCGGCAGGGCGTCCATGTCGCCCCTGAGCAGCACGGTCGGACCCGGCAGGGAGCCGCGCAGCACGGCGGTGATCGAGCTCAGCCCCTCGCCGAGCCGTACCTCCAGGGGCAGGCCCGACAGTGCCGTCAGCACCTTCTCCTGCGTGCGCGGCAGGTCGAGGCCCAGTTCGGGCTCCCGGTGCAGGGCGTGCCGGAGGCGGATCAGCTCGTCCCGCATGTCGGCTGCGGATTCGCGAAGGGACATCGGGACTCCTCTTGCTGTTGTGCTGCCTTATCGCACTTACCGCACTTACCGCACGATAGGCCGATTTGACCGGCTTGTGGTCTCGGAAGGGGTGATCTCCGGGAAGGGAAACGGTCATCCGGGGGAGGTCGGCCCGCGCGGCCCGAGCACCCGGATATCCGCGTTCCAGGCGGGCGCGAGCAAGAAAATCTTCGTAGGAATCGAATCTGATGCGTAATGTCTCCGTGTAGAAGCGTCAAGGACGGGGGATCATCTTCTCGGATCACCGTGGAGGGGACATGGACGTTCATGGTCGTCTCGCCCGTCATCTGCTCGTCGACGGCTACCGGCTCGTGCTGGACCTCGAACGGAGCCGGGGTTCCCGTCTCGTCGACGCCCACACCGGCCGAAGTTATCTGGACTTCTACACCTTCTTCGCCTCGGCGCCCCTCGGGGTGAACCCGTTCGACGACGACCCGGAGTTCCTGGCGCTGCTCGGCAGGGTCGCCGCGAACAAGCCTTCCAACTCCGATCTCTACACCACCCACCTGGCCGACTTCGCCGAGACGTTCGCCCGGGTGCTCGGCGACCCCGAGCTGCCGCACCTGTTCTTCGTGGAGGGCGGCGCCCTCGCCGTGGAGAACGCGCTGAAGTGCGCCTTCGACTGGAAGAGCGGTCTCAACGCCTCGCGGGGGCGCTCCCCGGAGCTCGGCACCAAGGTGCTCCACCTCACCCGCGCCTTCCACGGGCGCAGCGGCTACACGCTCTCGCTGACGAACACCGACCCGATCAAGACCGACCGCTTCCCGAAGTTCGACTGGCCCAGGATCGAGGTGCCCGCGATCCATCTGGGCGACGTCGAGGCGGCCGAGGAGAGAGCGCTGGCCGCGGCGCGGGCGGCCTTCGAGCGCCACCCCCACGACATCGCCTGCTTCATCGCCGAACCCATCCAGGGCGAGGGCGGAGACAACCACATGCGGGCGGAGTTCCTGCTCGCGATGGAACGGCTCTGCCACGAGCACGACGCCCTCCTCGTCATGGACGAGGTGCAGACCGGCGCGGGGGTCACCGGCACCCCGTGGGCGTACCAGCAACTGGGGCTGCGTCCCGATGTGGTGGCCTTCGCCAAGAAGGTGCAGGTGGGCGGGATCATGGCGGGCCGCAGGGTCGACGCGGTGCCCGGCAACGTGTTCCAGGTCAGCGGCAGGATCAACTCCACCTGGGGCGGCGGCCTGGTCGACATGGTCCGTTCCCGCCGGATGCTGGAGATCGTGGAGCGCGACGGCCTGATCCCGCGCGCGGGCAGACTCGGCGCCGAGCTTCTCGCGGCGCTGCGGGAGATCCAGGAGCGCTTCCCCGACCTGGCGGAGAACGCGCGCGGGCGCGGCCTGATGTGCGCCTTCGACCTGCCGGACGCGGTGGAGCGTGATCTCCTGGTGGCCCGCCTGCGGGAGGAGGAGGGCGTGCTGGTCCTGCCCTGCGGCGAGCGGTCGGTACGGTTGCGCCCGGCACTCTCGATCACCCCCGAGGAGCTCGGGGAGGGCACGTCCGCCATCGCCCGCGCCCTGGAGGCCTCCCGCTGCCTGCGGCTCTCCGCCTAGCGGTCCGGGGCTCCCCGCCGAGGCGCCCTCCGGGAGCACCGGCCAGGCGCTGCCCGGGGCTCTCCGCCCAGCGGCAACGAGGGTCCGCGCGCCGGCGGGCGCTAGTGGTGCTGGGGTTCGTCGCGGGCCGCCCGTTCCAGCCACAGATCGATCGCGGTGACCCGCGAGTCGACACCGAGTTTGGCGTAGATCCGGTTCACGTGGTTCTTCACGGTCTTCTCGCTCAGGAACAGGTGCTGGGCGATCTGCCCGTTGGAGCGCCCCGTCGCGATCAGTTCCATGACCTCGGTCTCACGCCTGCTCAGACCCGTCACGACTCTGGGCTCTGCGTCGAACGGGGCGTCGTCGACTCTCATCCGGCCTCCGTGGCTGCAACACGGTCAGGTCGCCGAAACCCCCGAATCTAACGGCGTAGCGATATCAGCGAGCATAACCTGCAATATCCACTTTTGGTGGGTAATGAGATCGGAAATGAAGAACGGCCGGTCCCTGGGGACCGGCCGTTCTCGTGGGGTGAGCGAGGGGACTTGAACCCCCGGCATCTAGGACCACAACCTAGCGCTCTGCCAACTGAGCTACGCCCACCATCGCCGCCGCAGCAGCACATGAAAAGTGTAGCGGTCTTTGGGAGTCGTTTCGTACCGGGTTTCTCGCGAAACGCTCAAGACCTGCGTGTGGACACGCCTTCGGCCAGCTCCCTGGCAGTGGCGGAGTCGGGGCCGGGCTGGGGCACGAAGACCGCCGCGCGGTAGTAGCGCAGCTCCCGGATGCTCTCGACGATGTCGGCCAGCGCCCGGTGGCCGCCCTGCTTCTCGGGCGAGGCGAAGTAGACCCGGGGGTACCAGCGCCGGGACAGCTCCTTCACCGAGGAGACGTCGATCATCCGGTAGTGCAGGAATCCGTCCACGGCGGGCATGTCGCGGGAGAGGAACGACCGGTCCGTGGAGATGGAGTTGCCGCACAGCGGGGCCTTCTTCGGCTCCCGGATGTGGCTCCTGATGTATTCGAGCACCATGGACTCGGCCTCGGCCAGCGTGACACCGCCCTCCAGCGCTTCCAGCAGGCCGGAGGCGGTGTGCATCTCCCGCACCACCTCCGACATCTGCTCAAGGGACTCGGGCGGGGGCTTGATGACCACGTCCACCCCCTCGTCGAGCTGGTTCAGCTCGCCGTCGGTGACCACGCAGGCCACCTCGACGAGCGCGTCACGTCCAAGATCGAGCCCGGTCATCTCACAGTCGATCCAGACCAGCAGGTCACTCATAGCCCTCAGGGTAGTACTCACTTCACTGGAGCTTGAATGACTTGATCACCTTGTCTGCCACAGAAATGTCGAGATTGTCTGGTACGGAGACGTAGGCCAGCGCCGGACGGGTGTTCTCACCACGGTCGACGATCAGGAACGCGGCCCGCTCCCGCTTCCACTTCCAGCCGTTGGCCTCGGCCTGCTCGGAGAAGTCCAGGTCGAAGACGAACAGCCAGGCGTCCCGGCCGCTGACCTTGACGGCCTTGTCCTCGATGATCTTCCGGCTGTGCGACGGGGTGTAGAAGGCGGGCTCCACGACCTGCAGCAGCGTCGCGGCGGCCGAGCGCATGCTCTCGACGCCCCGGTAGCCGTACTGGTCGGGAAGCTCGCCGGTCAGCACGTTGCCGAGCCAGTTGCCGCCCTTGCCGTCGAAGTCCTCCTGGGCGACGGCGACGGCCGCGCTGGACCAGACGAACCCGAGCCCGCCCCCGACGCTGGGGGGCACCTCCCACGGCTCACCGGGCATCTCGTACGACAGGCCGGTCACCGGGTCCGTGATGCGCCCGTCCACGACCTTGGGCAGCGGGCTTCCCGAGGGGGCGGGCGTCGCCTCGGGAGTCGGCTCCTGGCTGGGCTCCTGGGTCGCGCTGGGAGGCGGTGTCGAGACCCCGGTGGGCTCGCTCGCGGTGTTCCTGGGCGCGGGGTTCATCAGGTACATCGCGGCGACCACGATCACGACGATCAGGATCAGCACGCCGCCGCCGCCCAGGATCCACGGGAGGGGGCCGCTCTTGCGCGGGGGCGGCCCGGACGGGTAGCCGCCGCCGTAAGGCGGGAGGGGCATCTGCGCCGTGTGGCCGTTCGGTGGCCCGCTCTCCCAGTGCGGCTGTCCCATGCCCGCCGGCGCCTGCCCGGCCGGACCGGGCCACTGGCCGGAAGGGCCGGAAGGACCGAAGGAGCCAGGAGGGCCGGAGGGGCCTTGCGGTGCCGGGCGCGGTCCCGTCTGCTGAGGGCCGGGGCCCGCCGGATGCGGTCCTGTCTGCTGGGGGCCGAGCCCGGCCGGGTGCGGTCCCGTCTGCTGAGGGCCGGGTCCCGCGGGGTGCGACTGGGGGAAGGAGCCGGTCTGCGGGCCCTGCCCGGCGGGAGCGTCCGTCTGATGGGTGGCGTCGGTCCACTCGCCGCCGTCCCACCATCGCAACAGCGGTGAGCCGTAGGGGTCGGGATACCAGCCGGAGGGGGTCTGCGTGGTCATGGCCGCCAGAGTAGTAAGAACGGCTTTGTGCCGCATTGTGGACCTTGGTGATCACTCATGAACATTTGTAGATGAACGTTGCTCTGTCCTGCAGCTTCTTCCCCTCGGGGACCGGGGAGAGCAGCATCAGGGTGGCGGTTCCCTTGAAACTTCCCTCGCCCTTGACCGTCCACTCCAGGATCACCTCGTGCGAGGCGTCCCCGGACGCGATCCGGTCGGTATGCGTGATCGGCTCCTTGCGGTCGCTCCGCTTCCACTGGTAGCGGATCTCGCCGCCCGAGCCGTTGGTGGACAGCACTCCGGTGATCTTGACCGTCGTGTCGCACCCCTGCGCCTTCTTCGGGGCGCTGACGTTCACCTTCGTCACCTCGAGGGGCGTCGCCGGGGTCCAGAACAGCCAGAGCGCCAGCGCGGCCACGACCATCAGCGCGAGGATCACCGAGGCGAGGACCGTACGGCCGCGCCTGCGCCGCGCGCGGGGGGCCGCGGCGGCGGCGAGCCCGCCGGAGGGCAACTCGGTCTGCTGCTGGTCCCGGCCGGCCCGCCACAGCTGGGCGGCCGTGGTCTCCGACGGCACCCCGGGACCGAACCGCATGACCACGTCCTCGGACCGGCGCCCGCCGCCCCCGGGGGCACGCGGATCATCCGACCTGGGTACGTGCAGCAGCGTGACGATCTCCCCCTCGTCGGGGGCGGAGCGCGCCGGCCCCGGATGCCCGCCCAGGGTGGGCGCCTCGTGCCCCGGCCACCGGTGCAGGGTCGCCAGGAGCCTGTCGCGGGTGATGAACCCGGACGGCAGGACGTCGCGTCCGGCGAGCAGCGCGTCGCGCGCGGGAGCGAGCCCCCTGATGGAGGCCGTCGCCGCGACCCTCTCCAGCAGCCCGGCGGCCTCGCGGTCGGCCGAGGCCCAGGTCGCGGCCAGCCCCCGGGCGAGCGATGCCCAGGCCGCCACGTCGCGTTCGGGCGCGGGGGGGCGGCCGAGCAGGGCGTCGGCCAGCCCTCGCTCGGAGAGCAGCGCCGATCCGTCGGAGGAGATCACCACGGTGCCCGGGTGGAGCTCCCCGTGGGCGAGCCCGGAGGCGTGCACGGCCAGCAGCGCCTGCGCGGTCTCCACCAGGACGGTGGCCGCGCTGCCCGCGTCGGGCCGGGGTGACCCGGGCGGTCCGGACGACAGCAGGTCGCCCACCGTCGGACCGGCCGGTTCCGAGGTGACCAGCCAGATCTCGTCCCCGGCCGTGATGAGGTCGGCGACCGGGACCAGCCCGGTCGTGCCGCCCTGCGCGAGCCTGCGGTCGGCGATCACGGCCGCGACCAGCCGCTCGCGCGCCGCGGGATCGGCGACGAGCCGGGGATCGAACCTGAGCGCGCTCCCCGGCCGTCCGTCGGCCGCGACGGTCGACGACCAGACTCCCAGGTCGTCCGCCCAGGTGCGACCGGTCAGCCGGAACCCGGCGACGCCTCCCCGGTCCGTGCTCATATCGCGATCGTTCCCCTGTCTACCGGCGTCTCCGGTGCCGTCCCGCCATGCCGCGCTTGACGGCCAGTGTGAACGGTACGGCACCACTCGTCACCAGGCCCAGTGCCAGGAACGCGGCCGGGGCCGTCCCCGCGGGCGGCGGGGGCGAGCTGGTGAGGGTCGGGGGCGGTGTGGTCTCCGGTGGCGAGGTCTCCCCGGTGGGAGTGGGCTCCGGATCCGGCGTACCGGTGGAGGAAGGCGTGGGCTGAGGCGGAGTTCTCGTGGGCCGGGTCGGGGCGGTGGTCGGCTGCTGGGTCGGGGTGGGCGACGGCGGCCTGGTCGTGGGGCGGTCGGGGTCGCGGGGACCGCCCACGGTGGCGTCTTCGTCCGGGGTGGGGGACGAGGACGGCTCCTGCGTCGCGGGCTTCCTCGTCGGCCGCGTGGTGGGCCTCCTGGTCGGCCTCGCCGACGGCGTGGGCGTCGCGGCCGCCGTCGTCGCGGTGGGCGCCACGGGCGGCAGGCCCGAGGTGGCGGTGGTGCTCGGGCCCGGCGTCGGCGTGGCCGCGGACGGCGACGCCTCCACCGGCTCGTCGGTCTCCTCGATCTCGTCCTCGGGCAGGAGCGTCTCCAGAGGGTCGGAGGGGGTCGGGCTCTGCGAGGTGACGGAACTCTGTGACTGGATCTCCGTGGAGTCGCCCGAGCCGACCAGCACCGCGGTCAGCCCGCCGATCACCGCGATGCAGCCGACGCCGACGAGGATCTTGACGCTCAGCTTGCTGATCGAGGAGGTCCGCTCCCCGGCGTCGTCGCCGCCGCCGAGCTCGGTCGTGGCCAGCGAGGTGTCGGCTCCGGGGACGGGCGCGTCCAGCGGGAACATCGCGGCCAGCAGGCCGGCGATCCCGGCCAGGCGGCGCCGGCCGCGCTCCTGCCAGTCGGGGCCGTAGGCGTCGGCGGCCACCGCCTCCAGCTCGGTGAGGAAGGCGCTGGCGGTCGGCGGCCGGTCGGCGGGGTGCTTGGCCAGGCCGCGCTCGACCAGTCCCTGCAGGGCGGCGGGCACCTCCTCGACCGGCGGCGGCATGACCTGGTGCTGGCGGGCCAGCGCGGCGATGTTCGTGGCCCGGAAGGGCCGGGTGCCGGTCAGGCACTCGAAGAACACGACGGTGGCGGCGTAGACGTCGGTGGCGGGCCCGGCGGGGCCGCCCACCCACTGCTCCGGAGCCATGTAGGGCGGCGTGCCCGCGGGGGTGTCGCCGTCGCCGGAACGGACCGCGATGCCGAAGTCGACGAGCTTGCTCCTCCCGTCGGCCTCCACCATTACGTTCTCCGGCTTGAAGTCGCGGTGCACCACGCCCGCCGAGTGCGCGGCGGCCAGGCCCAGGAGCGAGCCCTTGAGCACGAGCAGCGCGGCCTCGGGGCCGGTCGGCCCCTCCGAGCGCAGCAGCGACCGCAGGGCGACGCCGTTGACCAGTTCCATGACGATGGCCGCGCCGTCGCCGGTCTCGACGTAGTCGTACAGCCGGACGGAGTGCGGGCTGCTCAGGGCGTTGAGCACCCGCGCCTCGTGGCGGAAGCGGGCCACGAACCCGACGTCGCTCCTGAGCTCGTCGGACAGGTACTTGATCGCCACCATGATGTCGTCGGCGTCGTGCCGAGCCATCACCACACGCCCGGCCGCACCGGCGCCCAACTCGCGGATCTCGGTGTATCCGGGGACTCGCCAGGCCGATGGCGTGCCGTACATACGGTCTCCTCAGTTGTCTGGGCCCCCACCCATAACAGACGGACCGTAGCCTAGCGATAGATAATCGCATTTCGCTCATTAACCGCGAATCAGTCTCACGGTAGGGAGCTGATCAGTGGTTATCCGCTACCGGTGCTCCGATCCCCCGGCGGGGCAGGTATGACCGAAACACCGATTTTCGGTCTTGCGCTGCGGATGACCGGGGGGTTCGCGGTGGCCCGCGTCGTGCGGGTGGCCGTCACCTCCGGTCCGGGACGGGGGGTGCGGGTGACCGTCGGCCTCGGGGTGGGCCTCCGCGTGGGCCTGGACGTGGGCTTGGACGTGGGCGCGGCCGTCCTGGTCGCCGTCGGAGCCGGTTTCGGGGTGCGCGTCGGCCCGGCGCACGGGGAGGTCTCGCCGCTCGCCCCGCTCGTGCGGCCCGAGGGGAGGCCGGTCACCACCACGTTCCAGGCGGCCCCGCACCCCAGCCGGGAGAAGCCGAACCTGACCGTGCGCGAGTAGCTCGTCGCGCCCGACAGCGGCACGACCGCCCTCCGCACGGCCGGACCGGCGCGGAAGACCACGCGCAGGCGCACCTGCCGGGCGCTCGCGGTGTCGACCGCGACCGACACCGAGGCCGCGCCCCGCGCGTTGACGTGGGCCCCCACCACCTCCACCCGGCGTACCCCGGCCGCGGGGGGCGCGGTGGAGGGGCCGGTCGTCGGCGTCGGTGATGAGGACGGGGGCGTCGGCGTCGCCGGGGCGGGCGTGCCGGTGGCGGGGGGAGCGGTCGTCCCCCCGGCGGAGGGGGTGCTCGCCCCGGTGGGGCCGGACGACGGGGCCGGTCCCGTGGTGGGGGCGTTCTGCCCCGGGGTGGGGCCGGCGGACGCGGCCGGTCCCGCGGACGAGGGAGGGGAGAAGCCCGCGGGGGAGGGCGCGGGCAGGGACGGCGGCAGCCGGCCCCGCGTGCCGGGTGAGGGAGGCAGGGGCGGCGTCGCGGCGGCCACGTCGATCCTGCGCGGCGGCTCGGGCCCTCCCGAGGCCAGGGCGTACACGCCGGCGCCGCCCGCGACCAGCACCACCCCCGCGGCGCCCACCGCGACCCCGGCGGACTTCGACCGCAGCGTGTCCAGCACCGTCCTGAACAGCGTGGTCCCGCCCGCCGGGGCGGGGGCGCCGGGAGGGAACAGCAGCGGGAGCAGCGCCACCAGGGCGGCCAGCCCGGCACGCCCGCGCTCCTCCCACTCCTCCCCGTACGCCGCGACCGCGACGCTCTCCAGCTCCGCCAGGAACTCCGCGGCGCCGGCCGGCCGGTCGCCGGGCCGCTTGGCCATGCCCCTGGCGACCAGGGGCCTGACCGGCTCGGGGACCTCCTCCACCGGGACCGGCGCGGTCATGTGCTGGTGCATCAGCACCACCCGCTCACCTGAGCGGTACGGGCGGTGCCCGGCCAGGCACTCGAAGAAGACCGCCGTCGCGGCGTAGACGTCGGAGGCGGGGGAGGCGGGCGCGCCCGCCCACTGCTCGGGGGCCATGTAGGGCGGGGTGCCCGCGGCCCGGCCGCCCTCTCCCGTCCGCACGGCGATGCCGAAGTCGACCAGCTTGCTGGTGCCCGTGGCCTCGACGAGCACGTTCTCCGGCTTGTAGTCGCGGTGCACCAGCCCGGTCCGGTGGGCGGTGGCCAGACCCAGGAGCGAGCCCTTGAGCACGGCCAGCGCCGCCTCCGGCCCCGTCGAGCCGTGCTCGCGCAGCAACGCGCGCAGGGAGACGCCGTTGACGGCCTCCATCACGATGGCGGCGGCGCCACCGGGCACCTCGACGTATTCGTACAGCCGGGCCACGTTCTCGTCCGCCAGCTCCACCAGGAGCCTGGCCTCCTCGCGGAAGCCGGCGAGGAAGCCCGGGTCGTCCCTGAGCCACTCGGCCAGGTATTTGATCGCCACCTGGGTGCCCGACTCGTCGTGACGGGCGAGGACCACCCGCCCGCCGCCGCCCGCGCCGAGTTCGCGCAGCTCGGTGTAGCCGGGGGGTGTCCAGCCGATGGCCGTCATGGCCGCCTCCATGGTTCGGGGGCCGGATAGGGGCCTCGTCATGGAGACGCGCGGCGCCCGGGAGGGGTTTGCCGCGAAGACTTACCGAACGGGTATGGTTCGCGACGCGATGTGCTCGGGTACGGCCAGGTCCCACGCCAGCGCGGGATCGGGCTCGGGGGTGCCCCAGACCTGGTGGAGCGGCAGGACCCCGGCCCAGATCGGCAGCCCGTAGTCCTCCTCGTCGTCGACCGGCGGGCCCTGGCGCACCTTCACCGACGCCTCGGCGAGGGAGAGGGCGAGCACCATGGTCGCGGCGAGCTCCTTGCCGGTGGGCTCGCGGGTGGCGTCCCACTGGCCGGGGGCGAGCTGCTCGGTGATCGCCCGCAGCCCGGCCAGCCGCTCCTCGGGGTCCTCCACCCGGCGGGGGCGGCCGTAGACCATGGCGGAACGGTAGTTGAGCGAGTGGTGGAAGGACGAGCGGGCCAGCACGACGCCGTCCACGTGGGTCACCGTGACGCAGACCTCGTCCGCGTTGCGCAGGGAGGTCGCGCCCGTGGAGCCGTGCAGGTAGAGGGTGTCGCCGATCCGGCCGTAGCCGGTGGGGACGACCATGGGCGATCCGCCGGCCAGGATGCCCAGGTGGCAGACCAGCCCGGCGTCCAGCACCGCGTACAGGTCCTCCCTGGAGGTCCGGCCCCTGTTCTTCGCGCGCTTGAGGGTGGTACGGGGAGTCGTGGAGAGCATGGCACTAACCTAGGAAAAAGTGGACACCGAGAACATGTCCACTTTCACACGCTTACAGGAGACCACTTTGCCGCGCCCCTCCGTCGACCTGCCCGTATCGGTGGACCGCGAGGCCGCGACCGCGCTCGCCGTCCAACTCGGCGACCGTCTCAGGGACGCCATGCGCGGCGGCGCCCTCTCCTCCGGGGAGCGCCTGCCCTCCACCCGGGCCCTCGCCCGCCAGCTCGCGGTCAGCCGTACCGTCGTCACGGAGGCCTACCAGCAGCTGTACGCGGAGGGCTGGCTGGAGGGGCGCCACGGCTCTGGCACCTACGTGGCCGACATGGCGGTCCCCGCCGAGGGGCGGATCGTTGTTCCCGCGCCTGTTCCCGTACCTCCCGTGCCGGTCGGGGAGAACGGGCGGGAGGTGATCGACCTGCGTCCGGGGAGGCCCTGGGTCCACGACTACGACAGGGCGGCCTGGCGCAGGGCCTGGCGCGGGGCGGCCGACCTGCCGCCGGCGAGCGACCCCGACCCCCGGGGCCTGCCGAGGCTGCGCGCCGCGCTGGCCGAGCACCTCCGCAGGAGCAGGGCGATCCCCGCCGCGCCGGAGAACATCATGGTCACCCGGGGCACCGGCAACGGGCTCGACCTGGTCGCCGCGACCCTCCTGCGGCCCGGCGACCGCGCGGGCGTCGAGGAGCCCGGCTACCGCGTCGCCAGGAACGTCTTCGCCGGGCGGGGCGCCGAGCTCGTGCCCTGCCCGGTCGACGAGGACGGCGTCGTCGTCGAGGGCCTCCCCGACGACCTGCGCGTCCTGTACACCACCCCCGCCCACCAGTACCCCCTCGGCGGGCGCCTGCCCATCCCGCGCAGGGAACGCCTCCTCGCCTGGGCCCGCCGCACCGGCGCGATCGTCGTGGAGGACGACTACGACGCCGAGTTCCGCTACGACGTAGCCCCGCTGCCCGCCCTGCACGGCCTCGATCCCGACCGGGTGGTGCTGCTGGGCAGCCTGAGCAAGGCGCTGACGCCCGACGTCGGCGTCGGCTGGCTGGTCGCCCGGCCGGGTTTCGTCGAAGCCCTCGCCGTGACGAGGGACGCCCTGGCCGACCGCACGAGCGGCCCGGCCCAGCAGGCGGTGGCGGTGCTCCTGGAGAACGGGGACCTGGACCGGCACCTGCGCCGCACGCGCCTGGAGTACGCGCGCCGCCGCGCCGCGATCGTCGACGTCCTCGGATCCAGGGTCACGGGTGACACCGCGGGCCTGCACGTCATGGTGGAGTTGCCCGAGGACACGGTCGGGCCACTGGTCGAGGCGGCCCACGCCCGCGGCGTGCTGCTCGACTCGATGGCCCGCCACTACTACGGGCCGCGGCTGCGGCACGGCCTGGTGATCGGCTACGGCTCGGCGTCGAGGGCCGACGTCAGGCGGGGGGTCTCGGTGGTCGCCGAGCTGATCGGCTGACCGGCCGGCCCGTCCTCGGGGCCGGCTCGTCATCGGAGCAGCCGCTTCCCGGGGCCGCCCGGCGCGGGAAGGACCGTTCCCACGCCGCGGCGGCGAACCGGCTCACGACTGCATGGACGTCCGCAGGCGGCCGTACGTCTTGAGGGCGCGGTCGGCGGTGGTGCGCAGCAGCGGGCTGGCCAGGACCGTGCCGCGCGCCTTGCGCACCGGCACGCGCAACATCCAGTGGACCCCGGCGCCGGGGCTCAGCCGGGCGATCCGGCCCTCCGCGACCTCGTACTCGCCGTTCTTGAGCTTCTCCTTGTACTCCTTCTCGCCGCGGCCCATGTCGATGACCTGGATCCCGGCCTCGGCGGCCTTCTCCGCCATGGCCAGGTGGTGGATCAGGCCGGGGGAGTACTTCGCGAAGGCGGTGTCGTAGGCGGGGAACCAGCCCGCGAGGGTGGTGCCGGTGCGCAGCCCGAAGTGCCCGGCGACCGGCTTGCCGTCCGCGTACAGCATGTCGAGGACCCCGCCGAAGTGCTCGGTGTCGGTGGCGAGGAACCGCTCGACCAGCTCCACGATCCACGGCCGGGCGAACCGGTCGGTGCGGCCGGTGCGGCGGTACTGCTCGGTCTTCCAGCCGAGCAGCGTGCGCAGCGGCGCGAGGTCGGTGGTGGCGTAGTCGTGCCGGAGCGGCCCGACGTCGCGCTGGAGCTTGCGGCTCTTGTACGCCGTCGAGCGGTAGGTCTTGCCGGAGGTCACCTTGATCGTCTCGATGTACGACTCGTGGCCGTCGCGCAGATCGATGATCGGCGAGGGGTACCTGCAGTGCCCGGACTGGAGCAGCGGCTGCCCGGCGATCAGGTGGTCGAACTCGTAGACGGCCAGGCCGCACTCCCGGATCAGCCGTTGCGCGTCGATCTCCACGTCCTTGGCGTGCACCAGCCCCTGCGCGTCGGTCAGGCCCGCGGCGACGGGCATGCCGATGCCCATCGGATGTCGCTCGAAGGGGAAGAAGCCGACCACGTCCGGCCCGTCGTGCAGCACCGCCACCCGGACGCGTTCCTGGAGCGCGCCAACGGTGACGGTGAACTCCGGAGACAGGAAGGGACTGTCGAAGGCGGGGTCGGCGCCCTGGAGGGCCCTCCATCGGTCGATGTCGGCCGGGCCGAGGTCACGGGGCTGAACGATTGAGACGCGCATGAGCTCCTACTGGGATGTGCGGGGTCCCCTACGTCATCCAATGAAGGATGGCGTAAAGCCCAAGCATGCTGGTAGGCACGTAATGTAACGATAAAGGACGGAATAGAGCGCAGGTGGGGTCCGTCGCAACGTTTCGGGATCTCATTGGGCGACCCCGGCTGGCGCCGCCGACCCGAGTGACGTTCTAATGGGTGGCTATGAGCACCCCTGGCATCGACTGGCCACGCCTTGTCGGATGGATCGCGGCCAATGTCCCCGATGTTGGTGAGCCTACCGGGGTCTCCCTGATCGCGGGCGGCAGATCCAACCTGACGTACGTCGTCGAGACCTCCGGGCGCCGCCTGGTGCTGCGCCGCCCGCCGCTGGGGCACGTGCTGCCGACCGCCCACGACATGCGGCGCGAGTGGCGGGTGATCTCGGCGCTCGCGCCGACCTCGGTCCCCGTGCCCGAGCCGGTCGCCTTCTGCGACGACCAGGAGGTGATCGGGGCGCCCTTCTACCTCATGGGGCACGTGGACGGCGCGGCCGTGCGGACCCAGGAGGACGCCCTGGAGCTCACCCCCGTCCAGACCCGGCGGCTGTCGGAGCGGCTGGCCGAGGTGCTCGCCGCGATCCACGCGATCGACTACGAGCGGGTGGGGCTGGGCGACTTCGGGCGTCCCGAGGGATACATGGCCCGCCAGCTGGAGCGCTGGGGACAGCAGTGGGAGCGGTCGAAGACCGCCGAGCTGCCCGCGTACGACCGTCTGGTGGCCCGCCTGCGCGAGCGCCTGCCCGCGCGCTCGGCCTCGACGCTGGTCCACGGCGACTACCGGCTCGACAACACACTCGTGCGGCTCTCCCCCGACCCCGACATCCTCGCCGTCGTCGACTGGGAGATGTCCACGCTCGGCGACCCCCTGGCCGACCTCGGCCTCACCCTCACCTACTGGCAGGACCCCGGTGACGAGGAGCGCGCCGCGGTCCCGGTCGCGGCGGGCGTCACCGTGGCGCCGGGCTTCCTCACCGCCCGCGAGTTCGCCGCCCACTACGCCAAGGTCTCCGGAGCCGACCTGTCCGACCTGGACTTCTACGTGGCCTTCGGCAACTACAAGCTCGCCGTCATCGTGGAGGGCATCCACGCCAGGTTCAAGCAGGGCAAGACCGTCGGCGAGGGCTTCGAGCACATCGGCGCCGCCGTCCCCACGCTCGTCGACCGGGCCCTCCGGGTCCTGGGGGGCTGAGACGCCCGCACGGCCGGCACCGTCGGCACGGTCGGGCGAAAGCTACCGTAGAAGTTTCAAGCGTTGTGCAAGTCGCCCTCGATACGCTGGTGAGGCGGCCGGTAACGCTTGCCTGTGAACCATGTCGGGGCACCGTCACGTCCGATGCCGCTGTGGAACGCTACATTCGTTGACCTGCGAGGATCGAGGATTCGGTGATACCGACTAACGGACGGCACCAGCGTCGGCGCCCGGCCTGGCCGGTCGCACTGGGAGCGTTGGTCGTGACGGCGGCACTCGTGGTCGGCATCATCGCCTATGCCGCCAAGCCGGACGTTCCGCGCGGACAAACCATGACAATGGCCCCATCGCAGGCGGCGCCCGTGCTGGAGGCGCCCCCCGCCGTCCACGAGTGGCCGCGCTGGGGCATCACCCACACGGAGTTCAGCGCCGACAACGAGGGCGGCGAGGTCACCGAGGCCGCCTCCCACATGCTCAGCCGGGTCCCGATGCTGCAGAACCAGCACATCATGGGCTGGGGCGCGGGCAATCCCGAACCGGCGCCGGGCAAGAACGACTTCCGCGACCTCGACCGCCGGATCAGGTTCATGTCCGACTCCCAGTCCATCCCGATCATCACGCTGTGCTGCTCGCCGGACTGGATGAAGGGCGGCAGCTCGGGCAGGACCGACTGGACGCAGCTGGAGACCGCCCCGAGGCCCGAGCACTTCGACGACTACGCCAAGCTCGCCGCGACCGTCGCCAGGCGCTATCCCACCGTCAAGCACTTCATGGTGTGGAACGAGCTGAAGGGTTTCTGGAACACGCCCCAGAACCGCTGGGACATCGAGGGCTACACCGAGCTCTACAACAAGGTCTACGACGCGCTGAAGGCCGTCGACAAGGACATCAAGGTCGGCGGCCCCTACGTGTCGGTCGGCAGCACCACCACCCCCGAACAGGGGGCGGAGATCCAGGGGGCGTGGGGGAGCATCGTCCAGCGCGACCTGGAGGCGGTCGAGTACTGGATCCAGAACAAGAAGGGCGCCGACTTCATCGTCGTCGACGGCGCCTCGGTCACCAAGGAGGCCGGGGCCTTCCCCGACGAGTTCACCGCCCTGGGCAAGTTCGGCGCCCTCACCAAGTGGCTCAGGGAGAAGAGCGGCGACCTGCCGGTCTGGTGGGCCGAGTGGTACGTCGAACCCATGAACAGCGACTGGGAGGAAGATCGCCGCATCGCCGTCCACACGGCCGCGATGATGGAGTTCGCCACCAGCGGCGTCACCACCTCCCTCTTCTGGAACCCCCAGCGCAAGTCCACCGGCGACGACCAGGCCTGCCCCGGCTGCCTGTGGCACCCGAGCACCGGCTCGGAGATGCCCATGGCGGGCGTCATGAGCGGCTTCACCAAGTGGTTCCCCCTCGGGGTCGCGCTGGAGACGGTGACCTCCTCCGACCCGAAGGTGTGGGTCCTGGCCCAGGAGCGCCAGCTCGTGATGGTCAACACCACCGGCGCGGCCACGACCACCGTCGTGGACGGCAGGCAGTTCGAGCTGAAGCCGTACGAGGTCAGGTGGGCCGAGCGCCCGGGAGCCTAGCTAGAACCCCGGAACCCCGGAACCTAGGGGATCCGGGCGGAGTCCGGGGAGCGGGCGGGCCGGCGCCGGTTGGTGAACCAGCGCAGCAGCCACTCCACCGGCCCGTAGCGGTGGCGGCGCAGCCACCACAGGCTCCACACGGCCTGCGCCGCGAAGATGCCGACGCCGATCATCACCACGTGGAACGGGCTGAGCTGGTCGACCAGGCTCAGCCCGTAGCCGGTGAAGATGAGTGAGCTGATCAGCGACTGCCCCAGATAGTTCGTCAGCGCCAGCCTGCCGGGCGCCGCGAGAGCCCCGGCCAGCCGGGGCACCGCGGGCAGCAGGCGCAGCAGGGTGGCGGCGTAGGCCGCGGCCAGCAGCGGCGCGGTGACCAGATTCACCGCCTGGCCGACCATGTGGTACGCGTGACCGCCGCCCGACCAGGTCGAGTGCGCGTAGACCAGCGCCCCGGCGAGCCCGGCGGTGAACCCCGCCCACTGCAGCCGCCGCAGCGTGGCCGTGTGCCCGGACAGGTCGGCCATCAGCCGCAGCTTGCCCAGGGCCAGCCCGACCAGGCAGGCGGCGAGCACCGTGGGCCCCTGGAAGAAGACCCGCAACACGAAGATCTTGGCGAGCTTGTGCAGGTGCTCGTTGATGATCATGGATGCGGAGCCGTGCAGCGCCCGGTCCGACAGGGCGGCCTGCGCCGCGCTCTCCGACACGGCCTCGGAGGCGTCGGTGCCCAGCGCCGCCAGCCCGGCCAGCAGCAGCACCCCCACCGCCAGCGCCACCGTCAGCGCGAGCGCGGCGATCATCGCGGTGCGCGGGGTGATCCGCCGCACCGCCAGCAGGACCAGCCCCACGATCGCGTACGTCGCCAGGATGTCACCGGGGAACAGCAGGATCGCGTGGGCCAGACCGAGCAGGAACAGCCCGCCCAGGCGGCGCAGGAACCGGGGGACGAACGCCGCCGACGACCGGCGGGCCGAGTCGATCTGGAGGGTGAAGCTGTAGCCGAACAGGAAGGCGAACAGCAGATAGAACTTGTTCTCGAAGAGCACCGAGACGACCCAGCGCACCTCCCAGTCGAGCGGCGCGGAGAACGACGGCGCCGCCAGCCCCGCCATCCGGTATCCCGAGGCGAGATAGGTGATGTTGACCACCACGATGCCGAACAGCGCGAAACCGCGTAGCGCGTCGACCGCCGCGATCCGCCGCCCTGTGACCTCGGTGGAGGCCCCCGTCCGGTCACGGGGTTCCCCTTCGAGCATCCAACCGCCCTTCGAGCAGCTTCGAGACGTGCGTTCCCCGGGAACGGTGCTCAGTATGGCCCGCCCCGGCCGGTCGTACGCCGGGAGACCTCGTCCTTTACCCAAGTCAGGACCCGATGACGATGAACCTCTCCACGATCACTCCCACGGCCAGCACGAAGGCGGGCACCGCGAGGAACAGGATGCGCCTTCTCGTCCTGGCCGCCTGGTCGCGGCCGCGCAGGCGGACCACCTCGTAGCCGAACAGCGCGATCCACGTCACGCCCAGTGCGCCCAGGCCGATCGGCGTCCACGGAGAGGTCGGGTCGCTGCCGCCGATCGGCACGCCCGGCTCGGGGATCTCCGCCCCCTCGGGATACTTCCTGAGCGTGTAGACGGCGGCGTCCTCGCCGTTGAACACCCGCTTGAGCTCCTTGTGGGAGTCGAGCGCGGCACGGAACCGCTGCGCCCAGTCCGTCGGGAAGCCGTGGTTGAGCTGCAGGTATCCGGCCTGTCCCCGGGTCGCCACCAGATAGGTGTTGGGCGGCGACACCCGGAGCTTGTCGATCACCGTGGAGAGCAGGGCCGGGTTCTTGTCCACCAGCACCTGCTGGTAGGAGATCTTGTCGAAGTCGCGTTCGCCCCACGGGATGCTCGGGGTGACCTCCTCGCCGACCACCGGGACCAGGTAGAGGACGCGGGCGCTCGGCTTGTCATGGTCGTAGATGTAGTGCATCGCCGCGACCTCGCTGGCGGAGACCCGCTCGAACTGCTCGTTGCCGTACCGGGCGACCAGGAAGACCATCGCCAGCACCATCGCGCACCCGGCGGCCAGCAGCAGCGAGATCCGCCGCGTCAGCTCCGGGTTGAACCGGATGTTGCGCCTGCGGATCGGCACCGTCTCCTCCGGCGCGTCCTCGGTGCCCGCCGGGAGGTTCGGGAAGAAGGCGTACGCGGCCAGGATGCAGGCGCCCGGCAGCGCGAACAGGTAGATGCGCAGGCCGATCTCGCCGCCGTAGTTCTGCAGGCCGAGGGCGAGCACCGGGATGCACAGCAGCAGCAGGGCCGCGCGGTCGCCGACGCCGCGCCGCAGGCGGCGGAACAGGCCGGCGGCGGCCAGCGTCAGGATCACGCCGCAGATGCCCAGGCGGGCCATCAGGACGAGCGCGTGCTTGGGGTCGCTGCCGTCGATCCGGTCGCCGGTGTTGCTCTGCAGGTTCTCCAGGATCCGGCCCAGACCGCCGAAGAGCTGGTCGATGTGCCCGCTCCAGAAGGTGACCGTCTGGTAGCTGATCCACGCCAGCACCATCAGGCCCAGGAAGAAGGGCAGCCCCCAGCTGAGCGAGGAGCGCCGCAGCAGGAGCAGGCCGGTCAGCGCGCCGAGCATCATGAACGGCGTGATCTGGTGCGAGGCCGTCGCGGTCGCGAACAGGCCGATCAGCACGATCAGCATGATGGACCGGTCGTAGACGCCGGTGGAGTGCGGCAGCTCGCCCGGTGTCAGCCCGTCCAGGCGGGCCAGCAGCCGCCGGACGAACCCCTTGGCGGGCATCGGTTTCTCGCGGGGCTCCACCTTGCCGAACCAGCGCAGCACGATCGCCACGAAGGCCAGGTAGATCGCGTACGTGAAACCCTGGGAGGAGAGGTAGTCCTGGCCGATCCACTGCACGATGACGAACAGCAGCGCGGCGAACCAGCGGGCCCGGGTGGTGGCCACGACCTGGCGCAGGATCAGCACGAACGGCAGGAGGTACAGCAGGTTCGACAGCAGCGGCGTCCACCGCATGATCGTCGTCAGGTCGGTGACCCCGGCGGCCTTCGTGACGAACGCCACCAGCGCGAAGAACCCCGGCCACGCCATGCGGGCGTCGAGGAGGGCGGAGGCCTCGCCGGTGCGGTTGATGTACTCCACGAAGCCCGCGTGGACGTAGGCCGTGTGGAACCTGGCCTCGTCCTCGATCAGCGCGGCGGCCCCGTGCAGGGCGAACATGATCGCCGCGATCTGGAAGAGCAGCAGGAACTTGCGGTCGGTGTTCTGGCCGATCGTGACGAAGAACGCGACGACCATCAGCAGGATCGCGGCGAACGCGGTCGGCGGCATGGCCGAGATCAGGCCCACACCGTCGATCTGGTTCAGGTCGACGCCCCGCAGCGGGCCCGGCGCCACGCGCAGGGCCAGCACGTACATGATCAAACCCTCGATGGTGAGGACCGGCGGCAGCCACACCATGGCCGACTGCAGCACGGTCTGCAGGCGCGAGGGTCTGGCGGTGGGCGTCGCGGCCGGGGCCCCGGTGGCGCTCGCCGCGACCGGGGGCATGGCGCTGGTCGCCGGTGCCCTTCCCGATCCCCCCACGGCCTCCTTCACCGCCCCGGAACCGGTCCCCGAGCTCCTCTGCGTGCCCTGTGGGGCCTGGTGGGCCGCCGGGGTCGCTGTTACCTCGGGGAGGGGCCTGGAGACGTCCGAGGGCTGCCTGGACGCCCCGGGGGCCCGTCCCCACGGCTCCCCGCCCGGAAGCCCGGAGGACTCCCAGGGGTCCTCCGGGTCCTCCGGGTCCTCCGGGTCCTCCGGGTCCTCCGGGTCCTCCGGGTCCGCCTGGTCCTTGAGGTTCTCGGGCCCTTCGGGGTCCGAGGGGGCGGCAGGTTTCGCGGGCTTGCTGGGGGTGGGCGTGAGGAGCGGCGCGGCGCGGCCGGGCAGGCGCATCTCCGCCGTGGTCTCGGCTCTGTCCTCGTCCTCGTCCTCGTCATCGTCCTCGGCGGGCGCGGGCGGCGCCCCGGGAACGCGGGCCGGGGTGGCCGGGAGGGACGAGGGTGGGGACATCGGCCGGAGGGGGAGCCTGATGATGGCGGTGACCTCGGGGTCGTCACCGTAGACGCTGTCATCCGGCGCGCCGTCCGCGCCGTCCGCGCCGTCCGCGCGGTTCGAAGCGCCCGAAGCGTCCGGGGTGTCCGGGGCGTCCGCGTCGTCCGCGCTGTCCACTGCGTCCGAAGCGCTCGCGGCGTCTGTGGCATCTGTGCCGTCCGTGGCGTTCGGTGTGCCGTCGTCCGCGAGGTCCGCGAGGTCCGCGTCGTCCGCGTCGTCCGACGCGTCGTTGTCCGCTGAGCCTGTGACGTCCGTAGCGTCCGCGGAGTCCGGCGGTGTGCCGTCGTCCGTCGCGCCGTCGTCACGGGGGTCGCCCCCCGAAGCCTCTTCACCTCTGGGAGTCTCACCGTCGGGAGTCTCACCGTCGCGCGTCTCACCGTCGCGCGTCTCACCGTCGCGCGTCTCACCGTCGCGCGTCTCGCCGCCGGGAGTCTCGTCGTCGGGCGTCTCACCGTCGGGAGTCTCGTCGTACGGACTCCCGCCGGACGCCTCGCCGTCCGAAGCCTCGCCTTCGGCGGTCTCGTCGCCCGGGAGCTCGTCGGGAGCCTCGTCGTCGGGCGCTTCGAAGGGCGCCGTGCCGGTGGGCTCGCCGTCGGACCCGGCCCGGGGCCCGTCCGAGGGCGCGGGGTGGGTGGGATCCATCTCCCCGACCTCGGCGGTCTCCGCCGCCCCCGTCGTCGTCACGTCATTACCTGCCCGTTGCCTCACGTCTAACATCATGGCGGCTACGCGGACCAGGGTGTGACGAGTCGGCGCGAAGATCCGTCACGTCCGGGCGCTTCGCGTAGATCGTTGAGAAGCGGTACCGCGGCCGTGTTCCGGCCGGGCGGCCCCTCTCCCGGCGCCTCCGCCCCCAGGGGAAGGGGGCGCGGGACGGAGCGAGGACCGCAGATCACACCGGGCCGGCCGCCGGTGCGCGACCCGCCCCGCGGATCGCGCGTCCTCCGGGGCGTACCCGGCCGTTCAGGCCTGGCCGCGTACCTTGCGCAGGCCGTATCGCGTGCGCCTGACGACGGCGTACCCCTTCGTCAGCATTCGTTCCCTCATGTAGATCAGCGGGACCTGGTTTCCCTCGACCGCCCGGCTGAACATCCTCATCGACGTGCCCTCGGCGACGGTCAGGCGCGGCAGCGCGAGCACGTCGTGCCGGTCGGCGGCGATGGCGTTGTTCACCGCGCAGGCGGCCCAGTATCCGGCCTTCCTGACCTCGCGCCGCACGCGCGCGCTGGAGTAGCCGTACGGGTAGGCCATCGTCGAGACCAGGGAGCCGATCTTGTCTTCCAGCAGGGCCTTGTTGCGCCGCAGCTCCTGGCGGAGCTCGTCGTCGGGCAGCTGGTCGAGCTGGGGGTGGCTGTGGCTGTGCCCGCCGATCTCCATGCCGCACGAGGCGGCCTCGCGGGCCTGGCTCCACGACAGCATCGTGTCGAGGGGCCTGCCCGCCGCGTCCTTGCCCGCGTCACGGACCCACCCGCTGGTCAGGAAGACCGTCGCGGGGAAGTCGTAGCGTTCGAGCAGGGGCAGCGCCTCGCTGTGGAAGTCGGCGTAGCCGTCGTCGAAGGTCACCACGACCGGCCGCTCCGGGATGGAACGGCCGTTGTTGTTGTGCAGCGAGGCGACCAGGTCGGCCACCGTCAGCGGCGTGAAGCCGGTCTCCTTCAGGTAGGCCAGCTGCTCGGCGAAGGCGGAGGGCCGTACCGCCAGCGGCTTCGTCTCGGCGTTGGGCCGGTCGGAGACCGAGTGGTACATCAGGATCGGTACGCGGATCATGACGGACGCACCCGCTTCAGCTTCAGTCGAAGGGAGCCGACGACGTAACCCCAGGTCGTCCAGGCGAGGCCGACGACGATCGCCCCGGCCCTGCCGAGACCGGACACGTCGCCCCGCAGCGCCTGGCCGACCCCGCGCAGCGCGCCCAGAGGCAGCGCCTTCAGCGCGTGGGCCCGCTCGCTCGACAGGCCGTCACCCGCTCCCACGCTCTGGGCCACCAGCGCCTTGGACAGGCCCTCGGCGAAGCAGCGCGAGCGGAAGTAGGCGAACGTCGAGCGTACGGGCGGCACCTTGTGGCCGATCACCGCGGCCGGCTCGAACAGCATTCCCGACCCCGGCATCCGCTGCGAGAGCCGGATGCAGAACTCGGTCTCCTCACAGCCCAGCGGGCGGGGCTTGCGCCCCTGCACGCTGCGCCCGATGCCGGTGTGGAACCCGCCGACACCGCCGATGACCTCCCTGCGGAAGGCCGCGTTGCCGCCCATGACGTTGCGGATCCGCGCCCGCTCCGTGGGCATGCCCAGATAGCTGCACCCCACGGTCCAGTCGAACTCGTGGGGATACCAGCCGGGCCGGTGCCCGATGCCCCACAGCGGCCTGGTCAGCCCGCCCACCCCCACGATGGTCGGGTCCTGGAAGCCCTCCTCCAGCGCTTCCAGCCAGCCAGGCTCCGCGACGGCGTCGTCGTCCAGATACGCCACGATGTCGCCGGAGGCGGTCGCCGCGCCGGTGTTCTTGCCGCCGGACAGCCCCTTCTCCTGAGCGTTCTCCACCACGATCGCGCCGGGATACTCCTTCTTGAGCCTCAGGTGAAGATCCGGGTTGTAGTCGACAACAAGGATGATCTCGTGCGGCTCGCGCGTCTGGCTCTCGACCGATTCGACGGCCGCCCGGATGTCATCCCAGCGGTCCTCGGTGTAAACGCAGATGACGACACTGCTTCTCATGGCTACGCGGCGCCCTGATCGGCGGCCGGGGTGGCGGCGGCCGGCTCGTGAACGACGGGAGCGGGGTTGCTCCGCCACTCGCGGATGATGGTCTTCAGCACCCGGATGCCGTCGCGGACGGCGTGCAGGTTGCTCTCGCCGTGGATGCGGCAGCGCTCGTGGCTGGGGACCTCGTGGACCTTGAGCCCGGCCTTGGCGGCGCGGACGTTCATCAGGGTCTCGATCTCGAAGCCGTCGCAGTCGAGGTTGAGGACGTCGAGGTGGCGGGCCCAGAAGGCGTTGTAGCCGTAGCACAGGTCGGTGTAGCTGGTGCCGTACATCCGGTTGACCAGCGCGGTCAGTGACTTGTTGCCGAACTTGCGGATGAACGTCAGGTCGTCGCTGCCGCCGCCGGAGGCGTAGCGCGAGCCCTTGACGAAGTCGGCCCCGGTGACCAGCGCGCCCACGAACTGGATGATCTCGCGGCCGTCCGTCGACCCGTCGGCGTCGATCATCACGATGATGTCGCCGCTGCACGCGGCGAACCCGGCCGACAGCGCGTCGCCCTTGCCCTTGCCGGTCTGGTGCACCACGCGGACGTTGGGGCGCAGCCTCCTGGCCACGGCGACGGTGTCGTCCTTCGAGTTGCCGTCGACCAGGACGATCTCGTCGATCCACTGCGGCAGCGTCGCGAAGACGTGCGGAAGGTTCTCCGCCTCGTTCATGGCGGGGACGACGACGCTGACGGTGGGGGAGATCGCCATGTTGGGAGTGATCGGCGTGAACCGCTCGATGGGTGGCACCGCCCTCAGCGGTGGCTTCTTGTTGTTGTAGTGCTTGGTGATCTCGGGACTCATTGTGACGGATGTCCTTCCGGGCGGTCGGTCGTCAGGGGCGACTGGCGGACGGACCCGGGGCCATCGCCGACCGTAACGACCGGCGGAAACGGCGAATGCGATGAGGGATGCATGTGAGGGTCCTGGCGGGTGATGTGGTGATGAACGGAAGCGGGCTAGCCCACTCCCCATGGTTCCTTGACGACCGGAGTGCCTGATTGGTTCTGCGCGGGGGAGCGCATACGGCCGAAACCCTTCAGTACACGGTCAGCAAGCCTGTACAAATTCGGGCGATCCGTGACGATCGTTCGTGCCTTGTTGACCGGGGTGCGGCCGATCCAGTGGACGGCGGCGGCCGGGGAGGGACGCGACACGCGACCTTCCGCGACGAAGAGGTCACCGCTTTTCAACCAGCTCTTGTACTCGCGTCCGCCCTTGCCCATGTCGACCTGCTGCAGCCCGGAGTTCGCGGCGTGCTCGGCCATGTGCAGGTGGTGCATGATGCCCGGGGAGTAACGCGCGAACTCGGTGTCGTAGGCCGGGAACCAGCCCACCAGGGTCGTCGCCGTCCTGAGGCCGAAGTGACCGGCGACGGGCCTGTCTCCGGCGTAGACCATGGTCAGGACGCCCGCGAAACTCGCGGACTTCTCCGCGTGCATCTCGTCGAGGAGTTGAACGATCCAGGGCTGGGCGAAACGGTCGACCCGTCCCGTCCTGCGGTACTGGTCGGACTTCCAGTTGGTGAGGGTGCGGAGCGTGCCCAGCTCGGCCGAGTCCCACTCGAAGCGGATCTCGCCCTGCTCGCGGCCGAGCTTGCGCTCCTTGTAGCGGACGGTCTTGAGGTTCTTCGGCGAGTTGGCCTTCACCTGCTCGATGTAGGTCTCGAACCCCGCGCTGAGGTCCATCACCGGGGCCGGTCGCACGTCCGACTCGTACGGCGCGAACGTCGGCTGGCCGGGGACCAGGTGGTCGAAGTCGAAGACGGAGAGCTTGCAGGCGCGCAGCAGGGTCCGGACGTCCAGCTTGAGGCCGGCGACCGAGATCAGTCCGTGGCAGGTGGTCAGGAAGCCCCCGAGGGGCTTGCCGATCCCGAAGCTGTGACGCTCGTAGGGGAAGAACCCCACGATCTTGCCGCCGTCCTGGATGACCGCGACGCGGACGTAGTCACGGAGCCGCCCCATGGCGAGCGTGAACTCGACGGAGAGGAAGGGGTTGTCCAGCGACGGATCCGCCACCTGCAACTCCCGCCATCGCGAGATCTCGGACTCCCCGAGGTCACCCGGGCGAACGATGACGATGTTCACCTTGACCTGGCCCCCTGTTCGGTCTGCAAGCTCCCGCTCCCCCGATACAACACACGTAGTACGTATATGAAGCCGCCAAGCACCGCAATCGTCGCGACTCCGGCACGGGGCGACCATGCGTCAAAAGTAAGCATGGCAGCGGCCAGGAGAACGTTGACCACCAGGCTGGCCGCCGCACCCACTGATAGTGCCGCAAGCGGGTCACGATCACGCAACAGTCCTACCACTGCGACGCCGGGAACGACCAACAGGAACAGGGGCGTAAGGATCAATCGTAACGGAGTGTCGATGTCGGCTAAGGCGATCACGGCCCCCGCGACGCATGCGAAGGTGAGTGCCCATCTGAGCACCCTGCGTTTGATCGACATCTCCGAGCTCCTGGTTGGTAATGATGTGACTGATCGCGCCCTTCATGTGACCAATCACTCAGCATGGACGTCAATGCCGACGCTCGGCACGACTCCATGGTTTACCGGATCCCAGGGAGAAGTCTCGCTGTTAGGTAAAACGAGATGCGCGAATCAGCCCGTCGCCCCCTCGGAGCTCGCCCCGGCGGAGGGGGTCGGAGTCGGGTCGGGGGCCGGCTCGTCGTCCGGGGGCGCAGGCGCGTCTGGCTCGGGACTTTCCCACGAGATCGCGCATCCGGTGTTGCCTCCGGCGGACCTGAACGCGACCCGTCCGGTGCCGCTCTCGGACGGGTCCTTGGCGGTGACCCAAATCACGCTTCTCGCACCCGCCTTCAACTGCCCCTGCGCGGGATGCACGGCGAGCCCGCCGGAGGTGGTCGCCGACCACGAGACCGTGGCGTTGCGGGCCGTGAGACGGATCTGCCCGGCGCCCTCCCCGATGTCGCCCGGGCACGAGACGCTCAGCCGCCCGGCCGCGGGCGGCGTGGTGGCGGTGCGGGTGGGCCGGGGCCGTCCCGCCGTGGGCGCGCGGCTCGGTGCCGGCCGCGCCGCGCTCGCGGTGGGGGCGGTGGGAACGGGCGTCTCGGTCCTCCTGCTCCGCCTCGGCGTGGGGGTGGGCGCGGCCTCCGCCTCGGGGTCCTCCAGCAGCGGGTCGGGCTCCGGCCCGGGGCCGGGCTCCAGCGTGATCAGCGCGGGTTCCGTCCCCGGCCCGGTCTGGGGGTCCCTCAACGCCCCTCCGGCCAGATCCTGCCCGCCCACGACGGCCACCGCCCCGGTGGCCGCCAGCACGCACACCGCCGCCAGCAGCACGGGCCCCCTGCGCCCGCGCCGCCGCCGCCGCTGCGCCTCCCTGCCCGGCGCCTTCCCCCGCTTTCCCTCACCCGAGGACGACGGCGTACTCTTTTCCTCGGGACTTCCCGCCGGTGGTGTGAGCCGTGCTTCGGAAGCCCCGGCCGGTGACGTACGCCAGACCTCGGTGCCGCCGGTCGGCGGGGTGGGGCGAGCCTCCCCGCGCGCGGGGGACTCCCCGAGCCAGGTCTCACCGTCCGGTGACGACGCGGGCCACGGCCCGTCGTCCGAGGACGACGTGCGCCAGGTCTCGCCGTCCGCGCTCGACGCGGGCCACGATCCGCCGTCGGGGGACGACGTGAGTCGCGCCTCGCCGGCCGGGGACGGCGTGCGCCAGGTCTCCCCGTCCAGGGACGAGACGGACCACGGCCCGCTGTCCGGGGACGGGGTGTGCCAGCTCCCGGCGTCCGGGAACGGCGGGGTGCGCCAGGTCTCGCCGTCGGTGGACGACGCCGACGGGACTTCGGCGTTCGCGGGTGGCGCCGCGCGCCACGCCTCGCCGTCCGCGGGGGGAGCCGGCCAGGCGTCGGGGTTCGTCGTCGGCGCCGGCCACGCCTCGGCGCTCACGGCCGGCGCCGGCCAGGCGTCGGCGTTCACGGGCGGCGCCGGCCAGGCGTCGGCGTTCACGGGCGGCGGCGCGTGCCGCGTCTCGCCGTCCGTGGCCCAGGACGAGCGCGGCGTCTCGGCGCCCGTCCACGGTGCCGCGCGTCCGGGATCGCCGTCCGTGGGCGACGCCATCACGTACCTCGGCGCCGTCCCGGCCTCGGGGTGGCGCGGCCCGCTCTCCGGGGAGCGGGCCCCGGCCTCCGGGAAGCCCGCCACGGTCTCCGCGTGCCCGGCCCGCTTCTCCCCGTACCGTGCCTCCGTCCCGGGCGGCCACGCTCGCGCGTCCGAGAGTGACGGTCCCGCGCCGGCGGGGGGTGTCCCCGCGTCCGCGAGCGATGTCCCCGCGTCCTCGAAGGGCGCGGAGTTCCGGGAACGGGTGCCCGCGGGGGGCGTGGCACCCGCGCTCGCGGCGGGTCTCTCCTCGCGTGCGCGCCTGCCGCCCGCGCCCTTCCGCCCGCCCCACCGGCGGCCCCCCGGGCGCCGTTCGGCAGGGGTGGGGAAGCCGGCCTTGTCGAAGCCGTGCCCGGCGACGACGGCGGCGCGCTCCTCGCGCGCCTCCGGGTTCACGCAGGTCTCGATCACCCGGCGGCGCAGGGAGAGCGGGGGATAGGCCAGGGGGACCAGGTCGAGCAGCCGCCCGGCCGAGACGTGCCGGTCCCTGCGCTCGACGCAGACCTCGCACCGGCCGATGTGGGCCGACAGCCGCCTGCGCAGCAGCGTGGTGAGCGGGCCCTCCCACGAGTCCACCATCGCCGACAGGTCGGGGCAGTGCGCCCGGCCGACCTTGGCGAGCACCACGGCGGCGGCCGCGTTCTCCAGGTGGTCGCGGGCCCGGCCGAGCCTCGCCGTGACCTGGCGGGAGCTCAGCCCCAGCACCGCGCCGACCTCGCCGCTGCCGAGGTCGTGGCGGAGCGACAGTTCGAGCACCTCGCGCTCCTGCCCGCTCAGCTCCGCCATCGCCTCGTGGACCAGGGCCGCGAGTTCCCGCTCGCCCGGGTCGTCATGGATGTCGGGCGGCGGCGCCGGCTTTCGCGGGTCGCCGTGCCCCCCGTCCGCGCACCGGATCCGCACGAGCGCGTACAGCCACGCGCGCAGGCGGCCGGGCTCGCGCAGGTGGTCCATCCGGCCCTGGGCCGTGACCAGGGCGTCGTGTACGGCACCGGCGGCGGCCTCACGGTCGCCCAGCAGAGAGTGGGCGTAGTCGTTGAGACGTTCGGCATAGGAGTCGTAGAGGCTCGCGGGCGCCGTTGTGTCGGCACGCCGCAGCGCCTCAACGAGTTGTTGATCGTCGGTTCGGCCGACGGTCGGCCATCCGGGCACGGATATTCCTCCCCCGCGAGACGGGCTCGTTCACGGGTTTCACCACTTGCCCGTTCCAGCCCACACGCGTAGGACGTCACCTCCCGGCAACCGGTTGACCGAAGGGGTCGATATCATGCCGATACGGTATGACCTGGGAAAACTGCTACGGCTGGTGCCAATGTGACACCAGCCGTACAGGGTGAAAATGATGCGTGAGGGTCAGTCGCAGTTGGGCGCGCAGAGCCTGCGCTTCATGCCCTCCAGGAAGAACTTCCTGACCTCCAGGATGTCCTTGGCGATGAACGCGTCACCGGCCGTCGCCTTGGCGAGGGCGTCCATCTGGCGCTTGCCCTTGGGGGCGTCGGGGCCGAAGGCGATGATCAGGACGCTGACCGGCTTCTCCGGGTCGAACTGGTCCTTGAGCCGCTTCAGGATCTGCTGGTTGCTGATCCCGCCGTCCGGGTCGTCGTTGCCGGCGCCGTCGGTGAGGATCAGCACAGTGTTGATCTTGTCGCTCTGGTACTCGTCGGTCATCTGCTTGTAGGCGGCGGCGAGGGTGTCGTTGAGCCCGGTGTCGCCGGTCGACTTGGCCCGGGTCGTGATCAGCCTCTGGTTGATCACGTCCCTGCGCAGGGCGCCGTTCATGTCCTCGGTGAGCGGGCCGACCGGGACCGTCTCGCGGTAGTCGACCCCCCGGCCGTTGAGGTGGGTGGAGAACTCCCACAGTCCCATCTCGCTCTTGGCCGGGAAGAGCTTCATGCCCTCGACGGCGATCCTGCTGATCGCCTGCATCCGGGTCAGGCCGGTACCGGGCACCGGCAGGGCCATGGTGCCCGAGACGTCCAGCAGGGTGAGGAGCCTCGTGCCCAGCTTGATCCGGGACCAGGTCTGGGACATCCTCGCGACGGTGTTGCCGTCGGGCGGCTCGATCGCCTGGGGGGCCTTGGCCTGGAAGCCGTCGGAGCCGGAGATCGCCTTGCCGCCCTTGCCGTCCGGGGTGCGGAACCCCTGCTCCTGCAGCGTCTTCCTGGACGCCTCGCTGCCCAGCTCCTTCCGGAACGCCTCGGCGGCCTTGCGCACGGCGGCGTCCTCGGCGGTGATCACCACCGGGTAGTCGAGGTTGATGGTCCCCTCGGCCGGATAGAGCGGCACGGCCGGGACCTCGGGCTTCTTGACCTTGTTGAACGCCCAGATCCCCTGCTCCGAGGAGATGCCCAGCGGGGCCTTGCTGCCCTTGACGCCGAGACTGGACAGCAGCGCGTCCTGGTCGCGGACCGTCGACGTCGACCCCGACAGGCTCTTGAGCGCGCCGACCAGCTGCTCCTCGCCCGCGCCCGAGGCCGTGGCCACCCCGGCGGCGGCCAGGAGCGCGCCGAGCCCGGCGGCGTTGAGCGAGGGATCCAGTACGAGGACGCGCACCTTGCGGCCGGGGCCGTCCACGTTGGCCACGTTGGCGGCGTTGATCATGCCGCCCCAGCTGGCCTCGCCGAAGCTCTTCTTCAGGTTCGGCACCACCGAGCCGGAGGCCACCATGACGATGGGGGAGTGGGCGATGGACGCGCCCGCCTCGGGCACCTCCTGGTTCCTCGCCCGCAGGTTCGTCACCCACAGCTTCGAGTCCGGGATCCACATGTCCATCGGGACGGCCTTGCCGCCGCTGAAGGAGGAGGCGACGGTCGCCGAGGTGCCCTTGGCCACCGTGACCGTGGCGCACCTGCCCTCGACGTCGTGGGCCGCCTTGTTGAAGCGCGCGGCGATCTGGGACAGGGCGGGCTGGATGTCCGGGGAGGCGGTGATCCGCACAGGGAGGGCCTCGCCCCCGCACGCCCCGGTGCCGCGGTCGCGGTTGATGACCACGAACGCGGCGACGCCGAGCAGCACGGCGAGGGCGACGGACCCGGCCAGCGGGACCAGCACCTTGCCGCGCCCCCCGCGCTTGCGTCTGGGCTGCGGTTCCTTGTACGGGGTGTAGCCGTCCTCGAGTTCATCCGTCCGGTGACGTCCGCCCACGATGTCCTCTTTGGTGTCGATGTCATGGAGCTAGCCGGTCACCCTATCGGGAGGTAGACCGCAATATTCACGGAACTGTACTGGGAATGATTACTGGGGCAAAAAACGCATTTCGGTGCCGCTGTTACCGAGTGTGTCGATCATGGAACCCTGTGTCCGCGAGGCGGCCGACGACCGGCGACGACGGAGATCACCAGGTCGGGCCGCGGAAACGACGGAAGATCGGCGACAGGGGGAAGAACGGTCGGGGACCGGCGGCGGAGAAGACGCTCAGTGGCAGCAGGAGTGCCCGCGCCACGCCCTGAGGCCCTCGCGCGCCGCCACCGCCGCCAGCAGAACCGCCATGGTGGGATCGATCCACCACCACCCGACGGGATTCAGCGCGAGCCCGGCCAGCACCCCCGCCGCGAGCAGGGCGCACATGAGGTTCTGCGTACCCTCGCCCGTCGTCGCCGCCGAGTGCAGCCGGGCGCCCAGCCGCCGCTTGGCCATCCCCAGGAACGGCATGCCGACCACGCTGGCCGCCGTGACCGCGATCCCGAGCACGCTCGGCACGGCCCGGTGGCCCGCGTCCAGGTCGTGCGCCACGTGCAGCACCAGGTAGGGGGCGAGGATCCAGAAGCTGACCGCCACCGCCCTGCGGGCTCGCGCCTCGGCGTGCGCGGAGCCGGTCCTGGCCCCGGTGAACCGCCAGACCACGATCAGGCTGGCCGCCGCCTCCACCAGGGCCGACACGCCCCAGCCGATGAGCGCGACCGAGTGCGCCCCCAGGCCGGCGGCGATGCCGAGCACGCTCTCGACGCCCAGCCAGACCAGGGTGGCCAGGGAGAGCGCGCGAGCCCTGCGGGCGTCGCGCAGCCACTCGGCGCCCGGCGGCGCCAGCACGATCTGGTCGGTCACGACGGCCTCCGGTGCCCGCTCGACAGCGTTCGGTAATCTATCCCTCACAGAGTGTCGGAAGGCGGGAAAGCGGCAAGGCTCCACGCGATGACAGCGGCGTGCTCCCACGAGGGCGCCGTGTCGCAGGATTGAGCTGTCCAGCAGATCGTCGGAGGGAAATCCGTGCCGTTCACGCCCAGTCACGTCGCAGCGGTGCTGCCGTTGATCTCCTCGGAGCGGATGCGCCGGTTCCTCGACCCCTGGGCGCTCGCCCTGGGCGCCATGGTGCCCGACCTGCCGATCTTCTTCCCGTTCCTGCCCGACTACATGATCTGGCACTCCGTCAGGGGCGTCCTCACGATCGACCCGTTCGCCGTCGTGGTGCTGCTCGCCGTCTTCCACCTGGTGCTCCGCGACCCGCTGACCGCGCTCCTGCCTCCCACCCTCGCCGGGCGCGCGGCCTCGCTGACCCCCGGCATGTACGGGTTGCGGCGGCTGCCCGCCGTGATCGCCGGAGGCGTCGTGGGCGCCCTCACCCACAAGGTCTGGGACTCCTTCACCCACTCGTACAGCTCGGCCCTGTGGGGATGGAGCTGGCTGGACATCCGGGTGGCGGGGGTGATCTCCCTGTTCCGCCTGCTGCAGTACACCTCCACCGTGATCGGCCTGGCGGTCGTCCTCTGGTGGGCCTGGCGCGGGCTGGCCGGGATGGAACCGCGGCCGGTGCCCGAGCGGCTGCTCCTGCCCGCCGGTGAGCGGGCGGCCGTGCTCCTGGCCGCCGCCGTGTCGATCCCGCTGGGCGCGGTCGCCTGGGCGGTGGCCTTCCCCTCGGGCAGCAACGCCGAGCTCGTGACGAGGCTGGGCGCGGGGGTGGTCGTCGGCTGCTCCGCGACGCTGCTCGTCTACGCGCTGATATGGCAGCTCAGGCGGGTCATGGCAGTATTCGAGGGTGCCTGAAGCCATCGACCCCCATCTGGCCGACCACCTGGCCGACCACCTGGCCGACCACCTGGCCGACCACCTGGCCGACCACCTGGCCGACCACCTGGCCGACTACGCCAACCTGCGCGACGTCGAGCTGCGCAAGAGCATGGAGGCCGAGCACGGCCTCTTCATCGCCGAGGGGGAGAAGGTCATCCGCCGCGCGGTCGCGGCGGGCTACCCCGTGCGTTCGGTCCTGCTCACCTCCCGCTGGGCCGAACCTCTCGCCGACCTCCTCGGCCCGCTCGGCGACCGGGTCCACGTCGTGGACGACGCCGTCATGGAGGACGTCACCGGCTTCCAGGTCCACCGGGGCGCCCTCGCCGCGATGGAACGCCTCCCCCTTCCCGGGGTGACGGACCTCCTGTCGGGACGCGAGGCGCGAAGGGCTCCCGCCGAGCACGTGACACGGCCGGCCGAACTCGGACAGCCGGGAGGCGAACCCGGATCGGCCCCCTCCGCCACGCGAAAAACTCCGGCCGGGCAGGTGGCGCCCCGGCGCGTCCTGGTCCTCGAAGACCTCGTCGACCACGGCAACGTCGGCGCCATCTTCCGCTGCGCCGCCGCCTTGGGCGTGGAGGCGGTGATCCTCTCGCCGCGCTGCGCCGACCCTCTCTACCGGCGCTCGGTGAAGGTCTCGATGGGTGCGGTCTTCGCGATCCCGTACGCCCGGATGACCGACTGGTACGCGGGCCTGGCCGAGCTGCGCGGAGCGGGCTTCCAGACGCTCGCCCTCACCCCGGACCAGTCCGCCACCCCCATGGACAAGGTCACCATGGCCGGACGGGTGGCTCTGCTCCTCGGCTCGGAGGGTGACGGGCTCTCCTCCCGCTGGCTGCGCGAGGCCGACGAGGCGGTCTGCATCCCGATGAGCCCGGCCGCGATGGGCCTGGGCGTCGACTCCCTCAACGTGGTGGCCGCCGCCGCCATCGCCTGCCACGGCCTCATGCGCGCGGGCTGACGGGTCACCGTGCCGCGGGACGTCGCGCGTCGACCTCGATCTCGATTCTCATGCGGGGGTCGGCGAGGCCGCACACGAGCATCGTCGCGGCCGGGCGGACCTCGCCGAAGTGGCGGCGCAGGGTCGGCCAGCAGGGCTCGAAGTCCTCGCGTTCGGGCAGCATGTAGCGCACCCGGACGACGTCGGCGAAGGAACAGCCCGCCTTGGACAAGGCCTCTCCGATGTTGCGCAGGCACTGCTCGGCCTGCTCGACCACGTCGTCGGAGATCGTCATGGTCGCGTAGTCGTAGCCGGTCGTCCCGGACACGTGCACCCTGTCGCCGTCGACCACCGCCCGCGCGTATCCGATCTGCTCCTCGAAGGTCGAACCGCTCAGGATCGCGAACCGCTCAGTCATGCGGAGAACCGTAGCAACCGGCGTCGGCGCACCGTCGTTGCGAGCTCGCGGCCACCGAGGCGCCGGATCGTCAGGGCCGGGGCAGGGAGAGGAGATAGTCCGGCCAGTTGCCGTGGTGGCTGATGTCGGGGGCGTCCTCGGTGGCGTACGACTCGCAGAGGAAGCCGTGCACCGCGCGGCCGTCGGCGAGGTGGATCGTGCCGAGGCCGAGGGGCGGGGCGGTCTGCGTGAGAAGGGTGCCGAGTGCCGAGGCACTCAGGTCGTACAGCTCGACCTCCACCTGGACGCCGCCGGAGGTCGAGCGGACCAGCCCGGGGAGCGGCAGGTCGCCGCCGTTCAGGGCGTGGAGGCGGTAGAGGGGGGCCGTCAGGGCGGTTCCCAGGCCGATGGCTCCGAGGGAGGTGAGCCGTCCGTGCAGGGGCTGGCCCGAGCGGTGCGCGCCGACCACGGCGAGCACCGCCCCCGCTTCCGGAGTGTGTACGGCCACAGGCCGCGCGTCCTGGACCGGGATCGCGGGGCCGCCGGTGAGGGCGTGGAAGGCGGCGCCGAGACCGGCGAGGAGTTCGTCGGAGCCCGCCGGTCCCAGGAAGGTGACGCCGTGCGGGCGGCCGGCGGTCGTCGTACCGGCGGGCACGGAGATCCCGGCCAGGTCGAGGAGGTTGGTGAAGGTGGTGTAGTGGCCGAGGATCGCGTTGCGCTCGATCGGGCTTTCGAGCATCTCCGCGACGGTGAAGGTGGTGGGCACGGTCGGGACCGCGAGGACGTCCATCGAGGCCCACGCCGCCCGGGTCTCGGCGTCCAGCGCGCGCAGGCGGTAGAGCCCCTCGAAGGCGTCCACCGCGCTGAGCGCGCCGCCGCCGGACAGCACCTTCAGGGTGACCGGGTGGACCTCGCCGGGGTTGCGGGCCACGAAGTCGCCGACCGCCGCGAGCCGTTCGGCGAGCCACGGCCCCTCGTACAGCAGCCGTCCCGCGGCGAGGAACGGGTCGAGAACGACGGGGACGAGCGCGTGGCCGAGGCCGGCGAGCCGTTCCACCGCCTCCGCGAAGGCCGCCCCGGCGGCGGTGTCGCCGAAGAACTCCGGGTCGCGCGGCACCCCGATCCGCAGGGGGTACGCGGAAGGCGGCACCGCACCGGGGGCGGGAAGTTCCCGTGACCAGGGATCGGCGGGTTCGAAGGCCGCGATGACCGACAGGACGGCCAGGCCGTCGGCGGCCGAGCGGGCGAAGACGCTCGGGCAGTCCAGCGACGCGCACGCGGGCACCACGCCGAGCGTGCTGACCAGGCCCCGGCTCGGCTTGACCCCGACGGTTCCGGTGAGCGCGGCCGGCACCCGGCCCGACCCGGCCGTGTCGGTGCCGACGGCGAACGAGACCAGGTCCGCGGCCACCGCCACCGCGGAGCCCGAGCTGGACCCGCCGGAGATCAGGCCCGGCAGCAGCGGCGACTCGCACGCGCCGTACGGGCTGCGGGTGCCCGACAGGCCGGTGGCGAACTGGTCCAGGTTCGTCTTGCCGACGAGGAGGGCGCCCGCCGCGAGCAGCCGTTCCACCAGCGGCGCGCCGCGTTCCGGGACGTAGGAGTAGGCGGGGCAGGCCGCGGTGGTGGGCAGCCCGGCCACGTCCACGTTGTCCTTGACCGCGAACGGGACGCCGTAGAGCGGCGGGCGGGTGTCCGGGTCCGGCCAGCGGCGGGCCAGCCCGGCCGCGTCGCCGAGCAGGTCCGCCGCCGGGCGCAGGGTGATCCACACGTGGTCGTCACCGCGCGCCGCGATCCGCGCGAGCACCTCCCCGGCCACGTCGGCGGGGCTGGCCGCCCCGGAGCGGTAGAGGCCGGAGAGGCTCTCCAGGTCCAGGCGAAGCGGACTGTCCGTGCTGTTCAGAGCGGGAGGCGGCATATGCCTTTCCTGGGTGTGTGGTGTCCGATGTCTGCCAGGGAGACACGGGGGCGCGGATCGGTTCGTGACGGGCGTGCCCCGCGAGCCGGTGCGGATCGGTGCGGATCGGTGCGGGTCGGTTCGCGGGGCGGCGCTCACGACGTGGCGGGGACGGGTTTCCCGCCGGCCTGCTCGGGGTCGTCGGTGGCCTCCGGCGTCTCGTCCGACGGTTTGGGCTTGAGGAAGACGAAGGCGAGCAGGATCAGCCCCGCGAAGAGGTAGCCCAGCGAGACCTGGCCGTTGGCGTTCCACTCGACCCGTTCCCCGTGGATCAGGCCGATGAAGGCGAGGGCCGCGCCGGCGAAGGCGTACCCGGCGGCCCACACGAACGACCGGTCGATGACGAAGGCCGTGATCGAGCCGAGTATCAGGCCGGCGAGCACGGCGCCCCCGCCGAGCAGGGCCGTTCCCTCGTAGACCGTCCCGCTCCGCGCGATCGTGTCGTACCCGACCTCCCGCGCGCTGGTGCCCGCGGCGGCGAGCGCGTTGTCCATGTAACCCTGCGCCCAGGAGGCGATGTTGGGAATGATCGCGATCACCACGGCCACCGCGTGCGCCTTCGGCACCGACTGGAAGGCCTGGGCGCCGATGAGCAGGCCGATGTAGAGCAGGATCGGCACGATCGCGGGCGTCGGAAGCACCGCGCCGAGCAGCGCGAACATGCCGAGGAAGCAGAACAGCGCGATCACGACGCCGCTCGCCATCGAGTAGCTCGTACGCCCGCCCGCGGACTTCCACCCCGGGTGGCCGATGTAGACGGCGGGCGGGAACGGCGAGCCCAGCATCGAGCCGACCACCGCGCCCGCGCCGTCGGCCAGGAGCACCGAGCGCAGGTTGTAGGAGTCGCCCGCGGCGGCGGCGCTCTCCACGTTGCTCATGCCCTCGGTGAAGTTGTAGATGCCGAGGGGGATGGCGGTGGCCAGCAGCGGCGACACCTGGCCGAGCCCTTCGAGCAGGCGGTCGATGTTCAGCGACGGCAGGCTCACCGCGATGTTCTCGGCGGCGGCGCCCACGTCGGCGGGGTTCATGTAGCCGCCGATCCAGGCGATCGCGGTACCGGCCAGGAGCGCGGCGAGCCCGACGGGGATGTTGCCCGGCAGCCTCAGGTCGGTGAAGAAGCCGACCATGATGATCACCAGCACCGGCAGCGCGATCCAGGCCGCCTCCCACATCTGCGCGGCGGGCCGCATCGAGATGAAGGCGATCGAGATGCCCGCCAGGGTGCCGAGCATCGCCGCCCTGGGGGTGAAACGGCGGATGTACGGGCCCACGAAGGCGCCGATCAGCACGATGACGCCGATGATGAAGCACCAGGCCAGCCCCGCCACCCAGGCCTGCAGGGGGTTCCTGGTCGCCAGGTAGGTCGGCAGCATGATCACGAACACGACGATGAACATGTGCGGGACGCTGGGCCCGTACGGCATCGCGCACACGTCGGTGCGGTTCTCGCGGCGGGCCAGCCGCCGGGCGAGGTAGGTGTAGTAGACGTTGCCGATCAGGAGCTGGATGCCCATCGCCGGGAGGATGACGCCGAAGACGTCGGAGCCGGGCAGGTGGAGGACCCCGAGGCAGAGGCCGCTCAGCACCAGCACGTTGACCATCACGTTGAAGCCGAGGCCGAAGAAGGCATTGGTGTCCCCGCTGACCCACCAGGGGAGCTTGAGCTGGGCGGGGCCGGTTGTCGTGGTCATCGGTCAGCTCCGGGTTTCGAGTGCCTTGAGATAGCCGCCGGAGGGGGCGACCCAGCCGAAGATGCCGCCCTGGGCGGCGATCATTTCGAGCCCGTACCGCTGGAACTCGGCGAAGTAGGAGCCCACGCAGTCGGACAGGACCAGGCACTCGTAACCCCGGTCGTTCGCCTCACGGACGGTGGTGTGCACGCACACCTCGGTCGTGACGCCGGTGACGACCAGGCTGCGGATGCCGGCCGCGCGGAGGGTCTCGTCCAGGCCGGTGGCGTGGAAGGAGCCCTTGCCGGGCTTGTCGACGACCAGCTCGCCCTCGGCGGGGGCGAGCTCGTCGATGATGTCGTGGCCGTACTCGCCGCGGATCAGGATCCGTCCCTTGGGGCCGGGATCCCCGATGCGCAGCGACGGCGCGCCGCGGTTGAGCTTGGCGGGCGGGCAGTCGGACAGGTCGGGCAGGTGCCCCTCGCGGGTGTGGATGACGGTAATCCCCGCCGCGCGGGTGGCGGCCAGCACCTCCTGGAGCGGCGGGATGACCCGCCGCAGCATGGACACGTCGTTGCCCAGGGTCTCCCCGAAGCCCCCGGGTTCGACGAAGTCCCGTTGCATGTCGATGAGCAGCAGCGCTGTGTGTCGCGGATCGAACCCGTATGCGTAAGGCTCGGCCTCGACGATGAGCGGATCGGACATGTTGACTCCGTGTTCCTCGGATCCTCCTTTTGTCGATTGTCGACAAGATTGTGTCGGTGGTTTTCCCGCCCGGTTACGCTTCTGTTAGCGGATCGGATCAGAGCGTGAGGAAACCCTCGGCGGGACGGTTCAGCGCGTGATGAGACCCCGGCCGAGACGGTTCAGCGCGTGAGGAGAGCCCCGGCGGAGCGTTCGGAGCCTGAGGAGACTCCCGGCCGGTACGGTCGCCTCAGCCGATGTAGGTGCGCGCCCCGTGCCGCGACAGCGCGTCCAGCGCGGTGGCCGGGTCGCCGGAGGCGATCGCCTCGAAGAGCCGCCGGTGCCGCTCCACCCCCTCCGACGGGGCCCGCTGCTCGGCCTCCCTGCGCAGGTTCGCGGCCATGTAGAGCTGCAGCTTCAGGATGACGGGCTCGTACGCCATCAGCAGCTGGCGGTGGCCCGCCAGCGCGACGAGCGCGACGTGGAAGCGCCGGTGCGCCTCGTTCTCGCCGAGCGGGTCGTCCAGCCGCACCGCCGACGCCATGCCCTCCAGGGCCTCGGCCAGCGCGGTCATGCCGTGCGCGTCGGGGAGCGGCAGAGCGGTCTCGACCGCGTAGCGTTCGAGCACGTCGCGCAGCCCGAACAACTCGTCCACGTCGTCCCCGGTCAGCTCGGTGACGCGGGCTCCCCGCCGGGGCAGGTGCTCCACCAGCCCCTGCTGCCCGAGCGACCGCAGCGCCTCGCGCAGCGGTGCCCGGCTGATGCCGAACCGCTGGGTGAGCTGCTCCTCGATCAGCCGCTCGCCCGGCGCGAGGGCGCCGGAGAGGATCTCGTGACGGAGCCGTCGCATCGAAAGCTCGACCAGGCTGGGGTGTTTCAGCTCCCCATCGGGTTCCACCCGTCCATCTCCTCTTGACTCTCGACGTGTGGAACAAACTCTCTCAGAGATCGGCCGGATTCCCGCGCGCGGGATGGCGGCGCGGCCGGGGACACCGGTCGCGCGCCCGCCGGGAGCGCGTCACCCCCGCGGAGCTCTCACAGCTCGGGCAGGGTCTGCTCGCCCGCCCAGTCGAGCAGGCGCGTCGCGCTCTGGAAACGCCGGTCGGCGTTGGACTCGCCGAGGATGACGCCCACGAGGCGGTGGCCGTCGCGGTCGGCGGCGAACGACAGGCAGTATCCGGCGGCACCGGTGTAGCCGGTCTTCAGGCCCATGACCCCCGGCGTCTTGCCGAGCAGCTTGTTGGAGTTGGTCCAGGAGTGGGCCCGGTGCACCTTGGACTTCGCCACGAGGTGGCGCCTGGTGGAGGCGATGACCCGCAGCAGCGGGTCGCGGAGCGCGAGATCGGCCAGCTTCGCCTGGTCCAGGGCGGTGGAGTAGCCGGGGCTCGGCTTCGGCAGGCCGTCGGCGTTGGCGTAACGGGTGTCGGCCAGCCCCATCGAGCGGGCCGTGGCGTTCATCTTCGCCACGAACTTCGTGTCACCGGGACCGTAGACGCGGGCCAGGGCGTGGGAGGCGTCCGCCCCGGAGGGGAGCATGACCGCGTAGAGCAGGTCCCTGACGGTCAGCCGCTCCCCGGCGCGCAGGGAGGCGTGGGTCGCGCCGTTCGCCGCCGCGTGCCGCACGTCCGCGGCCTGGATCGTGACGGTGTCGTCCAGTTTCGCCTGCCTGAGGACGACGTACGCCGTCATGACCTTGGTCAGGCTGGCCACCGGCATCCGCTTGCCCGCCTGCTTGCTCAGGTGGACCGTTCCCGTGCTCGCGTCGTACAGGTACGCGGCCCGTCCCGGCACCGAGGGCGCGGAGACGCGCCGCTCCGCGACGGGCGCGGCGGTGGCCGGGACGCGCGCCGCAGACCCGCCGGACAGTGCCGGTGCCGGTGCCGAGGCCGTAGCGGCCGGTGCGAACACCGGAGACACGGTGGCAAGGGTGACCGCGGTGACCAGCGCGGCGCGGGCTGTGAGGCGTGCTCCCCCGTGATGCATGCGAGCCATGCTGACAGAGGTCGCCGTTGATATGCGGAAGTTGGCGGTTTGGCTATGGAAAAGTTGACATCGGTGCCGTGGGCGGACGTCAGGAGTGTGGGAGTGCGCGGCCACGAGGTCCGGTCGCGCCGGAGTCGGCGCTCGATCACACGACGGGCTCACGTCGCCCATGTGCCGCCGGTCGGGCCGGCCGTCTCAGGCCGCGGTGGCGAGTCTCTCCGCCTCGCGGCGGGCGGCCCGGCGGCGGCGCCAGCGGACGAACCCGACGACCGCCGCGACCGCCACCAGCGCGGCCAGGCCCGCCAGGAGCGGCGAGCGCGCCGCCAGCCCCAGCCAGCCCCAGATCACCGAGTACAGGCCGAACGAGGTCACCGGCACCCAGGTCAGGCAGCCGAGCGCGCTGGCCACGACGTACCAGGGATAGGAGATCCGCAGCACCCCGGCCACCCAGGGCAGCGTGTGGCGCAGCCCCGGCACCCAGAAGCAGGCGTAGACGGCGAGCGCGCCCCACTTCCTGACGACGTTCTCGACCCGGGTGATGTTCTCCTGGCCGATCTTGGCGCCCAGGCGCGAGGTGTAGAGCCTGGAGCCCAGGACGTGGCCGATCCAGTAGTAGGCCTGGAACGCGCCGAACAGGGCCACGCCGCCGACGATCACCCAGAGCCACAGGGGCATGCCCAGGAAGGACGCGGAGGCCGGGTCGGGGATGCCCGCCACAACAGGTCTCACTCTGAACATCACCACCACGGTCGTTCCACCTGCCTACCCCGATATTAGGGCAGGCTTACCTCAACCGGCAGACCGGCATCCCTCCGAGCGTCCCGGGCGTCCCGGCTGCAAGCGGACGTCAACTCCAGAGCAAGAACCGTGGCGTACACCTTGGGAGTAACGAAGAAAGGTGTCCGTCATGAGTCCGCGTAGCAGTGTGGCGCCGGTGGTGGCGAGTGGGACCGCGAGCGCCGTCAAGCTGCTCGTCGCCACCCTCGCCTTCGCCGGAGCCTACCTGGGGGTCGAGGCCACCTACGGCACCCCGGCCCAGGTCCCGGCCGGTGCGGCGGCACAGGCGCCGGTACGGACGGTGGAGCTGTCGTCGCGGTCGATGCCGGCCACGGAGCAGGCCCCGGTCACGGAGCGGGGGGCGGCCACGGAGCGGGTCTCCGCCGCGGGCCGGGTTCCCGCCACGGACAGGACCACGGGCAAGACCCCGGGCAGGACCGCGGAAAAGATCACGGACGGGGTCACGGACGCAGTCGCGACCCGCGGCACGGTCACCGTCAGCGCGCTCGACGCGCTCGGCCCGTGCGACAGGCCGTACCGGGCGCGGAGCGTCGTCGACAACGCCGACCCCCGGGCCGCCGTCTCCTACGGCTGGCGCCTGGAGCGCTGGAGCCCCGGCACCCGCCGCTGGCAGACCTACCTGGGCACCGGGTCCGGTTTCGGCGGCGAGAGCCAGACCGTCGAGTGGCAGCCCAGGATCGTCAACAACCCCGGCTGGTACCGCGTCGTGCTGTCGGTCTCCGGCGACGCCCCGCTGCGCAGCGAGAAGTTCCTCGTCGGCTGCTGACCGCCCGGTCCCCGCCTCTCCCAGGCCCCTGCCCGGGGAAGTACCGAAGCTTCAGCCCCGGAAGGCGTCAGCCGCCGAGGGAGCGCTGTGCCGCCTCCACCCACCGCTCCACGCCGACCCGCTCGGCCACCGCGAGGGCGTTCTCGTAGTGCGGCCTCACCGCGTCGGCGAAGCCCAGCCGCAGCGCCAGGTCGCCCAGGGTCAGGGCGACCGGCCAGAGGGCCACCACCCCGGTCCCGGCGCCCGCGATGCGGTCGGCGAACGGCTTCAGCGTGTCGTACGCCTCGATCATCCGCTCCCGGTCGTCCAGCAGCATGCCCGCCAGGGCCCGCCAGACCATCGCCAGCTCGTAGAGGAAGTCGGGGCGCACGGGCGTCTTCACCGCGATCACGGCCCTGGCGTCGCGGTGGTGGCCCGCCGAGGCGAGGGCCACCGCGTAGGCGTCGAGGGTCCACTTGGCCCCGCGCTGGTGCGCCTCGGCCAGCGGCTCGACCATCTCGGCGGCCCGCCCGTTCACCAGGTGCAGGCAGAACGTGGTGATCAGCGGCAGGTCCTGGCGGCCCTCCAGCATCCCGGCCTTGGCGGTCAGCCGGGCGGCGTCGCGGTAGGCGCGCTCCGCCCCGGCGAAGTCACCGGCGATCATCAGGCGCTGCCCGGCGTACCAGGCGACCACGGCGGCGGGCGCGGACAGGCCGTACTGCCTGGCCATCTTCTCGGCGGCGGCCACGTGCGCGTCGGCCTCGGCGAACGCGCCCGAGGCGGCCGCGCACTCCATCAGCACCAGGTGGGCCAGCGCCTGCACCGAGATCTGCCCGGTCGTCTTGCCGACCTCCAGCAACTCCCTGCCGATGACCTCGCGCTCGCCCACCGGGGTGATGCCGTACGACTGGCGCAGCCGCCCGCTCAGCGCGGTCGCCAGCAGGGCGGGGTCGCCGGAGCGCCGGGCCAGCTCCTCGGCCTCCAGCGAGGCCTGCTCGCCCCGGGGGGTGGCCGAGCCCTCGAGCTCCAGGGCGAGCGTGGCCAGCAGGCTCGCCCGCAGCGACTGCTCGCCGGCGGGCAGCTCGACCAGCGCCTGCTCGGCGACGTCGACGATCTCCCAGGCGGTGCGGGTGAAGTCGCGGGCCATGCCCTTGTGCGGCACCGCCAGCGAGGCGGCCACCCGGGCGGTGAGCTCCAGGTTGCCCAGCGGCAGCGCCGCGTCCATCGCCTCGCGCCGCCGCCTGCGGGCCGCGGCCATGTCGCCGCAGAGCGCCAGCGCCTTGATCAGCCGCAGGGTGAGCAGCAGCCGCTCCCTGGTGCTGTCGGGCGTGTGGGTGACGCCCGACCGGTCGAAGGCGGCGATGGCCTGCTCCCACAGGGTGGCCGCCTCGCGGTGGGCGAAGCGCCGCTCGGCCTGCTCGGCGGCGAGCCCGGCGTAGTGCACCGTCTTGCCGGCGGTCTCGCTGGTGCCCGCCGAGTCGTAGTGGTGGGCCAGCGCGGCCACGTCGCCGGGGTTCCTGCGCTCGATCACCGAGGCCACCGCGGCGTGCAGCCGCGAGCGGCGCAGCCGTGAGGCGTCGGAGTACAGGGTGTCGCGGACCAGGTCGTGGTCGAAGCGGAGCATGCCGGGCCCCGGCTCGGTGACCAGGCCGGCGAGCAGCGCCGCCTCCACCGCGTCGACCACGGCCTCCTCGTCGCCCGAGACGTCGACCAGCACGTCCACGTCGACGTCGCGGCCGATCACCGCGGCCTGCAGCAGGATCTGCTGGGCGATCGCGGGCAGCCGGGAGATCCGCCTGCGCAGCACGTCGCGGACGCCGGAGGGCACGCCGGAGATCACCTCGGCGGCCGTCGCGCGGTCGCTCACCGCCTCGGCGTCGAGCAGGCGGACCGTCTCGCGGACGAAGAAGGGGTTGCCGCCGGTGCGCTCGACGATGCTGTTGACCGCGTCCTCGTCGACCTCGCGCACGCAGGTCGCCCTGACCAGCTCGGCCACCGCCTTGGTGTCGAGCCCGGTGAGCCCGACCCGGACCGGACCGAGCCTGGCCAGCGCGGCCAGCACGTCGGCCTGCTGGTCGCTCAGCTCGCTGTCGCGGCAGGTCACCACCAGCAGCACCCGGCTGGTGGCGAGCAGGCTCGGCAGCGCGCGCAGCAGCGCCAGCGTCTGGTCGTCGGCCCAGTGCAGGTCCTCCAGGGTGAGCAGGATCGGCGTCTCCTTGGCGACGGCGGCGAGGTAGCCGCCCACCGCCCGGTGCAGCCGGAACCCGCCGGAGGCCTGGTCGTCGTCGGGCTCGGGGGCCGCGTCGTCGAGGAGCGGGGCCAGCAGCGAGGCGTACTCGCCGGGCCCGGCCGCGTTCACCAGGGTGCGCAGGATCTCCACCCAGGCCCAGCCGGGAGGCGTGGCGCTGCTGTCGGGGCAGGCGCCCGAGGAGATGCCCCACCCGTCGTCGGACAGCCGCCTGATGAGCTGGCGGACCAGCGTGGTCTTGCCCGCGCCCGCGTCGCCGCTGATGACCGCGACGGTGAAGCGGCCGGTCCTGGCCGCGGCGGTGGTGAGCCTGCCCAGCTCGGCGTCGCGGCCGACGAACGGCTCCGGCTCCAGCGGGGGCAGCTCCACCGGGGCCACCGTGGGCCTGGGCGGCCAGGTCTCCGCGGCCACCTGCTGGCGCTGCCTGGACGGCGGCGGGGTGGCGAGCTGCAGGCCGGGGTCCTGGGACAGGATGTCGGACTCCAGCTTGCGCAGCGCCGGGCCCGGGTCGATGCCGAGCTCGTCGGAGAGGATCGTGCGCGCCCGGCGCAACGCCGCCAGCGCGTCGCCCTGCCGCCCGCAGCGGTACAGGCCCAGGGCGAGCAGCCGCCAGCCCTCCTCGCGCAGCGGGTGCTCGGTGGTCAGCGCCTCCAGGTCGGGCACCGACTCGGCGGGCAGGCCCATCCGCAGGCCGCTGTCGGCGTGCCGCTCGCGGGCCACCAGGCGCAGCTCGGTGAGCCGGTTCACCTCGGCCTCGGCCCACGGCTGGTCGGCGAAGTCGGAGTACGGGGTGCCGCGCCACATCCCCAGGGCCTTCTCCAGGCGGGCCCGCGCTGAGGCGGGGTCGTCGCCCTCCAGGTGCTCACCGGCGGTGCGGACCAGCGTCTCGAAGCGGAGCGCGTCGACCTGGTCGGGGGCGGCGCGCAGCGCGTAGCCCGAGGCCACGGTCACCAGCAGCCGGTTGGGGCCGCCGCGCGGACGGCCCGGCTCCAGCACCCTGCGCAGCCGGGAGATGTAGACCTGAAGGCCCGACTGGGCGCCCTTGGCCGCGTCGTCGTCCCACAGGTCGTACAGCAGGGAGTCGACGGGAACGACCTGCCCGCGCGCGACGAGCAGGCGTGCCAGGACAGCACGTTGACGAAGCCCGCCCAGGTCGAGCTCGTCATCACCGGAATGCGCCTCGACCGGGCCGAGAACTCGGAAAGCCACCATGTCAGCCGCCACGCTATGTGGGCCTTCCGATCGCATACAAGGTATTTCCCAATCTAGCGACTGATCGACTCCTTTTCAGGAGCCGATGCGGCGTTCTCACGCCTGCGCAGGAACGTCCACGCCCCCAGAGCCAGCCCGCCGAAGGGGATTTCGACAGTGTAGGTCCAGAACCCGAAAAGCAGGGCGGCGGCGGTGGCGGAGTCCAGCGGAGCACCGAAGAAGACCAGGGCGCCGATGGTTCCGGCCTCCATTATCCCCGTACCGCTGGGAGTCACCAAAGCCGTGGTCAGCACCCGGGACAGCGCGAAGGCGGCGATCGACTGCGCCAGGCCGGGGTAGGCGCCGGTCGCGTGCAGGCAGACGACGAGGATCAGCCACTGGAAGCCGAGGAAGAAGACCATGCCCAGCGTCAGCCCGGCCCAGCGGCTCCGCACGATCTCGGAGGTGTCGGCCCGCAGCTTGGTCAGCGCCTCGGAGGCGGCGTGCTCACCGGGACGGATCCGGCGGGGGAGCAGCCGGGTCAGGGCGTCGAGGCCGCGGCCCAGGACGCCGGCGGCGCGGTCCCAGTAGAGGGCGACGGTCACCACGGCGACCAGCACCAGGATGGACAGCACGCCGGCCCAGCCCGCCCTGGTCACCGAGGGGCTGAGCGGCTGCCCGCTGAACAGCAGGGCCACGATGCCCGCCGCGGGCAGCAGGAAGCGGAACAGCGTGTTCCAGATACCGGTGGTCAGCGTGGAGACCAACACGGCCCGCGCGGAGAAACCCCAGCTCTTGGCCATCGCGAACGTCAGCGCCACCCCGGCCGCGCCGCCGAAGGGAAGCAGGTTGCTCACCGCGCTGCCGCTCGCGTTCAGCGTCAGGGCCTGCAGGTGGGTGAGCCCGGGAAGGGAGGCGGTCAGCACGAACGTGTAGGCGAGGAGGCTGAGCAGCCAGACGGCGGCCATCAGCGCGACCTCCCCGGCACTCAGCGCGGCGAACTGCGCGCCGATCTGCGCCCAGGAGACGTGCTTGCCCGTCAGCGCCGCCACGACCTGGGGCATGAAGAACACGAGCGTGGCGGCCAGTGCCAGGGACACCACCGACAGCCCGACCTGGAACAACCTGCTCTTCATGCGACACGCCCGCTCTTCATCCGGCACCCCCGGTCAAGTCTGCCGGTCCCGTTCTCATCCTTTGGGAGGAACTTCGAAGGGGTGCCTCAGCCGGGATCCCAGGGGGGCGTCCCGGCGGACGTACCACTCGGTGCCGAAGACGAGGCGGTACAGGGGCTGGGGGATCTTGAGCATCACCCCGAGCGTGCGGGTGTCGGCCCCGGTGGCCTGGGAGGCGTGGGCGGCCATGCTCGCCCGCTTCTGGCGGGCGAAGCGCCGCACCGCGACCCGGTGGGTGATCACCTCGCCGGGGGAGTACGCCCGCTCGAAGGCCCGGATGTCGAGCTGCGGGTAGAACCTCCTGGCGAGCCGCAGCCCCCGGAGCAGGGGGTCGCGGTTGACGGTGGCCTCCAGCACGATCGGGGTCCGGGCGATCTCGGCGGCCCGGCCGCCGACCCGGTGCACCTGGACGTGGTCGGGGTGGCCGTAGCCGCCCGCCGGGTCGTAGGTCGTCAGCAGGTCGGCCCTCTCCTCGGTGAGGATGGCGGCCAGCCGTTGGGCTGCCTCCTCGGCGTCGGCGTCGATGAAGGCGTCGTCGGGCCGGTCGTCGGCGACCCCGCCGCCGGGCGCGAGCCCGGAGTCGCCGTAGCCGAGGTTCACCACGCGGGCGCAGCCCAGTGCCGCCGCCGATTTGTACAGCTCGGCCATGCGGGCGGCACCCAGCGCCTCACCGGGTTCGAGGTCGGCCTGGCCCCGCTCTCCCGAGGTCGCCACGACGAGCACCACCCGGTGCCCCTCGGAGGCGAGCATCGCCATGGTGCCCGCGGTCAGCAGGGCCTCGTCGTCGGGATGGGCATGGAAGAACACTGCTGTCTTGACGCTGCTGATCAGGCTCACTCCGTTCGCGCGACTCGGACGCGCCCTCGCGGGGCACGCAGGCATGATCTCACGCGGGTCTACGCTGGCACGGTGAGGATCCTCCACATCAGTGACTGTTACCTGCCGCGTCTCGGCGGGATCGAGGTGCAGGTCGCCGATCTGATCCGGACGCAGCGGGAGGCGGGCCACGAGGTCGAGGTGGCGACCGCCACCCCGGGGGAGAGCCTTCCCGGGGTGCACAGGATCGTCGCGAGACTCCCCTTCGACCTGCCGGTCCACCCGTTCGGGACGGGCCACCTGCTCCGTCTGGTGAGAGCGCGGCGCCCCGACGTGGTGCACGTGCACACGGGCGCGGTCTCGCCGTTCGCCTGGATGGGCGTGCGGGCCGCGACCCGCGCGGGCCTGCCCGTGGTCGTCACCGTGCACAGCATGTGGGACCCGGTCACGCGGGCGCTCTACCGCGGGCTGCGGCTGCTGTTCGGGTGGCACCGCTGGGGGCTGGTGGGCACCGCGGTGAGCGAGGCCGCCGCCCTGCCGATCCGCGCGGTGGCCGGGCCCGGCGTGCCGGTGCACGTGGTCTCCAACGGCCTGGACATCTCCGGCTGGCGCTCCATGCCCCTCCCCGCCGATCCGGTACGGCCCGAGCCGGGCGGGGATCCCTCGCGGTCCGCGCCGGACGGGGACCATCCGGTACGGCCCGAGCCGGGCGGGGACCAGGCACGGCCCGAGCCGGTGCACGTCGTCGCGGTGGGACGGCTCGCGCCCCGCAAGCAGCCGGTCCGGTTGCTGAGGCTGCTGCGGGAGGCCCGCGCCCAGGTGCCGAAGGAGACGCCGATGCGGGCGACCGTCGTCGGCGACGGGCCGGCCCGGTCGCAGATGGAGCGCTACCTGAGGGCCAACGGCATGACCGGCTGGGTCTCGCTCCCCGGCCGCTACAGCCGCGAGCGGATCCGCGAGCTGCTCGCCTCGACGGACGTGTTCGTCGCCCCCGCGCCCCGCGAGTCCTTCGGGCTGGCGGCGCTGGAGGCAAGGGCGGCGGGGGTGCCGGTGGTGGCGCGCGCGCAGAGCGGGGTGGCCGACTTCGTACGGCCCGGCAAGGAGGGGCTGCTCGGGAGGAGTTTCGACGAGTTGGTCGCGTCGGTGGCCAGGCTGGTCCGCGACCGCGAGCTGCGCGAGTCGATCGCGGCGAACAACCGGGAGACCGAGCCCGTCCGCAGTTCCTGGCCCGCGGTGCTCGAAGGCTTCGAACGCTGCTACGAGCAGGCCCGCGCCACCAGGACCTGACCGGGGCGGGGAAGACGTGTGAGGCCCCTGCCGTGCGGTGGCAGGGGCCTCGACGAAACTCGACGAAACTCGATGGAGCTGTTCGGTACGGCCGCCGCACCGCACTGCCCCCCGCAGGCGGGGCGGCGGCCGTACCCGGAACGCCTCCTGTCACCAGGAGGCGCGAGTCCGGTGGACGGGTTCGTCCGGGAGCGAGCGCCTAGGAGCAGGCCTCGGCCAGCTTGGTGCTCGCCTCCTGGGCCTTCGTCACCAGCGATCCGGCGGCCGTGGCGGCCGCGGCCGGGTCGTTCGGGTCGATCTTGACCGACTCGAACGAGGTGGCGAGGTCGTTGAGGGCGGTGGCCACCTCGCCCTCGGCCGTGCCCGCCAGCGCCTTGAGGTCGGCGGCGAGCTTGGCGGTGGCGTCGTTGTACTTGGTGAGGTCACCGGCGCTCGCCGCGGCGGCGGTGGTGAAGTCCGCGAAGGGCTTCGACCACGAGGCCTCGGTGCAGACCGCGCTGTTGGCGGACGCCCCGCCGCAGGCGGCGGTCATCGATATGAGAGCGACTCCCGCGGCGGCGACGGCGAGGCGACGGGAGGAGAGGGCGCGGAACATTTCTGCCTTTCATTGCATTTCGTGACAGTTGGAACTGTAGGCAGGGTTCCTTGCGGATCACTTTCATGACGCTTACAACAGTGACTCGTGTGACCCGACGTGATTTCGCCCCCTCTTTGGGTAAGGGCGGGGTATGGCTGAGGCGATCGTCGATCCCGGTTCCGGTCAGCACTCGCTCAAGCGGGTCATCGGGCGCAAGGTCCTCCTTCTGTTCGTGGTGGGCGACATCCTCGGCGCGGGGATATACGCCCTGGTCGGGAAGGTCTCCGGATACGTCGGCGGAGCGCTGTGGGTGCCCTTCCTCGTGGCCTTCGTGCTGGCGGCGCTGACGGCGACCGCCTACGCCGAACTTGTCGGTAAATATCCACAAGCAGCCGGTGCCGCGCTTTACGCGAATAAAGCGTTCAACATCCCCTTTGTCACTTTCATCGTGGCGTTCGCGGTGCTGATGAGCGGGATCACCTCGGCGAGCGCGGCCGCGCGGGCCTTCGGCGGCGACTACCTCGGGGAGTTCGTCACACTGCCGGTCGTCGTCGGGGCGTTCCTCTTCCTCGGCCTGGTCGCGCTGGTGAACTTCGCGGGGATCTCCGAGTCCGTCAAGGTCAACGTGGTGCTGACGATCATCGAGGCGTTCGGCCTGCTGGTGGTCATCGCGATCGGGATCTTCGCCCTGCTCTCCGGTGACGGCGAACCGGCGCGGGCCCTGGAGTTCCATCCGGCCAACGGCGCCTTCCTCGGGGTCCTGGGGGGTACGGCCCTCGCCTTCTACGCGCTGCTCGGCTTCGAGGACTCGGTCAACCTCGCGGAGGAGACCAAGGATCCGCAGCGAGACTTCCCCCGCGCGCTCTTCGGCGGCCTGGCCATCGCGGCGATCATCTACATGGCGGTCGCGTTCACGGCGACCATGCTGGTCGACACCAAGACGCTGATGAGCTCGTCGGGTCCGTTGCTGGAGGTCGTCAAGGTCGCCGGGCTGGCGTTCCCGCCCAAGTTGTTCGCCCTGATCGCGTTGCTCGCGGTGGGCAACACCGCGCTGATCAACATGCTCATGGCCTCGCGCCTGGTCTACGGCATGGCGCGTGAGGGAATCGTGCCGCGGGTCTTCGCGGCGGTCCATCCGACGAGGTCCACCCCGTGGGTGGCCATCGTCTTCACCGTGGGTGTCGCTGCGGTGCTGGTCGCCACCGGCGACGTGGGCGGTCTGGCCGACACCACGGTGCTGTTGCTGCTGTGCGTCTTCACGCTGGTCAACGTGGCCGTGCTGATCCTCCGCAAGGACCAGGTGGACCACGATCACTTCCGGGCGCCGAGCTGGATGCCGGCCCTGGGGGCGGTGGTCTGTTTCGTCCTGGTGCTTCCGGTCACCGGCAGGAGCGTGGACGTCTACGTCCGCGCGGGGGTGCTGCTCGTGATCGGGGTGGCTCTCTGGTTCGTCAACCGGTTGTTCCTCTCAGAAGGGCAGCGTCCGTCCTGAGGGGGTGCGGAGGTCCAGAGCGATGGGTTTCCGGGGCGGCCGGGGCTTTTGGAGGATAAGAACCTTTTTCATGTGATACTCCCTCTTTGTTGGAGTTTGAGAGAGACTACGTCACCTGACCGACTTTTTCACGGATTTTTTACCTAGTACGTGCAGGTCTGGGGTGGGTTAGGGGTCCTAGGGGTCACGTGAGCGCGCGGAGGTCTGACCTCTGGCGTCCCAGCCGTCTCATTTGGGGGGTAATGGTGCGCCATGTCCGCACAGTAGGTGGCTCATGTTTCCGGCGGTGACACCGCGTGTTCCAAGTCCGCGACCTCGGTGCCGCCCAGGGTACGGCGAGACGGTTACGCGGCGGGCGGTGATGCCGTCCGTGTCAGGCGTGCCGTCCGTGTCAGGCGTGCCGTCCGTGTCAGGCGTGACGGCCGCGTCCGGTGGGACAGCCGCGTCCGGTGGGACAGCCGGGCCGAGGGCCGGGAACCGGCGACGACGCCGGCGAGGCCGGCGGCTGGGTCGGCGGCTGGGTCAGCGGCGGAGCATGAAGGCCTTCTGGTCGTCGCCGACCCCCACTGAGCCCACCGCCCACAGCGTGTCGCTGCCCGGCACCCGGGCCAGGCCGGTGCCGCCGACGTCGTCGGTCTCGTCGTACTGCTGGGTGGTGGTGTAGGCGCGGAACAGCGGACCGTACTCGCGTGACCAGGTGGTGCCGTCGAAGTGGAGGATGAGCACCTGTCCGGCGTGATCGGCGTCGACGCCGCTGATCCACAGGTCGCCGGGGCCGGAGGCGGTGATCCCGTGCAGGCTCCCCCGGGAGAGCGGCACCTCGACCCGCGTCCAGCGGGTTCCGTCCCAGCGCATGACGAGCGGCCGCGTCTCCGCCTGACCGCCGGACCCGATCTCGCCCTCCGGCGGGGACGACGGGGTAGCGGTGATCTGCCCGACCGCCCACACCTCCGAGGGCGAGACCTGCCAGACCCCGCTGAGACGGCCGCCGGGGATCGGGGGCGTCTCCAGGCTCTCCCATGATCCGGCCGTGCCGTGCCAGACCAGCGGGGTCCGGGTCTCGCTCGTCCCCACCGCCCAGACGTGCCCCTTCCCCGAGGTGATCGCCTCGAAGGCGCCCCCGGTGCTCAGCGCGTTGCGGAACTCGCCGCCCGCCCGCTCCAGGACGACCGCGCCGGAGGGGCCGTTCGCGGCGAACCACGCGTCGCCGCCGCTCGTCGTGACGTCCGCCAGTCGGTAGTCCTCGGCCACCCCGAAGGGCCGGTGCGGGGCCCACGCCCGCCCGTTCCAGTGCGCGGCGAACGCGCTCGGGCCGTTGCCGACCACCCACACGTCGTCGGGCCCGGCCGCGCCGACTCCCTCCAGGCGCTGGGCGCCGGCCTCCGCGCCCAGGGACATCTCCCGCCAGCGCCTCCCGTCCCAGCGGAGGACGGCGGGCGTGCCCTCCCGATCCTCCGCGCTGTCCTGGTATCCGACGGCCCAGGCGTCGCGGGGCCCGGTCGCCGCCACGTCGAGCAGCGCCGTGCCGCCCGACAGCTTCGCGCCCCCCACGGCCGCCCACTCGGCGGACGCGGCGACCGCCCCGGTCGCCACCGGGCTCGCCGAGGGATCTCCCGGCGCGGGGGCCGGGGAGGTGGAACCCGGGGGAAGGGGGCTCCGCGAGGCCGTGCCGCCCGGTGCCGGGGTCGCTGTAGGCCCAGTGGGCCCAGTGGGCGCCGGAGCCCCGCCGCACGCGGCGATCAGGAGCGTTCCGACGACCAGGACCGCCACCGGGCGCGCTTCAACCATGCCACCATTGTTCCGCATGCCTCCGTCGTCCGGCCCGCCTTCGATGATTAGAACCGCCTGGCTGGGGCACCGGGGACGTAGGCGGGAGAGGATGCCGATGTCGAAGGCTGAGAAGGACGCGAGATTCCGCGTCCGAGCCGACAAGCACAGCCAGTTCACCGCCCTGCACGCGGTGGGGGCACTGGACTACGGGTCCTCCCATCTGCTGAAGGAGCAGGCCGACGTCGCGCTGGGGGCGATGGATCACCCGCGTCTGGTGATAGACCTCACCGAGGTCACCTTCTGTGACTCCACCGGATACGGCGTGCTCATGTACGCTCTCACCCGCGTCCGCCGGCTCGCGGGATCGCTGGTCCTCGTCGGCCCCTCCGCCGTGATGAGACAACGGCTGAGGCGCCTGGGGGTGGCCGAGCTGTTCGACACCCGGCGTACGGTCGAAGAGGCGATGGAGGCGTTTCCCAAGACGACGTGAACGGCCGTTCTTCTCCACACCGAGGCGATCCGCGCCGTATGAGACAGTTATGGTTGCTTGGGCAAAGGGTCGGTCAGAGGGTTGGTCATGTTCGTGGGAGATGAGCCGGAGTCGGTTTTTACCGCCACATCCGGACTGCACGGTACGACGCTCGTCGTACGGGCGAGTGGAGAACTTGACCACTACCACACGTCGGTGCTGCGCGCGGAGATGGACAGGGCGTGGGATTCCCTGCCCACGCCGATGCTGATCCTCGACGTGTCCGACCTGACCTTCTGCGACTCCTCCGGGATCGGTGAGCTGCTCCAGGTGCGCCACCAGGGCCTGAACAGGGGGGTCCGGGTCATCCTCACCGGCGTCCAGGGCAACCTGGCCAGACGGCTCCACCTCGCCGGCCTGATCCAGGTGTTCGAGGTGTTCCCCTCCGTGGCCGACGCCCTTGAGGTGGCCTGAGGGCCCCTGCGGGACGGCCTCGGCGTCCCGGGGACCCCGGTCAGTCAGGCTGGTGTGCCGAACGGGTTGACGACGGGCACCCCCGTGCCGGCGAAGTCCTCGAGGTTTCGGCTGACCAGGGTCCAGCCGTTCACCCTGGCCGTCGCGGCGATCAGGCCGTCCATGGTCGGGAGGGGACGTATGGCGTTCAGCCGTCCCCACTCCTCGGCGATCTCCGAGGTGACGGGGGCGATGCGGTCACCGAACTGCCGGTGAAGAGTGTGCAGCCAGCGTTCCAGGGCGGTCGCCCGCACGGGATCACTGTGTCTGTGAAGCTCGACCCCGCAGCGGATCTCGCCGACCGTCAGGCTGCTGAGATGGAGGGTGGGCCCGTGGGCCGCGGCGATCCACTCCCTGACCCCGGGGTCCCCGTTCCGCTTCCGCACCTCGGAGACCACGTTCGTGTCGAGCAGGTAGCCGATGCCCATCAGCCGAGATCGATCTCTCGGGGAAGGTCCTGGTTCCGGGGGAACTCGATGTCGTCGCCCCAGTCGGGATCGGCGAGAAGGAACCGCCCGAAGCCGGGGGCGTCGCCCCTGAGGCGACGGTATTCGGCGACGTCGACGACGACGGCCACCTCTTCTCCGTGCCGGGCGACGGGGCCCTGCCTCACCTCACGTCGTACGACCTCGCCGAGGCGTCGTCTCCCCTTCCGGGCCTGCCACTCGTCCATGACCGTCCCCCTGTCTGGTCCGTCCGGACCCGGAGCGGCTCCGGCGGGAGATCACGCGGGTGGGTCCCCGGCCGTCGCCTGACAGATGATCCTCGTCCTCCTCGCCGTCCACCGGAGGAACGTCCGCCCCTGTGGAGTTCCCGTCGGGTCAGGCGGTGGCGTGGGTGGCGTGCTCCTGGCGCAGCCGGACGCCGGTGACGCGTCCCTCGCGCTCGCGGAGGATGGTGCGGAGCACCCGCAGCCCGTCGCGGACGGCGTGCAGGTTGCTGGCGCCGTGGATGCGGCTGCGCTCGTGGCTGGGGACCTCGCGGATGACGAGGCCGGCCTGGGCGGCGCGGATGTTCATGAGGGTCTCGATCTCGAAGCCGTCGCAGTCGAGGTCGAGGGCGTCGAGGTGGCGGGCCCAGAAGGCGTTGTAGCCGTAGCACAGGTCGGTGTAGCGGGTGCCGTACAGCCGGTTGGTCATCTTGGTCAGCATCGCGTTGCCGAGCGAACGGATCGGGCTGATGTCGTCCGAGCCTCCGCCGGGGGCGCAACGGGACCCCTTGGCGAAGTCGGCGCCCTCGACCAAAGCGGTCACGAAGGCGTGGATCTCCCGGCCGTCGGTGGACCCGTCGGCGTCGATCATGACGATGATGTCACCGGTGGCGGCGGCGAACCCCTCGGTGAGAGCGTTGCCCTTTCCCCTGCGGGTCTGCCTGACGACGCGCAGTCCCGGACGCAGGGCCTTGGCCACGGCCACCGTGTCGTCGGTGGAGTTGCCGTCGACCAGGATCACCTCGTCGATCCAGGACGGCAGGGTCGCGAAGACGTGGGGGAGGTTCTCAGCCTCGTTCATGGCGGGGACGACCACGCTGACACTGAAGGCGAAAGGGGCGCTTTTCATGGTCACAAGATCTACCGAACCGCCTGCAGAACACTTGAAAGCCTCTTGCAACCCCGTATGCGACGAAGGATCGGCCTCCTGACCTCCCCTTCAAGGTGCGAGGGAGACGTCAGAAGGGGAGCGTACGACCCGAGGGGCTGCGCAGGTCGAGCGGCACCGGCTTACGGGGGGGACGCGGGCGTTGCACGACCAGGATCCTTTTCACGGTGCCGCTCCATTCTGGGCTTGATCACCGGGTGTTACCCATGCCAGGCCCAAGAATCACCTATCTCCGTATCACATGAAGAACACTGGCCACACGCTCCGCGGCCGTCGCGACGTCCTCCGCGTGGCCGATGCGCCCCGCCCAGGACAGCCAGAACCACCACTCGCCGTCCTCCTCGTGGGCGGCGAGCACGTCCTCGGTCCTGGCGGGGGCCATGGGGTTGATCACATGAAGCCGTGGATAAAGCCCTGCGGTCGACCTCAGGCGTACCTGGAAGGCGTGCGCCTCCAACTGGGCGGCCAACCGACGCAGGTGGTCGATGCCCTCGCCGCGCTCTGCCATCATCCGGATCACTCCTGGCGGACACTCGTGACTTGCCTCTCTGCAGAGTGCGGTTTCGCGGCACATGAGGCAATCGGTCCCTCCGCAATCCGCCCCGGGATCAGTGGAATAGACCGGAAAGTCGCTGATGTTCCGTGGAGAAACCGCGAATAAACGAAACGCAACGCACAGCTGCGTTTACGCTGAGGTGCGTGTTTGTTAATGTTATGTAAACAGCGACCGGGAGGGGCGCCGTGGCCCGAGGTGAACATTCACCCGCGTGCGCGCGACGGTGGCGGGAGCAAGCGGCCCCCAGGCAGTGGACCCACTGGCAGACCACGCAGGCCATTCACGGCTGCTGCGGGGTGAGTCTGCTCAAGGCACACCGCCTGGCCAGGGGATGGTCGGCCAGGCAGTCCGTGCAGGAACTGGAGGAGCTCTGTGAGCGCCAGGACCTGGGCGAGGCGCGGGCCAGCATCGACCTGCTCAACGCCTGGGAGAACAACCGGGCACGGCCGCGCCCGCAGACCATCGATCTGCTGGCCCGACTCTACCGCGCGAACGCCGTGAGGCTGGGCCTGGCCGGAGACTACTGCGAGGACGGCGAGGGCGCCAAGGTCGTGGTCGTCTCCGGGGGCGAGGCCCGCGCGCCGTACCAGACGGAGGAACGGGAACGGTCCGAGGACGACATCGAGCGGCGGGCGCTGTTCCACCACGCCCTGCTCGGCTCGGGGTCGGTGATGAGCGGCCGGCTGCTGGCCGAGGTCGAACGGACCCGCCAGGACCTGGACCGCACGCTCGCCGTCGCCACCGTCTCCGAGGAGCAGCTCGACCGGCTCGACGAGCAGGTGCTGCGCTACCGGCGCGAGTACATCAGCAGCGCGCCGGTGCCGATGCTCTACCGGCTCATGCTGGAGCTGTCGGACGTCCGGACGCTCTCGCTGGCCCGCCAGCCCGCGATGGCCCAGCGCCGCCTGCTCAACGCCACCGTCATGCTGGCGCTGCTGTCGGCCGACGCGCTGATGAAGCTCGGCGACACCCGCCAGGCCCACGCCTGGTACGGCACCGCGCGCAACGCCTCCGACGACATGGGCGACGTGCGGCTGCGCGCCCTCGTCCGGGCGCAGCAGGCGATGCTCCCCTACTACTACGGCGACCTGGCCGAGACCGTGCGCCTGGCCCGCGAGGCCAGGATGCTCGCGGGCAGCGCGCCCAGTTCCCCCGCGGCGCTCGGCGCGGCGGCGGAGGCGCGGGCGCTGGCCCGGATGGGCGAGCACAAGGCCGCCAGGGTCGCGCTGGCCGAGGCCGAGCGGATCTTCGCCAGGATGCCCCCCGAGGGCCACGACCACCTGGCGTTCCGCTTCTCCGAGCGGCGGCTGCAGTTCTACCGGATCGGCACCCTGATCGAGCTGGGCGAGGACGTCGACTGGAACCCCGGGCCCGCCGGGCCCTCGATGCCGTACGCCATCGACCCGGTCCTGCTGCTGCTCGACCAGGCCGCGCACCTGGTCCGCGACGGCAAGATCGACGACGCCTGCCACCTGGCGGAGAAGGCACTGCTCCAGGTCCCGCCGGAGCACCGCACCTCCATCGTGCTCAACCGCGCGCGGGCGCTGCTGTCGGAGGTGCCGCAGACCAGGCACAGGGCGGCGGCGGTGCGACGTCTGAACGACCTGGTCACCGGCGCGGCACCGGTCAGCTGATGAACGCGCTCGCCGAGGAGGCGTTCACCGTCCTGCGGGAGGTCTGCGAGGACCTCGGCATCGACCACAGGGATGCGGAGCTGCTGCGGGTGCGCAGCAACGCCGTCTTCAAGCTGCGCAGCGAGATCGTGGTCAGGATCGCCACCGCTCCCAACGCGCTGACCCGTCTGCCGCTGGTCCTGGCGGTGGCGCGCTGGCTCGCCGAGCAGGGGTTCCCCGCGGTGCGCCCGGCCGACGAGATCTCCGAGCAGCCCGTGGTGCACGAGGGCAGGGTCGTCACCTTCTGGCACTACGTCCCGGCGAGCGGCCGTCCCACCACCACGGAGCTGGGCGAGATCCTGCGCAGCCTGCACCTGCTGCCGGTGCCGCCGGTGGCGTTGCGGCGTTTCGTCGACCCGTTGTGCGAGGTACGCCGCGCCGTGGACCGCTCCGAGGAGCTCACCCCCTGCCAGCGGGCCTGGCTGCGCGACCGCATCGCGGAGCTGACGGAGCGCTGGTCGGACCTCGGCATGGACGACTCCCCGGTGCTGCTGCACGGCGACGCGTGGATCGACAACCTGCTGCGCTGCACGGACGGGCACGTGGTGCTCTGCGACTGGGACGGCGTCGCGGTCGGCCCCCGCGAGTGGGACCTGGTCCACACCTACCACGGCCAGCGGCGCTTCGGCCTGACCGCCGCCGACGTGGACGCCTTCGCCGACGCGTACGGCAGCGACCTGCGTTCCTGGCCGGGATACTCCACCCTCATGGAGGTCAGGGACGTCTACGCGGTGGGCATCCACATCCGCAACGCCGCCGCCGACCCGTTCTCCCGGCGCGAGCTTCCCCGCAGGCTGGATTCCCTCACCCGAGGTGAGCAACATGCCCGCTGGTACATGGCGGAACCCGTTACTGTCTCCCAGTAAAGATCTTCAAACGGGGGCATGGTATGCCAAAGGTCACACTGCGTAACACCTTCCACGTCCGCAACACCCCGGAGGCGCTGCACGCCCATCTGAGCCAGCCGCAGAGCTACGTGGGGCTCTCCCCGATGGTGGTCGCGGTCAAGAACGTCGAGCGGGGCGAGTCCGAGACCCGCTACACCTCGGTGGAGCGGTTCAGGTTCCTCGGCCTCGTCAAGTACGACAACATGATCAAGGTGACGCTGCGGAGCACGCCGCGGACCGTCGAGGGCGAGGTCGACAGCCCCGGCGGGGTGCGCCTGGACTACCGGTTCACCCTCAACGAGAAGGACGGGGGCACCGAGGTCGAGGACATCCTCGTGGTGCACGCCTGGGCCAGGCCGCTGCTCGGCTACGCCGCGAAGAAGGCCCGCGCGGTGCAGCTCGCCCGCGCCGGGGTGCTGGCCGCCCGCCTGGAGTCCGCTCCCTAGGTTCCCCGTCGCGGTCGTCGTCGCGGCGGCGGTGGCCCGCGCCTAAGGTGGGGCGCGTGAGAGCGCCCACGGTCACCGGGAAGGTCATGGCCATCCTCGGCGCGTTCCTGCCGGGGGACGTGCGGCTGACGCTCACCGAGATCTGCCGCCGGGCCGAGCTGCCGCCCGCCACCGGCCACCGGCTGGTCAGGGAGCTGGTGGAGGGCGGGTTCATGGAGCGGCTCCCCGACGGCTCCTACCGGGTCGGGATGCTCCTGTGGCAGATCGGCGCCCAGGCCGCGGAGCCGAGGGAGCTGCGCGAGCTCGCCCTGCCGTACATGGAGGACCTCTACGTCGCCACCCGCGCGAACGTGCAGCTCGCGGTGCTCCGCGACGACCGGGCGCTGTACGTCGAGCGGCTGCGCGGGCCGACCTCCGTGCCGGTCGTCTCGCGCGTGGCGGGAGAGCTGCCGCTGCACGCGACCGGGGTCGGCAAGGTCCTGCTGGCCTTCGCGGACGCGGAGACGGTGGAGCGGGTGCTCGCCCGGGAGCTCACCCCGCACGCGCCGAACACGGTGGTGGACCCGGCGCGGCTCCGTACCGAGCTGGAGGAGGTGCGCAGGACCGGGGTCGCCCGCACGCAGGAGGAGATGTCGGTGGGCACCATCTCGGTCGCGGCGCCGGTACGGGGGGCGGGCGGCCGGGTGGTGGCGGCGCTGTCGCTGGTGACCTGGCGGCACACCGCCGATTCGCGACGGCTGGCACCGGCGGTGCTGTCCGCGGCGGCGGCCCTCTCCCGGGACCTCGCCGCCGCTCCCCGCTGAGCGCTCCCGGCCGTCTCGCGCCGCTTTCCGCCTCCGCCGGGCGGAGGTTTCCGCTGAGCGGAAGGGTGCGCCGTACGGGGGCGGACGGTACGGAATGCTCGGTGCATGCGAACTCAGGTCGGGATCGTCGGCGCGGGACCCGCCGGGCTGCTCCTCTCCCATCTGCTCCACCTGCGGGGCATCGACTCGGTGGTCCTGGAGGCGCGGAGCAGGGAGTACGTCGAGCAGCGCGTGCGGGCCGGGGTGCTGGAGCAGGGCACCGTGGACGTGCTCAACGAGGCGGGCGTCGGCGACCGGATGCGCGCGGAGGGGCTGCCGCACCACGGCATCGAGCTGCGCTACGGCGGGGCGGGGCACCGCGTCGCCTTCGAGAGGCTGGTCCCCGGGCGGGCCATCACCGTCTACGGCCAGCAGGAGGTCGTCAGGGACCTCATCGCCCGGCGGCTGGCCGACGGAGGGAAGATCCTCTTCGACGTCCCCGACGTCGCGCTGCACTCGCTGGAGAAGGACCCCTACCTCACCTTCCAGGGCGAGCGCCTCGACTGCGACGTCATCGCCGGGTGCGACGGCTTCCACGGCGTCTCGCGGCCGTCGATCCCCGAGGGTGTCCTGTCGGTCTTCCAGCGCGACTACCCGTTCGCCTGGCTCGGCATCCTCGCGCGGGTTCCGCCGTCGTCGGAGGAGCTGATCTACTCCCACAGCGACCGGGGCTTCGCGCTGCACAGCATGCGCTCCCCGGAGATCAGCCGCTTCTACCTCCAGGTCCCGCCGGACGCCTCGCTCGACGACTGGCCGGACGAGCGGATCTGGGCCGAGTTGCGGGCCCGCCTGGAGACGGTCCCGGGGTTCGCGCTGGCCGATGGGCCGATCATCTCCAGGGACCTGTCGGCGATGCGCTCGTTCGTCGCCGAGCCCATGCGGCACGGCAACCTCTACCTCGCCGGGGACGCCGCCCACATCGTGCCGCCCACCGGCGCCAAGGGGCTCAACCTGGCCGTCGCGGACGTCCGGCTGCTGACCGCGGCCCTGGCGGAGTTCTACGCGACGGGCTCCACCGGGCTGCTGGACACCTACTCCGCCAGCTGCCTCAAGCGCGTCTGGCGCGCCCAGCACTTCTCCTGGTGGATGACCACGCTGCTGCACACCTTCGACGAGGACGACCCCTACGGGCGGCGCCTGCAGACCTCCCACCTCGACTACGTCACCTCCTCCGAGGCCGCGGCGACCACCCTCGCGGAGAACTACGTCGGCCTGCCCTTCGACTTCTGAGCCCACCGGCCCGCCCGTGACCTCCCGCGGCCCGGTCCCGCGCCGGCCCGCGGACCTCACCCCGAGGGGTGGAACCCTGATGGGGAGCGCCCTACCATCAGGGGCTTTTGTGCAGCTCATGGGGATATAGCGGGGAGTGTCCCCGGAGGGTGGGCACCACTCCGTCCCGGGGGCCATCCGGGATCGTTCAGGGGTGGCCGGGGGCTGTCTCCGATACTCCGTGATCTTGATCGTCGCCATCGTTGAGGCATGGGAAGCCAGGCGCTCACACGGCACACGATGATCCTCGGCGGCTACGCGGCGATCGGCGCGGGGGCCGTCGCGATGCTCGGACTGCACGTGGTCACCGGTCTCGATCCGGTGCACACCGTGATCAGCGAGTACGCGTTCGAGGCGGACGGCTGGCTGCTGCCCCTGTCGCTCACGCTCTTCTCCGTCGCGGCGACGATCATCGGGACCGTGCTGGCCCGCCGGGGAGAGGACCGCGCGGTGGCCCTGCTGGTCGGGATCTGGGGCCTGTGCATGCTGCTGATCGGCGCCTTCCCGACCGACGAGCCCGGCGTGCCGCTGTCGATGTCCGGTGGCATCCACAGGTACGCGGCGTTCGTGGCCTTCCTGACGATGCCGATCGCCGGGCTGCTCCTGGCCAGGCGGTACGCGAACAGCCCGTACGCCCGCCCGGTCCGGCTGCTCAGCCTGGCCGCCCTGGGGGTGCTGGTCCTGGTGGTCCTCCCGTACGTGGTGCGGATGTTCGGCGTGGACCTGACCAACGACGACATCCCCGCCGGGGTGATCCAGCGGCTGGTGGTGGGCTTCGAGGTGGCGGTGCTGGCCATGCTGGGACTGGTGGCCGGCGCCAGGCGCGGCCGTGTACCCGGCGGCCGCCCGCGCGTGACCGTTCCCGCCGGGGCGTCCCCGCGCGGGCCGCTCCGCGTGGCTGGTTGACGGTCCCGGTGGCCCGGCCTACCTTCGCAGGAAGCGACCGCTCGGTACGTCACCGCCGTCAGGTCGGACCAGCCCCGGAGGACGCGCATGCCGGTCGTGAACACCGTCAGAGGACCCGTCGACGTCGCTGACCTGGGCCAGACCCTCATGCACGAGCACGTCTTCGTCCTGTCTCCCGAGCACCTCGACAGCTACGGCAGGGGCGCGTGGTGGGACGAGGAGCACCGGGTGGCCGACGCCGTCACCAAGCTCAGGGCGGTGGCGGCCATGGGGGTGAGGACCATCGTCGACCCGACCGTGTGGGGGCTGGGCCGCTACATCCCGCGCGTGCGGCGGGTGGCCGACCAGGTGCCGGAGCTGAACATAATCGTCGCCTCCGGGATCTACTCCTTCGACGAGATCCCGCACCAGTACGAGTACCGGGGCCCCGGCCTGATGATGGACGTGCCCGAGCCGATGGTCGAGGACTTCTCCCGCGACATCGTCGAGGGCATCGCCGACACCGGGGTGAAGGCCGCGTTCCTGAAGTGCGTGGTCGAGAGCAAGGGGCTCACCCCCGGCGTCGAGCGGATCTGCCGGGCGGTCGCGCAGACCCACCTGCGGACCGGCGCGCCGATCACGGTGCACACCAACCCCTCCACCGGGAGCGGGCTGCTCGTCCTGGACCTGTTCGTCAAGGAGGGGGTCGACCCGGCCAAGGTCGTGCTCGGGCACTCGGGCGACTCCAACGACCTCGACCACCTGATGCGGCTGGCCGACACCGGCGCGACGCTCGGCATGGACCGCTTCGGGCTGGACGCCTACAACCCCACGGCGTCGCGGATCTCCACCGTCGTCGCGCTCTGCGAGCGTGGCTACGCCGACCGGATGGTGCTCAGCCACGACAGCGCGTGCTTCATGGACTACTTCGGCGACGCCTGGGACGAGGGCATACCGCTGGCCGCGCCGAACTGGCACTTCGGCCACATCCACGAGGACGTGCTCCCGGCCCTGCGGGCGGCCGGGGTGAGCGACGCGCAGGTGGACCAGATGCTGATCGACAATCCTCGCCGCTACTTTTCCTGACTTTTCGTTATTTGTCGTACGGCTGCCCTACGCTCCCGGAAAGTCGATCGATCGAGAAGGTGGGGCATGGCCGCGCGGAGCACTTACCTGGAACTGTCCGAGGACGGCGGGAGCTCGCACAAGTTCTATGAGGTCGTGGTCGACGGGACCGAGGTGACGATCAGGTACGGCCGCATCGGCGAGACGGGCCAGGCCAAGGCGTCGGCTTTCGCGAGCGAGGCGAAGGCCGAGGCGGCCGCCGCGAAGAAGATCAACGAGAAGGTCCGCAGGGGGTACGCCCCCGCCGTCCAGGGGGTGCGCCAGCGCCGCGCGGTCACCCGGCGCAGCGTGGAGAGCAGCCGCTCCACCGCCACCCAGGCGCCGGTGCTGTGGCGCTTCGCCAGCGGCGCGGCGGCGTTCGGCATCTTCGTCGACTCCGAGCGCTGCTGGGTCGGCAACCAGCGCGGCGACGTCTACACCGTCACCCACGGCGGCACCGTCACCGGCCGCTTCAAGCTGCCCGACGGGGTCAAGTGCATCGTCGGCGACGACTTCTGGATCTACGCGGGCGCCGACGACGGCAAGGTCTACGACCTCGGCGGCAAGGTCCCCAGGGTCGCCTACGAGATCGCCGAGGACGTCGACATCTACTGGCTGGACATCCACGACGGCGTGCTGGGCGTGTCCGACCGGGCCGGGCGGATCACCACCATCGACCACGAGGACGAGTTCCAGTGGGCGCGCAAGGGCAGGGGCGACTCGGCCTGGATGGTCCGCTGCGACGACGAGGCCGTCTACCACGGGCACTCCACCGGGGTGGCCCGCTACGACGCCGCCGACGGGACGCCGGTCTGGGAGACGCCGCTCACCGGCGCGGTGCTGTTCGGCTGGCAGGAGGCCGACTCGGTCTACGCCGGAACCTCGCGCTCGGCCGTGCACCGCCTGCGCAAGTCGGACGGCGCCTCCCAGGCGGTCTACCGCTGCGACGCCACGGTCTTCTCCTGCGCCACCGCCCCCGGCGGCCGCTACGTCTTCGCCGGTGACAACCACTCCTCGATCTACTGCTTCGACCAGAGCGGCGAGCGCCTGTGGAAGCTGGCCACCGGCTGCGGCTCCGCCTTCTCCATGCAGTATCTCGACGACCGCCTCTACATCGTGACCACCGACGGCACCCTGGCCTGCATCGACGCCACCGAGCAGGCGATCAGGGCGGCCCAGGAGGGCACCGTTCCCGAGGTGGTCGACGTCAAGGCGTCCGCCGGGCTGGCGGTGGTGGAGCCCACCACCGCGCTGGAGACCGTGGTGCTCGACACCGTCCCCGACACCGGCGACGGCGTGGTGGTGGAGTGCTTCCGCGAGGGCGAGCGGCTCCGGGTGCGGGTGGTCAGCGAGGGCTACGACGTGCGGCGCAACGTGCAGTTCCCCAAGGGCGTGCGCGAGGCCGGGGCCCGCTACCTCGTCGAGGGCGTCCGCTTCTCCGAGCGGGGCGGTTTCTACCGCGCGTACGGCGACATCAGGCGCCTGCTCTGATCGCCCGCCGGGCGGCCACCGGCGAAAGTGACGAGATTTTGTCAGATGCTGTCGCTTCCTGACCTCTCTCCCGCGTGGATGTCCTAGCGTCCGATACATGGTGCACGACTACCGCGGCGCGGCCTCGGCGAGGGCGGGGGAGAACCCCGCAGGTGAAGGCGCGCCGCGCGAGGGATTCGCGCGGCAGGGCCCGGCGCGCGGCGGCGAGGGCGGCGAGGGCGGCGGGGAGGGCGCGGTCGCCGTCGTCGCGGAACTGAACGTTTTTCCGCTCAAAAGCGCGGGCGGCACCCCCCTCGCCGGTGCCGAGCTGACGGAGACCGGGCTGCGGCACGACCGGGAGTTCATGCTGGTCCGGCCCGACCTGCGGCACCTGTCACAGCGTGAGCTGCCCCGGCTGGCGACACTGCGGCCCGCGTACGACGGCGTGAAGCTCGTCGTGGGCGCGCCCGGGGCGGTGACGCCCCTGGTCCACGAGCCGGTGGACGGGCCCGCGCTGGAGGTGACCGTGCACGGGAAACCCTGCCGGGGCGTGGACCAGGGGGATGAGGCCGCCGCGTGGTTCTCCGGTCTTCTCGGGGCGCCCTGTCGGCTGGTCCGCTTCACCGGCACCAGGCCCACCTCGCGGGGCGGCGGCACGCTGGCGTTCGCCGACGCCCACCCGCTCTCCGTGCTGTCACGCGAGTCCCTCGACGACCTGAACCGGCGGGTGAAGGACGGCCCGCTGCCGATGAACCGGTTCCGGCCCAACATCGTGCTGGAGGGCCTCGGCCCCTACGGCGAGGACGCGCTGTCCACGCTGCGGATCGGCTCCGCCGAGATCGAGCTCGTCAAGCCCTGCGGGCGCTGCGTCATCGTCAACGTCGACCAGGACTCCGCGCGCAAGAACGGCGAACCCCTGCGGGTGCTGGCCGGCTACCGCACACAGGTCTTCGACGGCGATCGCGGCGTCATGTTCGGCCGGCTCGGCGTCCCGCGCGCCCTCGGCGCGATCGCGGTCGGTGACACGGTCACCGTGTCGTGAGCGGGGGACGGGAGAGACCCGTCGGTGACGGAGGACGGGAAGGGCCCGTCGCGGGCCGGAACCGGGGGTGAGGGTTCCGGCCCGCGACGGGCCGCGTGAGGTGGAGGCGGGCCGGGTCAGGCCGGGGCGTTCCACTTCTGGTTGGCGGTGCCGGTGCACTCCCAGATCTGCAGGCGGGTGCCGTTGGCGCTGGCCTGGCCGGTGGCGTCCAGGCACTTGTTGGCGGCCGGGTTCACGAGATCCCGGGCCGAGGAGTTGTAGGCCCACCGCTGGGCGGCGGTGCCGTTGCAGTCGTAGAGCTGGATCTGCGCTCCGTTGGCGGTGGAGGCGGCGGTGACGTCCAGGCACTTGCCCAGGGCGCGCACGGTGCCGTCGGTGCCCAGGGTCCACTGCTGGGCGGCGGTGCCGTTGCAGTCGTACAGCTGGACGGGGGTGCCGTTGGCGCTGCTGGCCGCGGCGACGTCGACGCACTTGCCGCCGATACCGGTGATCTGTCCCGTACGGCCGCCGCCGCCGGTGGGCGGGGCGTACACGCGGACGTAGTCGACGGTGAGCTGCTGCGGGAAGGTGGTCGAGGCGTCGGGCGAGCCGGGCCAGTTACCGCCGACGGCGAGGTTGAGGATCATGAAGAACGGGTGGTCGTAGACCCAGGGGTTGCCCCGCGTGTCGGCGGGGGTCTTCCTGGAGTACTGGACGCCGTCGACGTACCAGGTCACCGCGCCGGGCTCCCAGTCGACGGCGAAGGTGTGGAAGGCGTCGGCGAAGGCCTGGCCCGCGGGGAGGTTGTAGCTGCCGCTCAGCGGGTTGGCCCCGAAGTAGCCGGGGCCGTGGAGGCTGCCGAGCACCTGTCCGGGGACGGTGCCGACGTTCTCCATGATGTCGATCTCGCCGTTGGACGGCCAGGGAGCCCCCCCGGTGCCCAGCATCCAGAACGCGGGCCACATGCCCTTGCCCCGGGGGAGCTTCATCCGCGCCTCGAAGCGGCCGTAGGCGCGGGTGAACGTCGCGGCGGTGGTCAGCTTGCCCGAGGTGTACTCGCACGAGCCGTACCAGCAGCCGTATCCGGCGGGGTTGCCCTTGCGCGCGGTGATGACCAGGTTGCCCGCGCCGTCGTGGGCGATGTTTCCGTTGCCGTCCGTGTAGTACTGCCGCTCGTTGTTCCCCCAGCCGCCGCCACCGACGTCCCGGCGCCACTTGGTGGTGTCGGGGCCGGTGCCGGAGGCGGCGTTGAACTCGTCCGACCACACGAGGGGGCCGGGCGCGGGGGCCGCCAGAGCCGCCTGGGCGGTGGACCGCGCGGCGCCTGCCGGAGTGGGGACGAGCGCGGCGGAGCCGAGGGCGAGGAGCGTCGCGGCCAGCAGGCCGCCGATCCGGGCGAGTCGCCTCCGTGGGCGGCTCCGCGAGTGACGTGTGCCGGGAAGGGCCGCCGGGCTGGTGGAGATCATCGGCTGTTCCTTTCGAGCCGGTGTCCGCTGGAAGGGGGTGTCACGCTCTTAGAAGCCGGCCGTGATGCGGGTGAACTCCCAGTTGGGCTGGGAGATGCCGCTGCATTCGGAGCCCGCGTCGCCGCCGGGGCAGGGACGGTCGCGGTTGACCGCCCAGTAGGCGAAGCGGGTCAGGCCCTTGGACTTGGCCCAGTCACGGATCTGGGTCCAGGCCTGCGTGGTGGTCAGCTCGCCCTGGTCGGACAGGCCGTTCATGCCGGAGATGCCCATCCGGGCGTACGCCTGCGCGTCGGTCCAGCCGTTGGCGGCCTTGAGCGCGTTCTTCAGTCCCTCGGAGGAGCTGACGGTCGCGTTGTAGATGTTCGAGGCGCCGAAGTTGAACGGCATGATCGTGTAGTTGTCGATCGGCACGGCCAGGGCCTTGGCCTGGTTGATCAGGCGGACACCGGTCGAGCTCGGGCCGTTGATCCCGGTACCGATGGTGACGGCGATCTTGACGTTCGGGTTGTTCTGCTTGACGATCTTCAGGCCGTTGAGGATGCGGTCCTGGACGGTGAAGTTCTCGAACTCGTCGTTGTTCTCGATGTCGAAGTCGACGACCGCGGGACCGACCGCGTTGATGACCTGCTGCACCGCGCCGGCGAAGGCGGCCGGGGTGGAGCAGTTCGGGCCGAGCTTGTTGCCCGACCAGCCGCCGAAGGAGACCTGCACGCTGCCGCCCGCGGCCTTGATCTGGTTGATCGCGGCCTGGTCGGTGCCGCCGGTCAGCGGCCTGGAGCCGTCCCAGCGCGGGGTGCAGCCGCCGCCGGACAGGATGAACGCCATGGTGAAGGACCTGATACCGGTGGTGCTCATGATCGTCGCCGGGCTCGGCGGGTTGCCCCAGCCCATGTAGAGGTACGGGGCCGCGGCCATCTTGCCGGCCGGCGGGGGGTCGGTGGGCGGGTTGCCGCCGTCGCTCGGGGCGTTCCACTTCTGGTTGGCGGTGCCGGTGCAGGTCCAGATCTGCAGGCGGGTGCCGTTGGCGCTGGACTGGCCGGTGGCGTCCAGGCACTTGTTGGCGGCCGGGTTCACCAGGTCGTTCGCGGCGCTGTAGGCCCACTGCTGCGCGGCGGTGCCGTTGCAGTCGTAGAGCTGGATCTGCGCTCCGTTGGCGGTGGAGGCGGCGGTGACGTCCAGGCACTTGCCCAGGGCGCGCACGGTGCCGTCGGTGCCCAGGGTCCACTGCTGGGCGGCGGTGCCGTTGCAGTCGTACAGCTGGACGGGGGTGCCGTTGGCGCTGCTGGCCGCGGCGACGTCGACGCACTTGCCGCCGATGCCGGTGATCTGCCCGGTGGCGGCGGCGGCCGGGGAGGCGGTCGTCACGCCGGCGAGGGCGAGGACGACGACGGTGAACATCCCGCCGAGGGTGGTGGGGAGCTGCATACGACGGCGCCGGCGGGGCGACTGTCGGGTGTCCATGCGCGGACTTCCTTCCGTCTTTGGGAGGTGGCGCACGGGTGCCGTCACGCCCCGGGCGGGGGCGCGGCACGCGCGTGACGCCACGACCCGTGTCAGGGGGTGACGTGCGGGTGGTGCCGAACGCGGCGAGCGTCCTTCCACGAGCGGCCGCGCGGTGGCCCGGGAACGGGCCCGCCACACGGCGGCACGCGCTGCTCGGCGCGTCCCGGGCCCTGCCGCGACGGATACGGCAGGGAGAACCGGGGGTCGTCACGGGCGGCGGGCGGCCAGTGCGCCCGCTGCCCGTGACGGGGTGGGTCAGGGTGATGAGGCGAACGCGGTCATCGCGCCCGCCGCCATCCGGCGTAGGGGGAGCGAGTCATGGGGGGTCCCTTCACGGCAAGGTCTCGCTTGCCCGGGACCTTAGGCCAGCCTTCGTTCTCAAGTCAATGCAAGAAGTAAAAAAAGTCTCCGGCCGTCCAGGGTCGTGCTCGCGCGAAACGCCGTGGACCTGAGGTGAAAAGGAAAGTTTACTTACGGTGGAAGCCCTGAAGGGAACGGTCCATGATGCGGTCCTGTCAGGACCTGCTGTCAGGATTTTCCGGCGAGGAATTCTCCTGGTCCGCGGCGAGGAATCCGCGGGCCGATGGCGGGGATCCGGGCCGGAGGCCGGGGAGGCCCGTGAGGCCCGGTGCGACGGTGGACCGGCTGTCGGTCGACGGTGGGCCGGCGGTTGGGCCGGCTGCCGACCGGCGGTTGGGCCGGCTGTGCGCCGGCGGTGAGCCGGTGGTGGCATCGTGCCGTCCGTGCCGCGCGTGTGGTTTTCGGGTGTGTGGTTCCACGCCCCGTGGCAGGATGCGTCGAGATCATCCGTGGTGTGGCGTTATTCGTTGTCCTTCCCGACTTTTCGTATGGTGTGATGTCCGGGAGGTGGCGAGCCCTCTTGCGCGTCGCCCGGCGATCGACAGTGGGGTTTCGCTCATGCTTCGCGGAGACAGGGTTCTGCTCAGGGCCATCACCAAGGAGGACGCGGTCTCGCTCCACCGGTTGAACGAGGAGGTGGAGACGGCGGCCGGGGCCACGACGACGCCCTGGCTTCCCGAGACGGTCGAACAGGTGGTCGCCTACTACGACGGGCGCAAGCCCGACCCGGCCAACGTCGCCTTCGCCGTCCAGGCCATCTCCTCCGGGGATCTGCTCGGGTCCTGCATCGTCTGGGGGATCGACACCCTCAACCGCAACGGGCACCTGGGCATCTCGCTGCTCCCCGAGGCGCGCGGCCACGGTTACGCCCCCGACGCGCTCAGGCTGCTGTGCGACTACGCCTTCCGCATCCGCGGCCTGAACCGGCTGGGCCTGGAGACGCTGGTCACCAACAGCGCGATGATCGCCGCCGCCGAGAAGACCGGCTTCCGGCGCGAGGGCACGCTCCGCGCCCACGCCTGGGTGGCCGGCTCCTTCGTCGACGAGGCGCTGTTCGGCCTCCTCGCCTCCGAGTTCCACGACCCGCGCACCACGAAGGAGCTGTGAGCGATGAGGACCTGGCTTCCGGTCGGTCTCGGCGTCCTGCTCGTCCTGGCGGGCGGCCTCTGGGCGCTCCAGGGCCTCGGCTACGTGGGCGGCAGCTCCATGAGCGGCGCGCGGGAGTGGTTCTGGATCGGCCTGGCCACCGTCGCCGTCGGCCTCGTCCTGGCCGGTTCCGCCCTCCGCCGGGGCCGCCGCCCCCGGTAGGTCGTTCCCGCCCCCGGGACACGGCGGGGGCCTCGTACGCGTGACCGGATCAGGTGAACCCGGCCAGCTTGTAGAGGACCAGCGAACCGGCGACGGCCACGTTGAGGCTGGCTCCCGTGCCGATCATCGGGATCTCCACCGCGGTCTGCAGCAGGTCGAGCGCCTCCGGCGGGATGCCGTCACGCTCGTGGCCGAGGACGGCGACCGTGGGGCGGCGGGCCATGGGCAGGTCCGCGAGGCGGACGGCCTCCTCCGCCAGCTCCACGCCGAGGATGTGGTGCCCGGTGGAGCGCCGGTCGGCGAGCCAGGTCAGCGGGTCGCGCACCCAGTGCACGCAGGCCGGTCGGCGCAGGGTGTTGCCCCGGTCCAGGGCCTCGGGGACCCAGGACAGGCGGGGTACGGCCATGCACGCGCCGACCGCGTCACAGGTGCGCAGCAGGGTGCCGAGGTTGAGCCCGTGCAGGGGCCACAGCGGGGCGACGTACAGGTGGCCGAGGCATCGGGACGGTCGCGGGCGACGGGTCGCCCGCAGGTCCTCGCGGGTGCGGACCCGGATCGCGGGGCCGCTCACGCCCGCTCGCGGAAGACCTCCGCGCGGGTGGCAGGAATCATGGTGGTGAACGCTTCAGCGGTGCGTCCGGACCATCGACGGGGGTTGTCTCGCCCCCAGGGTAACGGCACGGCCACCGCCACGTGAAGGCGGTGGCCGCACCGGTCGCGGGGCGGGTGTTCAGCGTTTGCCGCCGGAGCCGTCGAGCCCGGCGCGGCGCAGCGCGTCGGCCATCGCGCCGCTCGGCGCGTTGCGCTGCCGGTCGCCGCCGCCCTGGCGCTGCCGGTCGCCGCGCCCCTGGCCGCCACCTTGCCCGCCCTGCCCGCCGCGTCCCTGCCCGCCGCCCTGTCCGCCGCCCTGGCCACCACCGCGCCTGCCGCCGCCGTCGCCCTGCCGCTGGCCGCCGCCGCCCTGCTGGTCGCGCGATCCGCGGGGCCCCGAGGGCTTGACGTCGTCCTCCAGGCGGAGGGTGAGCGAGATGCGCTTGCGCGGGATGTCGACGTCGAGCACCTTCACCCGGACGATGTCGCCGGGCTTGACCACCTCGCGCGGGTCCTTGACGAAGTTGTGCGACAGCGCCGACACGTGGACCAGGCCGTCCTGGTGCACGCCGACGTCGACGAACGCGCCGAAGGCGGCGACGTTGGTGACCACGCCCTCCAGCAGCATGCCGGGCGTGAGGTCGGAGAGCTTCTCCACGCCCTCCTTGAAGGTGGCGGTCTTGAAGGCGGGACGCGGGTCGCGACCCGGCTTCTCCAGCTCGGAGAGGATGTCGGTGACGGTCGGCAGGCCGAAGGTGTCGTCCACGAACTCCTGCGGGCGCAGCGCACGCAGCGCCGTGCCGTTGCCGATCAGGGACGCGAGGTCGCCGCCGGTGCTCTTCAGGATGCGCCGCACCACCGGGTACGACTCCGGGTGCACGCTGGAGGTGTCGAGCGGGTCGTCGCCGTCGCGGATGCGCAGGAAGCCCGCGCACTGCTCGAAGGCCTTCGGGCCGAGCCTGGGCACCTCCTTCAGCGCCTTGCGGGAGCGGAACGGGCCGTTGGCGTCGCGGTGCTGGACGATGTTCTCCGCGAGCCCGGAGCCGATGCCGGAGACCCGGGTGAGCAGCGGCGCCGAGGCGGTGTTGACGTCGACGCCGACCGCGTTCACGCAGTCTTCCACCACGGCGTCGAGCGAGCGGGAGAGCTTGGTCTCGGCGAGGTCGTGCTGGTACTGGCCGACGCCGATCGACTTGGGATCGATCTTGACCAGCTCGGCCAGCGGGTCCTGCAGCCGCCTGGCGATCGACACGGCGCCGCGCAGCGACACGTCCATGCCGGGCAGCTCCTGCGAGGCGAACGCGGAGGCGGAGTAGACCGACGCCCCTGCCTCGGACACCACGATCTTGGTCAGCCCGGGGACCAGCTTCACCAGCTCGCCCGCGAGCTTGTCGGTCTCGCGCGAGGCGGTGCCGTTGCCGATCGAGACGAGCTCCACGTCGTACTTCCTGGCCAGCGCTGCGAGGGTGGCCAGCGACTGGTCCCACTGGCGGCGCGGCTCGTGGGGATAGATGGTGTCGGTGGCCAGCACCTTGCCGGTCGCGTCGACCACCGCGACCTTCACCCCGGTGCGCAGCCCGGGGTCCAGCCCCATGGTCGCGCGGCTCCCGGCGGGCGCGGCGAGCAGCAGGTCGCGCAGGTTCGCGGCGAACACGCGCACGGCCTCCTCCTCGGCGGCCTGCCACATGCGCATCCGCAGGTCGATGCCGAGGTGGACGAGGACGCGGGTGCGCCAGGCCCAGCGGACCGTGTCGGCCAGCCACGCGTCGGCGGGCCGCCCCTGGTCGGAGATGCCGAAGTGGTGCGCGATGCGGCCCTCGTAGGTGCCGGTGGGCTCCGGCTCGGGCTCCAGGGTGAGGGTGAGGACCTCCTCCTTCTCGCCGCGGAACATCGCCAGGATCCGGTGGGAGGGCAGCTTGGTGAACGGCTCGGCGAAGTCGAAGTAGTCGGAGAACTTGGCGCCCCCCTCCTCCTTGCCCTCGCGGACCGCCGCGACCAGGCGGCCCTTCGTCCACATCCGCTCGCGCAGCTCGCCGACCAGGTCGGCGTCCTCGCCGAACCGCTCGACCAGGATCGCGCGGGCGCCCTCCAGCGCGGCGGCCGCGTCGGCCACCCCCTCGCCGACGAACGCCTCCGCCGCGGCACGCGGATCGACCGACGGGTCGGCCAGCAGGCCGTCGGCGAGCGGTTCGAGCCCCGCCTCCCTGGCGATCTGCGCCTTGGTCCGCCGCTTGGGTTTGTACGGGAGGTAGATGTCCTCCAGTCGGGCCTTGGAGTCGGCCGCCAGGATCTGCGCCCGCAGTGCGTCGTCGAGCTTGCCCTGGCCCTGGATCGACTCCAGGATCGCGGTGCGTCGCTCCTCCAGCTCCCGCAGGTAGCGCAGCCGCTCCTCCAGCGTGCGCAGCTGCGTGTCGTCGAGCATCTCGGTGGCTTCCTTGCGGTAGCGGGCGATGAACGGCACGGTGGCCCCGCCGTCGAGCAGGTCCACCGCCGCACTCACCTGTCGTTCGCGCACACCCAGCTCTTCGGCGATCCGCTGATGAATAGACGTGGTCACGATCTCTCTTCCTCTGTGATGACGGTCTCCAAGCTACCGCCTCACCCCCTTGGAGGGCCGGAGAGCCGGAGGGACGAATCACACGAGAGCCGGAAAAGGGGCACGTGGCCGTACCGGGAGGGGGACGGTCAGGGCAGCACCTCAAGGGTGGGGGTGAGCCGGGTCCACTCGACGGTCGCCCCGGCCGCGTTGCCGCCGGGGGTGCCGGTCACCCAGTGGGTGAGCTGCGGGCTCTCCCTGCTGTCCTGGACGACCCAGGTCGCCCCGGTGTCGGCGCCGTCCCTGAACAGGCGGGCCGTCCCCGCGCTGTCCACGCGTACCCGCCAGGTCGCCGTCCGTCCGGCCGCGTCCAGCGAGTGGACCTTCTCCCAGACGGCGGACCCCTTGCGCATCGTCCAGACCCCGCCGCGCTGCACGGTCAGCATGAGCCGCCTGGCGCCGTTGGCCACCTTCACGCCGAGACAGACACCGTTGCCGGTACGCGGGTCGAGCGCGCTGTCGTCGTCCACCCGGCCGCGGAACTCCAGGGTGAAGTCGCACCCCTTGGCAGGGTCGAGGGGGAAGGACGCCCGGCACGCCGCGGTGCCGGTGCTCCTGAGCCGCAGCCCGCCCCCGGTGCCCCCGGCGCCCTCGGAGCCACTGACGACCCGCGCGCCGCCGCCCAGCGTCCAGCCCGCCGCGTTCGCGTCGGTGGTCCAGTCGGCCGCGGCGAGGGGCGCGCCGGAGACGGGCCGGGTGATGTCGAGCCTGGCGACCTTGATGTTGGTCTGGTTGTGCTCCCAGACGACGAAGAACCGGCCGGGCTCGTACTCGTCGGCGCTGGGGTAGACGTCCCATCCCCGGGCCGCGCCCTTCGTCAGCCGGGGGCCGTCGGCGAAGAGCCGCGCCGGCTCCCACGGCTCGCCGGGCCGCCTGACCTTGTAGTGGAGCACCTCGCGGTACTGGTCGGGCTTGCTCGCCGAGGAGCCGGTGAACGGCCCGGCGAGCGTGTTGAAGATGGCCAGGTGGCGGCCCGCCGAGTCGCGCGTGAAGAACGTCTTGACGTAGTAGTTGGGCAGGTTCGCGTCCAGCCTCAGCGGCGACCACGTCAGCCCGCCGTCGGTGCTGGTCGCCGTGGCGCTGTGGGCGGCGCCGGTGCGGTAGCGGGCGTCGCGCGCCTCCGCCGAGGTGCCGCTCCGCAGGTCCAGGGCGCGGGTCACCATCACGAGCGTGCCGGGGTCGTCCTGGGAGGGCGCGATCTGCGGCTCCTCGATCGCCACCCCCGGCGGGTTCTCCGCGAGCGCGCCGGAGGTCCAGTTCACCAGGTCGGCCGAGCGCAGCACGCCCGCCCTGTTCGTGCCGCCCGCGTGCCGCCAGTACGGCACCAGCCACACGCCGCCGTGCCGCAGCGGCCTGCCCGCGACGACCACGCCCCTGCCGTTGTCCGGCACGTCGACGGTGACGGCGAAGGCGGTCCACGTACGGCCGCCGTCGGTGCTCCTCCTGACGACCAGCGAGGTGGGGAAGCCGTCGACGTCGCCCTCCCGGTCGCGGTCGCGCTCGACCGAGATCAGGCCGAGCAGCGCGTACAGCGTGCCCGCGTCGTTGAGGAAGATCACGTAGTGGTAGCGGGTCGTGGCGGTGGCGGCGGCCAGGGTTCCCGTCGTCCAGGTCAGGCCGCCGTCCTGCGAGCGGGCGTACAGGATGGAGCCCTGGTCGGTCGGCGCCGGGTCGCGCGCGTCCCGGACCCCGGCCCGCCAGGCGACCACCAGCCGCCGCCGGTCCAGGGCGACGATGTCGGGAACCCGGTTGCCCTCGTGGGCGAGCTCCCCGTCGGGACTCCTGTCGACCGTGCCGTACACGGTGACGGGAGGGCTGACGTCCGATCCGACGATCTCGGTTTCCGGCCAGGGCATGGATCACAGCGAACAGGGGGCGGATGGACGGGAGGTTACCGGGGGGTGAAACCCGCCCGGCCGTCGTCCTCCTCGGTCCCACCCGGCGGGGGTTCCTGGGCGGGAATGTCTGGCGAATGAAAACCGTTATCACCGGCATCGTGCGATCCCCGACCCGAGAGGAGCCGACCGTGGCCAGGAACGAGGTGCGCTCAGTGATCAGGCTGAGGTCCACCGCGGGCACCGGTTTCACCTACGTGACCCGCAAGAACCGGCGTAACGACCCCGACCGGCTCACCCTCGCCAAGTACGACCCGATCATCCGCCGTCACGTCTCTTTCCGAGAGGACAGATAGTCATGAAGAAGGACATCCACCCCGACTACCACCCGGTCGTCTTCCGCGACCCGAGTGCCGGGTTCGCCTTCCTGACCCGTTCGACCGTCACCAGCCGCAAGACCGTCGAGTGGGAGGACGGCAACGTCTACCCGCTGGTCGACGTCGACGTCTCCTCGGCGAGCCACCCCTTCTACACCGGGCGCAGCCGGGTCGTCGACACGGCGGGGCGCGTCGAGCGCTTCAAGCAGCGCTACGGGAAGGGCTGACGCCGCCCGGCCCGGCCCCGGCCGGGCCGGTTCCCTCTAGCCGCAGGTGATCTCGGTGAAGGCCGGGGGAGTGGCGGCGGCTCCCACGAACCCGATGTCGGAGACGGTCGCCCCCGGCGGCAGCGACGGCTTCTCCGGGGGGGCGTGGAGCATCGCGACGGGGCCGCTCTGCATGTGGGTGCCGTTCCAGGACTGCCTGAAGGTCGCCTCAAGGGGCTGCATCCACTGGATGTACCAGCCGTGCAGCGGCTTGCCGGTGGTGTTGGTGATCGTCGCGGTGCCCCGGTAGCCACCCGGCCACGACTCGACCAGGGTGACCGTCGCCCGGCACCTCTTGGAGGCCGGCAGAGGGCTCGAATGGGCGGTCGCGCCGGTGGGCGGGGAGGGCGACGGCGCCGGGGTGTCCTCGCGGGCGGGCGGGGGCGCCGGGGACGCGGGGACCGCCGGGGACGCGTGGTGGGCGGGCGAGGAGGACGGGTGCGCGGCCGCGTGCCCGCCCTCCGTCGTGCGTCCGGCGCAGGCCACCACGATCAGGGCCGCCGCCGCCCCGAGCGAGGCGAGGCCCAGCAGTGGCGCGATCTTCGTGGTGGGTGGCACGGGACTCCCTTCCGCCCTTCACGAGGGCGCGCCGGTGATGGGCGGGACGGAGACGGGCGAGATGGAGCTAGGCGCGGGACGGTCCCCGCCGGGTGTGCGGTACCGGCGGGGACCGTCTCCCGCTAGGGGCTGGTACAGGTGACGGACGGGGAACCGCTGGTGCCCGTGCCGGTGAATCCGAAGGTGGTCGAGGCGCCGCCCGCTATCGTGCGGTTCCATTCGGCGGGCTTGGCCGTGACGGTGGACCCGGACGTGGTGTGCGTGGCGCTCCACAGGCTGTTCACCGCGCTGCCGCTGTTGAGCGTCCAGCTCGCCGTCCAGCCGTTGAAGGCGGCCGTGCCCGTGTTCCTCACGGTCACCTCGGCCTGGAAGCCGCCCGACCAGGTGCTGATGGTCCGGTAGGAGGCGGCGCACGCGCCGGTTCCGGGCGTCGGCGTCACTCCGGGCGTCGGAGTCACGGTCGGGGTGGGCGTGGGGGTGGGGGTCGGCGTGGGGTCGGTGCCTCCCCGGCCGACGCCGGTCACCTGGCCGTTGCCGCCGTCGAAGACGACGTCGGAGCAGTTGTAGAACGTCTCCGCGCTGTCGGAGCGCTTCCACACCGAGTAGATGATGTGACGGCCCGACTTGCCCGACGGGAGCCTGGCGTTCCAGTAGTAGTTGGCGTCGTTGGTGCCCGGCGAGCCGACGCTCTGCGGGTGGTCGGCCGTGTGGAAGGGCTCGCTCTCCAGGTCGTCCCAGGTCAGCGCCCGGTTGGGGTTCCAGCCGTCCTTGGTGATGTAGAGGTAGAACCAGCCGGGGTGCGCGGCCCACTTGTTGTACTTGAACTGGATGGTCGCGCCCGAGGTCAGGTGCGTCACCGGCCAGTTGGCGCTCGGCAGGTCGTACCCGCTGTAGCCGGGGTTGCCGCCGCTGCAGGCCTGGCCGTCGGGGATGAACCCGCGCGTCCGACCGGCCCCGTCGGACCGCAGCAGGCTGAACCAGTTGTACAGCGAGTTGGCCCCGCTCTGGGCCACCGCCGCCGAGCACGCCTGGTTGATGGGCACGATGTTCCCCTGCGGGGAGAGGCCGTCCTGCCAACAGAAGAAGGTCCGGCTACCGGGGGTCATCATGGCGCCGTGCGCCGAGGCCGGCAGGGGAACGAGGACGACGGCAAGAAGCGCGGTCATGAACGTGACCACACCGGCGACGGCCATATTTCGCCATTTACGCACAGAAATACCATCCCTTTCGAGGGGTGACGAGTCGCTGATCAATGGCGGTGAGGCGCTCACGCGAGACGGACTCTAGGTCGCCGGCTCCGGGGTGTAAACGGAGTGCCTTTACCGCGACGTGTCAACGGCTCGTCGTACCAGCTCAGGGAGGGGGTACGACGGTTTTGCGAGATGAAAGGTTCACGGCCGGAGTGTGTCCTCCGTGAGGTTTTCCCGGGCGGGCTTCCCGGGAGGGGGAGAACGCCGCACGGCGGAACGGAAGACCGGCCGGAAGGATTTCCGGCCGGTCTTCGCCGTGGAGGCGGGCCCGGGACGAGATCCTTCTCCCGGCACGGTCGCCGCGCTCCCACGACGGTTACCGCGTGCTTCTGGCGACGGTTACCGCGTGCTCCTCGCGGCGGTTACCGCGCGCTCCCCGGGATGGTCAGCGCGTGTTTCCCACGGCGACCTTCTCCAGCGCGGGGCCGGAGAGGCGGTACCTGTCCCACTCGCCGATCTGTTCCGCGCCGATCGCCCGGTAGAAGTCGATGGCCGGGGTGTTCCAGTCGAGCACCGACCACTCGAAGCGGCCGTAGCCGCGCTCCACGCAGATGCCCGCCAGCGTGGCGAGCAGCTTCTTGCCGTACCCGCCGCCCCGGTGGTCGGGGTGGACGAAGAGGTCCTCGAGGTAGATCCCGTGGGTGCCGAGCCAGGTCGAGTAGGAGACGAACCAGATCGCGAACCCGGCGACCTCCTCCCCGTCGACGGCGATGTGGCAGAACACGCTGGGGGAGGGGCCGAAGAGCGTCTCGTGGAGCATGCCGGGGGTGTTCACGACCTCGTCCAGCGCCTTCTCGTACTCCGCGAGGCCGCGGATCATGTCGATGATCGCCGGGACGTCGTCCGGCGTTGCGGGGCGAATCATGCTCGAAGTCTAGGCGCGGGCCGGGGCGGGCCTGGTTCGAAAAAAGGACTTTTAGTGATAAAAGGTGTTATATGGGGCCGCTTGGCTGGATGGGGGGTTCCTCCCGTAAGTTGTCTGCTGATCGAAGTGCGGGTCGTTGAGAGAGGTGGGGCAGCATGTCGACAGAGCCCAACGGGGATCGGCTGGCGGAGCTCAGGCAGGCGTTCGCGGCCATCGACACCGATGGCGACGGGTTCATCACGGAGCGGGAGTTCGGAGAGCACTTCCCCGCCCTGCCCGCCGAGGCCATCGGGTCGCTGAACCAGAGCGGCGACTCCGACGGCGACGGCCGGTTCTCGTTCGAGGAGTTCGTCCGCCTGGTCTCCCGCGACTGATCCGCCCCCGCCCCCGCTCCCGGAACCGGCCCTCTCGCCCGCCGGAACAGGCGATTCCTTCCGGGAGCGGGTGCCGGACGGTGCGGAGACGTTCCACGACCGCTCGGACGTCGTCTTCGACGGCGAGGGGGCGGGCGATCGGGTGGGATCAGTGCGAGACGGGGACGACCCTGTCGGAGACCTCGCGCAGTGACTCCTCGATGGTGGAGTCGATGGGAAACGCCTCTCGCAGCCTGGTCAGGTCGAGCAGGCGGCTGAGGAATCCGTGCACGCCGACGAGGCGCAGCCAGCCTTTCCGTTCGTAGGCGCGCCGCAGGCTCGTCAGCAGCACCCAGATGCCCGTGGAGTCGCAGAATCCCAGCCCCGTCGTGTCGACGACCAGGCAGATGTGGCCACGTCTCATGAAATCCGCGAGCCTCTCCTCGAGCAGGGGTGCCGAGGACTTGTCCAGATCGCCGATCAGAGTCACCACGGAGAATTGCGGACGCGCGTCCACGGTGACGGAAAGTCGAGTCATATCGCCCCGCTGTCTACGGCAGTTGGAGACAGCGCCCTGTCGGGAGCCGTACGAAGGACGGGTGCCATTGGCCCCACCGTACGCCCGTGGCTCATGACAGTACAACAAGCGATTACGAACCGCCGTCGGTCAGGAAGCCCGGTGAGCGGCCGCCGGGAACCCGGTCCGGGGTGTCCCCGCCCCAGGTCGTCACGGTCGGGCGCCCCCTCCTGGAGGCCCGGCGGAGCGGCGGACGACGGCCGCCGCGACGCGCCGTTTGCCCTACCCGGCCCCGGGCACGCCAGGGGGATGGGAACCACTGACCCGGCGGTGCTCACCGTCAACGCGGGATCGTCGAGCCTCCAACTCCACCTCGTCCGGGACGGTGAGGTCCTGCGCACCGAGCACACCGAGCGCAGCCCCGACCCCGAGACGGCCGAGCGGGCGATCGCGGACTTCCTCGACGCCGCCCCCGGCGTGGACCTCGCCGCGGTCGGCCACCGCCTCGTCCACGGGGGCGAGGCCGTGCGGGAGCCGACGGTCGTGGACGACGGCGTGCTGGAGGCGGTACGGGAGTACGCCGACCTCGCCCCGCTGCACGTGCCGCCCGCCCTCGCGCTCGTCGAGGCCGCCCGGCGCAGGCTGCCCGGCGTCCCGCACGTGCTCTGCCCCGACACCGCCTTCCACGCCGGGCTTCCCGACCGCGCCGCCACCTACGCGCTGCCCGCGGAGTGGAGGAGCCGTTACGGCCTGCGCCGCTACGGCTTCCACGGTCTGTCGTACGCCTGGGCGCTGGAACGGGCCGCGAAGCTGCTCGACCGGCCCGCCGGAACCCTCCAGGTGGTCCTGGCCCACCTCGGCGGAGGTTCCTCGGTGTGCGCCGTCCGCGAGGGGCGCAGCGTGGACACCTCGATGGGGTTCACCCCGCTGGAGGGGGTCCCGATGAGCAAGCGGTCGGGGAGCGTCGATCCCGGCATGCTGCTGTGGCTGCTGTCCGGTTCCCGGCTCACGCTCGACGAGTTGCGCGACGGCCTGGAACACCGGTCGGGGCTGCTCGGGCTCTCGGGCGGGAAGTCGGGCGACACCAGGGAACTGGTCGCCTCCGGGGATCCCGCGGCGGCGCTGGCGCTGGAGGTGTTCGAGCACCGGGTGAGCCGGGAGATCGCCGCCGCCGCGACGAGCCTGGACCGGCTCGACGCGCTCGTGTTCACCGGCGAGATCGGCTGGGACCAGCCGGAGGTCCGCGAGGGCGTCTGCCGCGGGCTCTCGCTGCTCGGTGTCGAGCCGCCCGCCCGTACCGGCCTCGACGCCGACGGTACGGTCAGCGCGCCCGGCGCGTCCGTGCCCGTACTGGTGGTCCGGCCGAGAGAGGAACTGCAACTCGCCCGCGACACCCTCGGCGCGCTCGGCTGACGTTCGCGGGGCGGCCCGCCCCTCCGTGTCCCTGCCGGGAGAGGACGGGGCGGGCCGCCACGCTGATCGCGGAGACGGTGGAACGGTGTGTCCCGCCAAGGGGATCCCGTCCTACGAGCGGTCGCCGAGATGCTAGGAGGCGCCCACCGAGGCCGAGACCGGCTGCCCGGCCGAGAGCGTCTGCCGCATCGGCTTGCCGACGTTACGCGCCGCGTTGGGGCTCTCCGGTGCCTCCTGGACGTCCGCGGGGTTGATCCGGCCGCCGTGCTCGTCGTGGTGGTCCGCGTCCGCGTCGTCGAACCACACGCCGCCGTCCGCGAGGTAGCGGAAGCGGATGGGCTGCCGTGCGGGGACCATCAGGCTCACCTGGTAGGTGCCGTCGTCCCTGCGTTGCATGGGATGGGCGTAGGGGTCCCAGTCGTTGAAGTCGCCGACCAGCGAGACCCCTCCGTGGGTCGGGCTCTCCGCTATGCTGAAAGTCAGCTTGACCTGGCCGTTCTTGGTCGGCTTACCGCGCTTGATCACTGAAATCCTCCTGACATCACTGTCTCCGTGCGTAACGTGCCGTGATCTTGGTTGCGGAAAGACGTGAAGATCACGCCAACTACCGGATCGCGCCGACGTGGACGTGACGCGACCAGGAGGCCGACGCCCAGTCACGGCCGAGCCGTCGATCCATATGGATCGTTACCGCCTGTAGCGGCAGGACAACCCGGACAGACCGATATTTGATCGGCATCACGTCCGACCTTGACCCGGCCATGATGGTTGACCGGCCCTGACCGGAGACGGGCGCGCGTCGGCCAGGATGGTGGGGTGAACATACGGCCGATCTCCCCGTCGTCGCTGGTGGAGGAACTCGCTGACCGGGTCACCGCGGGACCCCGTGACTCCTGGGTGCGCGTCGCGCTCGACGGGGCTCCGGCGGCGCGGCCGGAGGACCTCGCCGACGCGCTGGCCGACCCGCTCCGGCTCCGCGGCCGGGAGGTGCTCCACGTCTCCACCGCCGACTTCCTGCGCCCGGCCTCGCTCCGCTTCGAGTACGGCCGGACCGACCCGGACTCCTTCTACGCCGACTGGTTCGACTACGGGGGACTGGCCAGAGAGGTCCTGAGGCCGCTCGATCCCGGCCGGTCGGGGAAGGTGCTGCCCACGCTGTGGGACAGCGTCGTCGACAGGGCCACCCGCGCCCCCTACGTCACGGTCCCCCCGGGCGGGGTGTTGCTGCTGTCCGGCCCCCTGCTGCTGGGCCGGGGGCTGCCGTTCGAGCTGACCGTGCACCTGAGGCTCTCACCGGGCGCGCTCGCCCGGCGCACCCCGGAGGAGCGGCGCTGGACGCTGCCCGCCTACGCGCGCTACGAGGAGGAGGCGACCCCGGCGGAGGTCGCGGACGTGGTCGTCCGCGTCGACGACCCGAGACATCCGGCCCTGGTCACACCGTCATGACCCGTGCCCGGGCGGAACGGGGCACGAGACGGGGCCGGAGAAGATGACCAGGGCGGGGACGCGGGGGCGAACGCGAGGCCGAGGTGGGAGTCGGGCGGGAGCGGCGGGGCCGGGAGCGGACGGGTGATCGAACGCCGAAGCGGGGCGCGCCCCCCGGACACGCCCTGCCTCCGATCGCCCGGCGGTGGCGCTACACCCCCGCGCGCGAGGGCATCCTGCCCTCGGAGTACGAACCGCTGAACGACTCCTGCTCGATGGAGGACCGCGTCTCCTCGCGGATCTCCTCCATGCGCAGTGCGACTCCCACCGCGAAGAAGGTCGGCGCCCACTCGCCGATGAAGATCCCCCAGCGGTCCGCCCGGTCGACCCCCGCGCTCTCCTTCGAGTTCGACGTGAACCACACCGCGACCGACGCGCCGATCGAGGCGAGCCCGGCGACGTACATCGCGCTGGACTTAATGCCCATTTTGTGAAGCATATTGATCATTTCATCCCCCTGATGATGGTTCGTTCTTATGGTTACCCCGGGAAATCCCGGATAACCGAATGTGACGAACCGCAGGTGGCGGGCTCTCCGGGCGCGTGGGCCCCGTCGCCCTATGTCGTCCCGCGGGGGTGTACGCGATCGCGCTCGCCCCCCTCCCCGAGGCGTTCGAGGAGGTCCTGGCGCCTGGCTTCGAGCTCGCCGACGAGGTTCTCCTGCTCGTCGGCCTGGTTGATCATCATCGACCGCTCGGTGGAGTCGGTGGGCCCGACCTCCCCGACCTGTCTGCGCAGCTCGGCGACCTCGGCACGCAGTCTTTCCAAATCCTCGTCAACTTGCCGCAGCTCATCCTGAAGGCTCATTGGCTGTCCATACCCCTGCTTCCGGCCTCGACTCCACGGTCCTGGCCGTATCGCCCCGCCCCCGCTCGGCGGTCCCACGACCACGGTGACCTCGCCGGCGCCGTGGCCCCGGTGACCGGGAACCCGGCGGGCCCGGCCGGTGTACCTCCCGCATGAGACGAATCCTTCTCCTCCTGGCGCTCATCGTCCCCCTGCTGGCCCTCGGTGCCCCGGCGCGGGCGGGGGGCTGGGCGCTCACCGTGATGGACCCGGTCCCGGTGACGAGCCCGGACACGACGCACACCCTCGGCTTCTGGCTGCTCCAGCACGGCACCCATCCGTACGTGGGCGACGACCTGGGGGAGGTGGCGCTGAAGTTCACCGACGGCAAGAGGAGCCTCCAGTTCTCCGGGGTGGAGCTGAAGGAGCCCGCCCACTACGCCGCCGCGGTCTCCCTGCCCAGGGGCACCTGGGAGGTGGAGGCGATCCAGGGCTGGTTCGCGCCCTACCCGATCGGCACCCTGACCGTGCCCGGCCGGCTGAAGGTCGCCCCGGTTCCCAGGGAGTTCAGGCAGATGATCGCCAACCAGCCGCCGCAGGAGGATCACTGGGGCGTGATCCGCCCGCCGGGCGTCCCCGTCGGCGACGTCACTCCCGGCACCCCTCCCTCCAGGGCCGCCACCCCCGCGCCCGCCACCCCGGCGGCGGCGCCCGCCGGAGGCTCGCCGGGGGAGACGACCAGCGTCGCGATCGTGGACCGGGGATCCTGGTGGCGGCCCTCGTACGCGGTGGTGGCGCTCCTGGGGGTCGCCGCTCTCACGGCCCTCGCCTACCGGGTACGGCGACGCTGACCACCGGGGCATCGCCGGGGCGGGGGCGGGGCGGCTCGCCCGACGGCACGGGCCGGCGGGTCCTGCCCGTGCCTCGGGTCAGCGGAGCAGGGATCTCGCCGTCGGCGTCAGGTTCAGCCGCTCGGGAGGGGCGATCAGGCGCGCCGACAGCGCGGGAAGGACCTCCCGTGTCCACGTCGCCGAACGTGCGAGCCGCGCGGCGTGCTCGTCGTGCCGCTCCCGGCTCGCGAAGGCGGAGAACCACACGAAGACGTCCTCGCCGGTCCGTACCGGAAGGGCCGGATAGGTGTTCTCGGCGTGTTCGGTCCGCAGGCGGGCCAGCGGGGTGGCGCCCGTCTCCGCCAGCAGCGGTGCCACCCGGTCGTCGAAGAACCGGGCGAACCCGTCGCCGGGGATGTTCGGGTGGCAGACGGTCGCGGTGAACCACGACGAGGCCGTCGCCTCGTTCTCCGGGGGACCGGCCGTCACGGGACGGACGGCGCCCGAGAGGTCGAAGCCCGCTCCCGGATCCGCCGGGCGCAGCAGCAGGACGTCGTCCGAGTCGATCATCGTCCCGTTGGCCTCGTCGCGGTGGGCCTTCCAGACCGGTCCTCCGTAGAAGGCCGACAGCGCCTCGGCGCGCGACTCCATGTCACGGAACCCGCGCAGCCAGACGAACCGGTCGGGGTCGTCCCGGTCGCGGAACTGGCCGAGGACGCGCATGCCCACGGCCTCCTGGGACTCGACGAACTCCCTGTCGAACAGGGTGATCAGGTCGTCCCTCCTGCCGGGGCGCAGCGTGTACCGCCTCAGTTCGAGGATCGGGCAGCGGGTCTTCCCCGCCTGCCCGTGGCGGGCGTCGTTCGTCACCGTGGTCGGTCCTTCCCGGAACTGCTCAGTGGTGCCCGCATGCTAGGAGCGGGTCACTGACACCTCATGTCAGTGACCCGCTCCCGCGGCGGGGGGCGCCACCGCCGTGTCCGGCGTGTCCGGCCGGTTCGAACACGAAGCCCGTGACACGCGGGGTGTCACGGGCTCCTTGCCGTCAGTCGTCGTCCTGGTCGTTCTGGTCGTCGGCGTCGTCGGCGTCGTCATCGGTGTCGTTGGCGTCATCGGCGGCGTCGGCGGCCCGCTCGGCGGCGGTCTCGGTCTCCTGGTCCTGCTCCAGGATCGCGCCGCTGGTGGCGTCGATGTCGAACTCGTGCTCGACGTCACCCTGGAGCAGCTCGACCTCCCAGCTGGTGGGGGTCTCGTCGCCGTCGAACTCGGCCTTGACCAGCTTGGCGCCGGGCACCTTGTCCTGAGCGATCTTGATGGCCGCGTCCCGCTTGACCTTGGCCTCCGCCTCGCCGGGCGCGGGAGTCGCGGGAGTGGTCTGGGTCCCGGGCGTCTCGTTCACGGGTGCGGGGCTCGTGGCCGTACCGCTGGGTGCCGGGGTGGGCGTCGCGGTCCCGGCGAAGGCTACTGCGCCACCTCCGGAGACGACGGCGAGAAGTCCGGCAGCGGCGATGCTGAGTTTCGTCGTGTTTCGCATGTCCCCAAGCTTGCCGAGTCTCCCGTTAGGGGCACGCTGCGGAAACCCTAAAGGCAGGTTAAGGCCGCCGAGTCCCGTTCCCCCATGCTCTCTCCGCCCCAACCCGGCTGCCGGGGACCGTACGGGAATCCGGGGGTGACCGCGAGAACCTCACGAATGGGGTCTTGTCGAAGTGCGGTCAGAGGATCACTGTCGGAGCAGGGGGGTTCCAACCCTGGAGGATCGCCATGACTGAAGTCACCCGGTCCCACCCGCTCGGAGTCAGCCGCCCGGATCTGGCCGTGGCGGACCTGCCCGAGCCCGAGGAGGTCTTCGGAGTATCCCGGCTCGGCAAGAAGGAGCTGTTCAAGTACGCCGTCGGTCCCAGCCTCATCGCGCTCGGCATCTCCATCGGCAGCGGCGAGTGGCTGCTGGGGCCACAGGCCGTCGGTCAGTACGGGTTCGTCGGGGTGGGCTGGGTCATCCTGGTCTCGGCCATCCTGCAGACCTTCTACAACGTCGAGTGCTCGCGCTACGTCATGGCCACCGGTGAGGCGCCGGTGGTCGGCTGGGGACGGGTCCCGCCCGGCTTCCAGCTCTGGGTGCCGCTCTCGGTCTTCATCGTGATCTTCGCGTTCATCGCCGGGGGCTGGGCCGCCGCCGCCGGGCAGGGCGTCTACGCGCTCGTCCACGGGGAGGTCGCGCCCGCCGGGGCCGAGGAGCCCAGGCTGTGGGCGATCGGCCTGCTCCTGCTCGTCTTCCTCATCACCGCCGCCGCCCGCAAGATCAGCCGCGCCCTGGAACTCGCCAACTGGGGCATGATCGGCACGATCCTGGTCGCGCTGCTGGTCATCGATCTGTTCGTGGTGCCGTTCGAGATCTGGTGGGACGCGATCCGCGGTTTCGTCACCCCCGCGGCGCCACCCGCGGGGATCACCGCCACCCAGCTCGGCGCGCTGGCCGGGTTCACCGCGCTCGCCTCCGGGCTGAACTGGTACGTCATGGGCCACTACCGTGACAAGGGCTACGGCATGGGCTACCGGACCGGGTTCATCGCCGGGATGCGCGGGCCCAGGAGCGAGCTGCTGGCCAGCGGCGTTACCTTCCCGGACGACGAGGCCAACGCGGGCCGCTGGCGCCGCTGGTATCGCCTGCTGATGATCGACATGTGGGGTGTCTTCTTCGTCGGGGCCGTCCTCGGGATGCTGCTGCCCACCATCCTGATGTCCAGGGCGGTCGAGCTGTCCGGCGAGCGGCCGACCCAGGAGAACGTCCCGACGTTCGTGGCCAGCGCCCTGGGCGACGAGTACGGCCAGGCCATGTTCGTCGGCGCGCTGATCCTGGGGGTGCTGATCCTCTTCTCCACGCAGCTCGGCATCTTCGAGGCGATGGTCCGGGTGGTGACCGACGCCGCCCATGCCACCAGCCCCCGGCTGCGGGTGCTCATCGAGGGCGACCCCCGCAGGTTCTACTACCCGTTCATGTTCGGGCTGCTGGTGGTCATCTCTGTCGTGCTGCACCTGGCGCTCCCGATCAGCCTGGTGCAGTGGTCGGCCAACATGTCCAACCTGGGCGCGCTGATCTATCCGTTCATGCTCATGTACCTCAACGCCAGGTTGCCCCGCCCGGCACGCCCCCGCTGGTGGCACTACGTGATCCTGGCGCTGAACTTCCTGTTCTTCGGGTTCTTCTTCGTGAATTTCATCGCCGACTTCATCGGGGATCCGCTGGTCACCTTCTGACCCCTGTCCGATCCCTGCGCCCTCGCGTCCCCGTGCCGGACCTCCGGCACGGGGACGCGGTGCGCCGGGGCTGAACCCGGCCCGCCGGTCCTGCGTACCTGCTGGTGAAAGCGACCTCGAAACCGGTGGTACGGGGCCGGGCGCGAGCGGTGGTCCGGCTCGCGGCCGGGCGCGAGCCGCCGTCGTGCCCGCACGCCCTCGTGCCCGTACGTCCTCGATGACGCGGATCTCCACGCTGGAAGGATTGGGATGGACGACATCACGGCCTCCGTCGGGACTCTTCGCCCCCGCTCCGAGACCTCGTGCCCCTCGTGGTGCGAGCGCGAGCACTCCACCATGTACGTCACCCACGCGGCCGACATCGCCGAGCTGCGCAACCCCGACGGCTCCACGGTGACCGTCACGCTCTCCCAGCACGTCCAGCCGGGGTACGTGGGGGAGCGGGTGGTGCGCGTCTACACCTGCCTCGGTGAGGAGACCGGCATCGCCGACCTGTCACCGGACTCCGCCGAGTCGGTCGGGCGCTCGATCGTCGCCTTCTCGCCCGAGGGATCCATGCGCGCGTACGGCCTGGCCCTGCAACGGGCCGCCGCCTACTTACTGCTCCCCGGGCTGGAGGTGTCCCGCGACGGGGAGGACGCGGCGAGGCCGGTCAGGGGGCCCGGAGAGTCCTCCGCCGAGTCGCTCTCGCAGGAGAAGCTGTTCAGGATCGCGTTCCTGTCCGGCTACCTCAACGTGACGAGGGCGCCGGAACCGTTGAGCGGGGGCATGGTCGAACGCCGTCTCAGCCGCGTGCTGTCACCGAGGGAGACGAGCGAGCTGTGCGACATCGTGCGCGGCATGCTGTCGCGCCGCGCCGCCGCGAGCCGGGGAACCCTCCGCGGCGACACGCACCGCGGCACATACGGCGACGCGCGCGGTGACATGCGGGGTGACATGCGCGGTGACGTGCGCAAGGACGCGCACGGTGACATGCGCGGAGATGTGCTCGGCGACGCGTACGGCCTCGCGTCGGGACTGTAGTTCCGAAGGGTTTCGGACACGGTCCGCCGGGCGGGAAGATAGCGGTAAAGGAGATTTGTCTCGATCTGCACTTGCGGTTGCAAGTGCAGGCGCAAGTGCGTGCGTGGCGGAGCTGTGCGAAACGCGCCGTATATGTGAAACTGTGGCACCGTAGGGAAGGTGCGACAGGGAGCCCACATGGCCAGACAGACCGCGGAAGACAGCGGCGAGCAAGGCGGCGTTCTCACGTACACGGGCGGTGGCGGCCCCACCATCCTGCGGATTCTCCTGGGCGCCCAGCTGCGGAGGCTGCGCGTCGCCAAGGACATCACCCGTGAGCAGGCCGGCTACGCCATCCGCGCCTCCCACGCCAAGATCAGCCGGCTGGAGCTCGGCAGGGTCGGCTTCAAGGAACGCGACGTCGCGGACCTGCTGACGATGTACGGGGTGACCGATACCCAGGAAAGGGCTCCGCTGCTCGCGCTGGCCCGCCAGGCCAACGCCCCCGGCTGGTGGCACAAGTACGGAGACCTGCTCCCCGACTGGTTCCAGGTCTACGTCGGGCTCGAAGAGGCCGCCTCGATCGTCCGGACCTACGAGGTGCAGTTCATTCCCGGCCTCCTGCAGAGTCCCGAGTACGCGCGGGCCGTCATCATGCTCGTGCACGGCTCCGCCGCCGCCGACGAGGTCGACCGCCGCGTCGCGCTCCGCATGGCCCGCCAGGAGCGCCTGACCAGGCCCGACGCCCCGACGCTCTGGGCCGTGATGGACGAGGCCGTGCTGCGGCGGCCCATCGGCGGGGCCCACGTGCTGCGCGCCCAGATCGACCACCTGCTCGACGTCGTCGAGCAGCCCAACGTCAGGCTGCAGATCATGCCGTTCGAGCGGGGCGGCCACGCCGCGGCCGGTGGCCCGTTCTCCATCCTGCGCTTCCCCGAGCGGGACCTGCCCGACGTGGTCTACCTGGAGCAGCTGACGAGCGCCCTCTACGTGGACAAGCTCGAGGAGACCGACCACTACATGCAGGTCATGGACCGCCTGTGCATCCAGGCGTACTCCGTCTCCGAGAGCAAGCGGTTCCTTCGCGACCTTCGTGAGGAGATCCCGGACTGACCTGACTCGGCATGGTTCCAGGGGAAGTTGTGATGTCTGGTGACTGGGAGCCCTCTTGTCCAGTTATTAGACGAAATATCGGTTCATGATCTGAAAGCTTTGATCGCTCGTCTACCATGCGGGAAAGACGTGGTGAAGGCGAGGATATGACTGAGCACGAGCAGGCTCCGCCGGGAATCGACCCTACGGTCCCGAGTGTGGCTCGTATGTACGACTACTACCTGGGAGGCAAGGACAACTTCGCCTCCGACCGGATCGCCGGTGAGAAGATCGTCGAGTTGGTCCCCAACGTCAAGGACGTCGCGCGCTCCAACCGCGCCTTCCTCGGGCGCACCGTGCGGCATCTCGTCGCCGCGGGGATCCGCCAGTTCATCGACATCGGCACGGGCCTGCCGACGCAGGAGAACGTGCACCAGGTCGTCCTGCGTGAGGCGCCCGACTCCCGGATCGTGTACGTCGACAACGACCCCATCGTGCTCGTCCACGCCCGCGCGCTGCTCGCCGACAACGCGCAGACCGTCGTGATCCCCGGTGACCTGCGGGAGCCGGAGGCGATCCTCGACCACCCGGACGTCCGTGAGCGCATCGACTTCGACCAGCCGGTCGCCGTCCTCATGGTGTCCATCCTGCACTTCGTCGCCGACGACGAGGAGGTCTCCGGCATCGCCGCCTCCTTCGGGAAGCGGCTGGCCTCCGGCAGCCACGTGGTGATCTCCCACGTCACCTCGGGCGACCTCACCGAGGAGCAGGTGCGCCAGGGCCGCGGCGTCTACGGCACGACCACCGCGGGCGGCATCTTCCCCCGTACCCTCACCCAGATCCGCGGTCTGTTCGACGGGCTGGAGATGCTCGAACCCGGCCTGGTGCCCGTCTACGACTGGCGTCCCGAATCCGGCGACGTCGTCATCCCGCCGGGAGCCGGAGCCATCACCGTGGGAGCCGTCGGGCGCGTCCCGTAGGGACCGTCTCGCCCCCGTCCGCGTTCCTCCCCGGGAGCGCGCCCGGGGATTCTCCGGACGCCGTCCGGGTCTCCCCGGGCGCCCTCGGCCGACACCGGGCCGGAAAAGGTGAACCCGCCGGAGCCGGTGAGCGTATCTGAAGGATGTTGACACATTCGTGCCAGACCGGTGTCGCCAGGAACGTCCGGGCGGTCGCCACGGTGATTCTCGCCCTGTCCTTCTCCGTCGCCTGCAGCGCGGAGCAGCCCCCGGCCGCTCCCGCCGCCGCGGCCGGAGCCGCCGCCCCCGCGGGCCCGCCCCCGACCGTCGAGCAACTCGCCAAGAAGGTCGACTGCAAGCCCCAGATCCAGGTCGACGCGGTCGACATCCGGACGGGGGCCTGCAAGACCTCCGTCGGCCAGTTCTTCATCAGCACCTTCGTCACCCAGTCCGGCAAGGACCAGTGGATGGACCAGGCGCCGGAGTACAACCCCCACCTGGTCGGGGAGCTGTGGACCGTGCTGGGCGCCAGGAAGGTCCTGGACGAGTTGCGCGTGACGCTCGGCGGGGACCTGCACCTGACCGACCACCGGGTGACCCCGACCCCCACGCCACCCGCGGGATGATTCCCCTCACGCCACCCGCCGGGTGACCCCGACCCTCACGCCGCCCACCGGGTGACTCCCCTCACGCCACCCGCCGGGTGATCCCGGCCCTCACGCCGCCCACCGGGTGATTCCTCCCCGCGCCGTCCGCAGGGTGATTCCCTCCCCACGCCGTCCGCAAGGTGGTTCCTCCCCGGCGCGGCCCGCGGGGTGACGAGCGCGGTCGGCCCGCACCAGGCGAGCACGCCTGGTGCGGGCCGGGGTCGCGTACCGTCTTGACGTCCGACCCACCGGAGCAACACTTGCCGTAGCAGTGCTAGATGTGCGAGCGGCATTATTGCTAGCAGGGATCGGCCTGGTAGCGGTGCTAGCATCTGCGGGATGTCCACACACGAGCGCCGCGAGCGCGAGCGGGCGCGACGCCATCGGCTGATCGTGACGGTCGCTCGCGAGCTGGCCGAGGCCGAGGGTTGGGAGGCGGTCACGACGCGCCGTCTCGCCGAGCGTATCGAATACAGCCAGCCGGTCCTCTACAGCCACTTCGCGGGCAAGGACGCCATCGTGGCGGCCGTCGCCCTGGAGGGGTTCGCCGAGCTCGCCGCCGAGCTGGGCAAGGCCCGCGCGGCGGCCGCCGGCCCCCGCGAGGCGCTCGCCGCCCTGATCCACGCCTACGCCGGCTTCGCCGGCCTGAACCCGTCGCTGTACGACGCCATGCTCACCCTCGCCGTCGACCTCCCCTTCGGCCGTCCCGACACGCCCGCTCCCCTCCAGGCCGCCTTCACCGAGTTCCGCGAGGCGATCGCCGCCTTCGCCGACGGCCGCGACACCGGCGTCCTGGCCGAGATCGCCTGGGGTTCCGTCCACGGTCTCGTCACCCTCACCCGCAGTGGCCGCCTTCCTGCCGACCACCACGAGCGGCGGCTGGCGATGCTGATCGACCAGCTCGCCGCGTCCGCCGACCGGCGGTAGCCCCGGGCCCTCCTGGCGTACGTGTCTCCTGACAGGCTCGCGGGCTCTCGGGTTATGGGGAGGGGCGAACTTTATCCCTGAATGAAATAGATACGGCATTGCCTGCTGATTCGCCGGTCCGTAGCATCCGTCCCATGTCCATCACACGTGAGTTCGCCTACGCATCGCCCTCGCGTCCCGCTGACGGCGAGTGCGTGTGGTATCGCTCCAAGGGCGACCTCTATGACCTGATTCGCACGGGCAGCGACGGAGATTTCCGCTATCACATCTTCCATGCCCGCGACGGCCGCTATCTCCAGGCCTTCGCCTCCTGGCAGGACGGCCTGGAGTGGATCGAGGAGCGTGTCGAGGGCGAGTAGCCCGGGGCCGCCCGGGGTCGTCTGGGGTCCCGGTCCCGGGCACGGACGGCCACGACCGTCGCCGCCGGAACGGAGGCCCCGGACGGAGGTCCTGGAACGGGGTCAGGGCACCAGACGCAGCGCCGGGCGCTGGTCGGGCAGGTCGAGCAACTCGCGTACCCGGGAGACGGGCCAGGCCAGCTGGGTGGCGAGGCGCGCCATGGTGAGGCCGGTCTCCGAGACGGCCAGGTCGAAGGCCCTGCGCAGCAGCACGGGCTGCTCGCCGGGATAGCCGCTGATCGGCTCGGCGGCGAAGCCCGGCTGGTCGCGCAGCGTCTTGAGCCGCTGGTAGGCGCGGCTCGCCGCCGAATCGGAGATCAGGCCGACCTCGCGGCAGCGGTACAGCAGGGAGTCGACCGACACGCCCCAGGTGTGCTTGAGCTCGACCAGCCTGCGCAGGTCGAGGCGGCCGGGCAGCTCCGGCAGGATGCTGTCGCGCGGGGTCAGGAACTCGGCGGCGAAGACGTCGGCCTCCCGCTCCTGCTGCGTGTCTCCCGACGCGGTGTCGCCGTGCAGCACCAGATGCCCCAGCTCGTGGGCGGCGGTGAAACGGTAGCGGTGGATGTCGTCGAACCGGTTGGCGGTCAGCACCACGATCGGGCGGGGCAGCTGGGAGGTGGAGAAGGCGTCCACCGTGGTGGCGTCCTCGTCCGGGGGCGGGAAGACCACGACGATCCCGTGCGCCTCCATGTGCCGGACGATGTGCGACAGCGGGCCGGTGCCCAGCCCCCAGAGCCGCCGCAGGGCGCGGGCGGCCTGGGCGGGGTCGCCGGCCAGCTCCACGCCGGAGTGGACCTCGCCGCCTGAGAAGCCGGGAAGGGCGACGTGCGGCAGCCTGACCTGCCTCTCCAGGGCGTGGGCCAGCTCCCACACCTGCTCGACGAAGGCCGCGGCCTTGGCCCGCTGGTGCGCGCGGGTGGAGCGCAGGCTCCTGAAGTGCGCCATCGAGCCGTCGAGCTTGCCGTGCGGGCGGCCCAGCAGGAAGAACGCCGGCGGCACGCCGAGCGTGTCGGCCAGGCGGGGGACGAGGTCGGCCCGGGGGCGGGTCATGCCCGTCTCGTACTGCCCCACCGCCGCGGGGGTGACGCCGATCCGTTCGGCCAGATCCTTCTTCGTCATCCCCGCCAGCTGCCGTGCCTGGGTCAGCCGCCCCTGGTCGAACGCGTCGGCCACGGCCTGCGGGCTCGGCCCGCCGCTCCCGGTGTCGCCGGGAGCGCCGAACAGAGGGGTCTGGTTACGGTTGCTCATTGTCGCCGGTGACCACGGTTTCCTCGGGTGCCTCGCTGCTTACGGGGAAGATCTTGCCATTCTTCCGCTCCACCGGGGACCTCGTGCTCAACGCGAGCGCGGGTACGAGACCGTCGTCGAAGCGTGACGCGGCACCGGGCTCCGCCGCCCACAGGTCATGGACGGCGCCGGGGGAGGCGGCGGGCAGCGGGATCGGCTCGTGGTGCAGCCAGCGGATCCTGCCGAACTCGTCGATGAGCTCCGCCTCGCCCCAGTAGAGCCGCAGCAGGCCGGCCTGCGCGTTGCCCGCGTAGGCGATCGGGACCAGCCGGGTGTCGCCGGGCAGCCCGGTGAGGGCGGGACGCACCGTGGCCGGCCCGTCCGGCCCGTCCGCCCCGGCGGACAGGTCCAGCTCCTCCTGGGCGGACTCCTCCGCGAGCGCCAGGTCCAGCTCCTCCTGGCGGTAGGAGGTCGCCGGGCCGAACCTGTCGAACAGCTCGCGCACCAGCGAGGAGATGCGGCCGTCACTGACGCGGGCCTCGGAGATCGGCGTGCGGTCGTCCTCGGCGTAGCGGAAGGGCAGCAGCAGGTTGCCGCCCAGGACCACCAGGTGGTGCGGCGAGCCGTGCGGCCTGACCAGCTGGAAGCCCGGTTCGTCGCGCAGCCCCTCGGCGATCGCCTCGTAGCGCCTGGCCATCAGGGTGAAGCCGTAGGTGTATCGCTTGTCGCTGTGCCCGGAACTCTGCGCGTCCTGCGCGTTGCCCATCGCCTCCAGCAGTGACGTGGCCACCCGGCGCCGTACGATGTCGGCGCGGTCGCCGAACCGCTCGCTCGCCCAGCCCGATGTCCGGTTTCTCCCCTGGCCGGACACCTGGCCCGGCCCTGTCCGGCCCGGTCCGTCCTGGGGTGACAACGACGACCCCGCGCTCATCGGCGACCTCCGCTCAGACTTCGCTGCGCGCCGGGCGATCGTCGCCGGCACTTCATTTCCGCGCATCATACTGCCGCGAAGACTCTAGTTGATGTTGCGTGTCTCTCGTGTCGTGGTTCGTGACGACGGATTTCCCGGGGAGCCGTGGCCGGTCCCGGCCGGCAGGGGGAGGAGCGGGGGGGCGGGGGCGAGGGGCCGGGAGTAAATGAACTGTGAACTGTCGGTGGGACAGGCGATGATTGGTCCCATCATGGTCATCTCCCCGTCCCTTCCGTTCACCGCCACGACGTCCCCGAGTGGCGACATCGTGGTCTTCTACGTCGGCACCGAGCCTCGCATGACACCGGAGCAGGCACTCGCGTTCGCCGACATGCTCCGTGACCTCGCGGCCGGAGCGCGGCGTCCCGTCCTGGCCGCGTCGGCCGGCGCGAATCAGCTGCCCTGACCGACTCCTCGCCCGCTCTCTGCCCGGGTCCTCGCCTGTCCCCGTCGCCGGACAGGTGAGGGCTCTCGCGCGTCCGGGATCGGTTCCCGTGGCTCGTACCCGAGCCCGGATCCGGAATCGAGCCCGGAACCGGGGCCGGCCTGGGCTTGAGCGCGCCCGGGGTGCGCCAGGGGTATTCGTGGCAATCCCTTTCACTCTCCGTGGTCATTGCGTAACGTTCTGACCGGCGAGGCTTCCGGAGGGCGGGCCGTCTCGCCGATCCCCCACCGGCTACTCCGTCGCGGTCCCGGCGTCCGATGCCCAGGGCGTTCTCGAAAGCGTCGAAGTCAGATATGGAAGGCAGAACATGCAACCCTTCGAGCTCCCTGACTTCTACCTGCCGTACCCGGCCAGGCTGAACCCCCACGTGGAGACCGCGCGCGAGCACACCAGGGCCTGGGCGTACGACATGGGCATCCTCGACCCCGACCTCGGCATCTGGGACGAGCACAAGCTCGACGCCATGGACTACGGCCTGCTGTGCGCCTACACCCACCCCGACGCCTCCGCCCCCGAGCTCGACCTCGTCACCGACTGGTACGTGTGGGTGTTCTTCTTCGACGACCACTTCCTGGAGGCCTTCAAGCGCAGCGGCGACCTGACCGGGGCCAAGGAGTACCTCGACAGGCTGGCGGCCTTCATGCCGGTGCACCCCACGGGCCCGCCCCCCGAGCCGGAGAACCCGGTGGAGCGCGGCCTCGCCGACCTGTGGGCCCGGACGATCCCGGCCATGTCCGCCGACTGGCGGGCCAGGTTCGTCGAGAGCACGAAGAACCTCCTCGACGAGTCCCTGTGGGAACTGGCCAACATCAACGAGGGACGCGTCGCCAACCCGATCGAGTACGTCGAGATGCGGCGCAAGGTCGGGGGCGCCCCCTGGTCGGCCAACCTGGTCGAGCACGCGGCGGGCGCCGAGGTCCCGGCCGCCATCGCCGCGAGCAGGCCGATGCGCGTGCTGAGAGACACCTTCTCCGACGCGGTGCACCTGCGCAACGACCTCTTCTCCTACGAGCGGGAGGTCGGCGACGAGGGCGAGCTCAGCAACGGCGTGCTGGTCTTCGAGCGCTTCCTGGGCTACGACACCCAGCGGGCCGCCGACGCCGTCAACGACCTGATCACCTCCAGGCTGCACCAGTTCGAGAACACCGCCCTCACCGAGCTGCCCCCGCTCTTCGAGGAGCACGGCCTGGACCTGAGGTCCCGCCTCGACGTCCTCGCGTACGTCAAGGGGCTCCAGGACTGGCAGTCGGGCGGCCACGAGTGGCACATGCGCTCCAGCCGCTACATGAACGGGGCCTCGCGGGCGGCCCCGGCGGCCCCGGCCCTGCTCGGCGGGCCCACCGGGCTGGGCGTGTCGGCGGCGCGCGTCAGGCTGGCGCCCGGCGTCACCGGTCCGGGAGGCGTCAGGAGCCACACCCACGTCCCCCTGCGGAAGGTGGGGCCGCTGCTGCTGCCCGAGATCTACATGCCGTACACCGCCCGGATGAGTCCCCACCTCGACGCCTCCCGCCGCAACGCCGTGGAGTGGGCGCGCGAGATGGGGATGTTCGAGCAGCTCCCCGGCCTCCCCGGCCTGGCCGTCTGGACCGAGCACAAGCTCGACACCTACGACTTCGCCGTCTGCGCCGGGGCCATCAATCCCGACGCCTCCGCCCCCGAGCTGGACATCTCGACGTTCTGGCTCACCTGGGGGACCTACGCCGACGACTACTTCCCGGTCGTGTTCGGGTCCCGCCGCGACATGGCGGGCGCGAAGGTGTTCAACGAGCGGCTGTCGGCGTTCATGCCGCTCGACCTCTCCGCCACCCCGCCGCCGGTCAACCCGATCGAGCGGGGCCTGGCCGACCTGTGGTCCCGTACGGCGGCCCCCATGGCGGAGGCCGCGCGCGCCAGGTTCCGCCGGGCCGTCGAGGACATGACGGAGAGCTGGCTGTGGGAGCTGGCCAACCACATCCAGAACCGGGTCCCCGACCCGGTCGACTACATCGAGATGCGCCGCAAGACCTTCGGCTCCGATCTCACGATGAGCCTGTCGCGGCTGGCCCACGGCCAGGGGGTGCCGCCCGAGATCTACGACACCCGGACGATGCGCGGCCTGGACGACTCGGCCGCCGACTACGCCTGCCTGGTCAACGATCTCTGCTCGTACCAGAAGGAGATCCAGTTCGAGGGCGAGCTGCACAACTGCGTCCTGGTGGTCCAGGACTTCCTGAACTGTGACGCGCGGCAGGCCGCCGACATCGTCAACGACCTGATGACGTCCCGGATGCGGCAGTTCGAGCACATCGTCGCCACCGAGCTCCCGGCTCTCCTCGACGACTTCGACCTCGACGGGGAGGCCGGACAGGCGCTCGACGGATACGTGAAGGAGCTGCAGGACTGGATGGCCGGAGTGTTGCTGTGGCACATGAGGACGCGCCGCTACGACGAGTCCGAGCTGCACCACCCACCCGCGACGACCCGCCCGGTCGGCGGCCCCGCCGGTCTCGGCACCGCGGCCGCGCGCGTCGGATCGCCGCTCCGGGTGGTGCCGGCCCCGCTTCCCTGACGCGGGCGAGGCAGGCGCGGTCGAGGGGCGGAGGGGACGGAGGGAGCGAGGGGGCGCGGGGGCGCGGGGTCGCCGCCCGGCCCACCGGCCTTCCGGAAGATCGCGCCTGCCCGCCTGCCCGCCTGCCCGCTTACGCGGTCAGCGCACGCGTCGCGATCTGAAGTCGTACCTGCGCGGCCTGGCCCGTCGCGGTGCGTGCGCCTCCGCCTCCGCCTCCGCGTCCGCTTCCGGTTCCGTGTCCGGTTCCGCCTGCGCCGGTGGCTCCGACTTGATCTCGGGGATCGCCGGCGCGGTGACGACCTCCGTACGCGGCTCGCCGACGGGGCGCCGCGTGGTCAGGTCGATGACCGTGCCGTGACGGCTGGTCGCGGCGTGCGAGGTGGCGAACAGCAGGAGCACGTTCACCAGCTTCAGGAACAGCAGCATGCCCACCGCGCCCGCGACGACCTGGTAGGCCGGACTCGCGGAGCTGAAGTTGAGATAGGCCTGTCCGATCGTCTTGAGTAGTTCCAGCCCGATGGTGATGACCAGGGCCGGCCCGATGACCCGCCGTGGCGACAGGCGCAGCCGGGGAGACAGCGTCAGCAACGCCGTCGACAGCAGGAGGTTCACGCAGATGCCGAGCACGAAGGCGACCGTGGACAGCGTCCACTGCGCCGGTAGCGCGTCGGCCCCGATCGTGTGCTCGGCCAGCCAGGTCAGCGCGGCCTGGGCGCCGAAGGACAGGGTCAGCGAGATCGACAGCAGCAGGCCGAGCGTGACCAGCACGGCCAGGTCGATGAGCCACCGGAGGAAGAAGTTGCCCGGATACTGCTCAAGGCCCCAGACCGCCCGCATGGAGGAGCGCATCGAGTCGATCCAGAACAGGCCGGTCAGCGGCAGGCCGAACGAGGCGATCAACCCGGCCGTGTCCCGCGCGTCGCGCAGTGCCTGCACGTCCAGCCTCGGGAAGGTGTCGCTCAGATAGCCCTCCACCTGGCTGAGCGCGGCGGGCGTGTCCAGCACGTGTCCCATGATCACGAAGGCCAGCAGGGCCAGCGCGAAGATGGCGTAGAACGCGTAGTAGGTCATTCCCGCGGACAGGCGGCCCGCGTCGGTGCGGTCGTAGTGGACGGCGGCCCGGACGAGATGGTCGAACCAGCCGCATCGATCCCGCGCCGCGGTCCATGCTCTGACGAACCCGCTGGTCCACCGGTTCGCCCCGGGGGTGGCCTCCATGACGGCGCACTCTACCCCCAAGCGGGTGTTTCACCGCTTGTGGACCGGCTGATCTTGGTGGAATCCGGGGCGACGCGGCTCGTTCCCCGCGGGTGGGCGGGCTCCGGCCCCGGCCCGGTCCACAGCGCCCCAAAAAGGTGTCGTTCTGCCGTAGCGCGAGACGCGATCAGCCGTATAAAAAGACATCACCACTTCGTTTAAGGCTTGATGTAAGCTCGGCGGCGAGAGCGCTTCTCGGCATGGTCACGGTCTTCCTCAACGGCAGCGATGGCATCGAACGCACGATCAACGAGGCGGGCACCCCCGTCGCCGGCTCGTACGGGACGAGCGAGGTCGTCGGCCACCCCTGACCTGACCCGCCCGCGGGCGTCACCCCGCCCGCGGGCCCTGTGCCGACCGTCCGCCGGCGCCGACCCGGAGCGATCCGGGCCGGCGGACGGTCACTTCTCCGGCGTCGGGGACACGTCCACCCTCGGCCCGCGCAGGAGCCACCACAGGAACGACGCCTGGACGAACCCGGCGGCGATGAGCAACAGCAGATGCACACCGGAGGGAAGCACCTCCCCTGGGAGCAGCATCACCAGCCACGAGAGCGGCAGGGTCACCAGGATCAGCATGACCGCCGACAGCCCCTGGTTGTTCGGCTGGCGCATGCCGATCTCGGCGAAGACGTACGCCGCGACGACGAGCAGCGCGTAGACGCCGCTGATGACGAGGGCGAGGGTGCCCCGTTCGTACCGTGAGGCGAGACGGGCCACACCGCGAGCTGATCTCATGTCTCCGATCCTTCCCCCTGGCCACGGTTGAGGTCTCCGTACGAATACCTCATTCGTCCCGGTACGGATACTCAGCGGCAGCCGATCCGGCCGAACCGGCCTGCTGCCCGTGGTGGCTCCGTCCACGCGCACGGCTCGGCAGGGAATCCGGGTGAGGCGATGAGCCGGTGCCTCGAAGGTCACTCGCTCGGGGGGACCTCGGCCAGGGCGGCGCGGAGCCGGTCGGCGAGGTCGGCGGCCTGCCGCAGGGACCAGGGGATCACCCCGTTCTCGGTCATCAGGGCGTGGTACTGCTGCCGCTCGTAGGGGGTGCCGGGGGGCAGCGGGGCGATGTGCCAGTGCAGGTGCGTGTTGCCCTGCTGACTGCCCAGGGAGAGCAGGTAGGTGCGTTCGGAGGGGACGACCGCCTCGACGGCGAGGGCGATCCGGCGGACCGTTCGCATCAGCCGCGCGTAGGCGTCCTCGTCGAGGTCGCGGACGACGTGCTCGACGTGCGCCCTCGGCGCCACCAGGACCTTGCCGGGCATCGTGGGGTAGCGGTCCAGGAAGGCGACGTGGTGCTCGTCCTCGAAGACGACCTGCTCGAACTCGTAGCCGCCGGGATCGGCCAGGAGCGCGCAGATGAAGCACCCTCCACCCTTGGTACGCCGGACGTAGCCCTCGACGTCGAAGGCCTCCTTCTCCGGGCGGGTCGGCTCGTCCGGTCGCGTGTCTCGTGCGCTCATCGGCACCTCCGGGAGGAGCGGGCGGTTCAGGGACCGTCCTGAGAGGACATCACGCGCGGGGACACTTCGGCGGGACGGACGCCACGTCCCTCGAAAGTGTCACGTTCTCCGAAACGAGGGGATCGAGGGTGAAGCGCTGGACGCGACCCGGACATGACCGGTCTCGTGCGATGAGTGGCGCCTCGTCGGAGCGCCGCTCAGGGGCGGAACGCGTTGAGCACCATGTATCCGTAACGGCGCCACAGTGTGGGATCCCACCGGTCCAGCGTGATGAGTTGCCTGATCACTCCGCAGAGGACGACTCGCAGGTCCAGCACGTCGGCATCCTGGCGGATCCGGCCGGATTGTTTGGCGGCCTCGACGAGCCGGCCGATCAGGTCCAGGAGGCGGCCGGCGGGGACGAGCCTTCCCTCGAAGAACGCGGCGGCGAGCCCCCGGTTCCGGGTGAGGTGTTCGAGCAGGTCGGGGATGTAGTCGCACAGTTCCCGGTAGGCGTCATCGCCGTCCAGCGCGGCGAGCGTGCGCCGCTCCAGCTGCTGGAACTGCTCCTGCACGATCGCGACGATCAGGTCGTCCTTGGTGGGGTAGCTCCGGTACACGGTCGCCCGGCCGACCCCCGCTCGTTCCGCCACCTGGGGGACCGTCATCTGTAGGCCGTGCCGGGCGAAGAGCTCCCGGGCGGCCGCGATCACCTTCTCGTGGTTGCGGCGGGCGTCCAGGCGCCGATGGGAGCGGTCCGGCTCGATCGGTGGTTGGACGATGTCGGACGAGGTCATGGGATCAGTGTGCCCCGGCGCCGTCGCGCTGCTCGTCCGGGACATCGGCCGAACCGGGCCGGGGGGTGCCGGGACCGTCGGCCAGTACCGGTTCGCCGGCGCCGTACACCTCGGTGATCTCGACGTCGAGCACGGTGCAGACCCTGCTGAACGACCAGTAGTAGCCCGCGACCTGGAGAACCTCCACGATCTCGCGCTCGGTGAGGAATCGCCGTACCCGGTCGAAAAGCTCGTCGGGCACGTCGGGCCGTCGCACCACCTCGGCGGTGAAGCGGATGAGGGTCCGGTCGAAGGCCGACAGTTCGGGACTGTCGAGCTCCCTGCCGCGAATGAGCTCCCGGGTGCGCTCATCGACGCCGGCCGCGTCCGCCATCGGCTGGTGCTGGGCCGCGACGAACTCGCACTCGGCGTACTCGGCCACGGTCAGGATCACGAGCTCCCGCGAGCGGGCCGGAAGCTCCAGCGAGCTGAACTGCGCCTGCGCGAGCCGGATGAACGGCTTCACGGTACCGGCCGAGTGGGTCAGCATCTTGACCAGCGGGTCCGGTGGCAGGAAGGCGAGGAACTCGCGGACGTCGTCCGGGATGCTCTTCGGGTCGGGATCGGTGAGACGGGGCATGTTCTTCTCCACTCTCGTCAGGTCTGTCGGCGGGGCGGGGCGGGGCGGGGCGGGGTGCGTCGCGTCGGGCCGGTCGGGCGGGTCGCGGCGGATCGGCCGGCGGGTCGCGTCGGGCCGATCAGCGGGTTTCGTCCGGGCCGACGGAGAACCCCGTCTCGCTGAGTTCCTGAAAGCGGCCGTCCTCGGCGAAGGAGCCGAAGACGGAGATCTCCCGCCGTCGAGTGGAGCCGTCCACCAGGGTGATCTCGAAGACGTGCCTCTCGGCGTAGGTGGAACCGTCCCGGAGCTCGTCGAGCACGGTCACCGTGCCGCTGACGATCTGGCTCCGGGTGCCCGCCACCATCTCGGCGAACCCGGCGCGGTCGAGCGACGTCCCGTCACTGCGGTGGGTGTAGCCGGGGGCGTAGTACTTGTCGAGAGCCTCGTCCAGCTCAAGCCTGGGCTCGAAGACCAGCTCCCGGAGGGCCTCGCTGATACGCGAATGGTTCATCCTCGAAACTCCTTCTGCGTGGTGACAGTGCCCGCGCGGCGGCTCGGCATGGAAACGGACTCGCTGGTCCGGTTAGTGACAGACCGTACCGGACTCCAGAGTCCGTTTTGTGTTGATTTAGGGGATAGTGACCAGTGTCATATCGCCGACGGCGACGATCCCCCGCGAAGTCATCGAGGTCGATGACGCGACACCAATCGAGAGGTCGCTGGACGAGCCCGAGATCTTCGCCATCCTGTTCGACCGCCATGCGCCGCTTAGACCCCCGAAGAAGGAGGACCGACAGTACGATCGCATCACGGGCCTGGGCGAGCCCCGCAGAGCGCGACCACGTCCTGGAAACCGGTGCGGAGGTACGCAACGGATGAGCGCCGACACGTCAGGATCACCGCAGGAGCGAGCTCTCCGCCATGTCGCGGCCCTGTCGTCAGGCGGGCCACTCGACCCCCGGACGCGGGTGACCCTGAACTTCCACCCGGACCGGCTAGCGGGCGGTCGGCTGATCCTGCTCGGGCTCGCGGACGACGGCCTCTACCACTCGCAGTTCGTCACGGGCACGAGCAACGGCGGTCTGACCGCCTATCCGGGCGGGGACCGGTGGCGCTGGGAGAGCCGCATCTTCGGCGGTGCGTACGACCGCGCACCGGCTCACGATCGCCCCGTCTACGGCGCGCTGAACTTCCGCGGCAAGCCCGTCGGCGCGGCGCCGCGGTTCGGGTCCGCGCACTTCAGGCTGACCGCGGAAGCCCTTTCACGGGCCACGTTCTGTTATCCGGACAGCGTCTTCGAACCGTCGGCCTTCGGTGTCGTGTCCCGCATGGCACTCATCGAACTGGCCGACGCCGATGATCCGGACGCCCTGGACGACTACATCGAGGCCCAGGTGCACGGATCGGTCAGGCTCGACCGTGACGTGGAGGCCCTGGTCCTGGATCCGAGTCATCGCGGAACAGCCGTGCAGGCCGCGGCCCACCGGCTTCCGTGCCCCGTCGAATGGCACGCCGGATTCCGGCTCGCCGTCGACCGGCTGCGACGCCACCCCGACTACCGCGGACAGGAACACGTCGATCTCGGTGCCGAGATCGCCGTGGACGGTCACCTCGATCCGCGGATCATCGGGGACGCGGCCCGTACGGGCCGCCACGCCTCGCAGGCACTCAAAAAGGTCTGGCACTGTCTGGCGCGTTTCGGCTCGCCGGCCGACGCGAGCCGGGCGGAGGCCCGCCACAGCATCGGCAGCGTGTGAAGTGCGCCGAGTATGGCAGGTGGACGACTGAGCAAGACGTGAGAGCCGAGGTCACATCGCCCCCGGCGGGCCGGGCAGGGTTATACCGAAGAAACCCTGCGCCCTGTACGTGGCGAGCTTCCGGGCCCTGCCGGTCCGGACGTTCACCGCGTAGGCGGTGAACGTCCGGTACGGCGGGTCGATCACAGCGGGCTCGTCGGCCGGCACCTGGGACAACGGCCTGCACCGCAGGGACGTGGTCAGGGCCGTGACCTCCTCGGCGCCGAGCCAGGTGCGCAGCAAGATGTGGGAGACACCGGCGGGTAGCCCGCTGATGACGGTCGTCCTCCGCTTCTTGCCGGTGAGCGTGTCCATCAGGGCGAGGTCGCCGCCCCGACGGCACGGCTTCTCGCGGGTACTGAGGTTCTCGATCACCGCGACGGTCTTCCCGTCGGGGGCGAGCGGGCTGAAGGAGTAGTGCACCGGCAGGATGACCGACGTGGAGTCGCCCTTCGAAGAGGCCGGCCACAGGTTCGAGATCGTCCGCAGTTGTGATCTGGGCGAGTACTCCGCGAGCGTGATGGTGGCGCCGTCCCGTGACAGCCCGATGGGGACCCAACGGTTCGGCAACTCGCGGACGACCCCGTCGCGCATGTCGATGAGCAGCGCGGGATCCTTGAACTCCGGGGCCTTGCTGAAGGCCACGAAGCGCCCGTCGTCCGACAGCATCAAACGCGAAATGCTTCCCAGCCGGCCCTTCGGCACCTTGCTCGCGGCCGTCGTCTTCTGGCCCGAGGCCAGGTCGTGGACCTGGAAGGTGCCTTCCGCGGCGCTGTAGTAGGCGATCTTCCGGCCGTCCCGGCTGATCGCCAGCGGGCTGTCGCGCAGGCCGGTGCGGCCGGGGGCGAGGCTGGGCAACGCCTCCGTCACGTGGTAGGTCCTGCCGCTCCGGGTGACCACCCGCCAGCCTCCGTCCCGGCAGTCCGACGGCGCCTTCCCGCTGGCCGGCTCGCAGAAGGTCTTGTACGCGTGGCTCAGCGGCCCCACCCCGCGCGCCGGCAGGTCGCCTCCGGAGGCGACCTCCTGCGGCCTGTCCGGCGGCGGCTCGTCCGGCAGCAGCCGGATGCCGGCCGTCGTGCCGAGGGCGACGGCCACGACCGTGGCCGCCGCGAGGAGCGAGATCACGGTACGCCGCCTGCGGTCGTGCGCCGCGATCGTGCGTTCGGCCAGGTCCACCTGTGGGGAGTCGTCGGCCATGTCGGCGAGCACGTTCCGTAGCCAGGTCATCGGTAGGCCTCCTCGGTCTCCATGTCGGCGAGCTTCGGCGCCAGTCCTGGCGCGAGTTCGCGTAAGCGGGCCAGCGCGTAGTGGGCCTGGCTCTTCACCGTCCCGATCGAGCAGTTCAGCAGCTCGGCCGTCTCACGTTCGGTCCTGTCCTCGTAGTAGCGCAGCACGATCACCGCCCGCTGCCGGGGCGGCAGCCGCATGAGAGCCTGGCGCATGACGAGCCGCACGATGGTGGAGTCCTCGCCCGAGTACGGCCGGTCAGGCGGGTCGGCGGTCGGGAGCTCGCTCCTGAACCGGTGCCGCCGCCACGAGATGTACTGGTTCAGCAGCGCCTTACGCGCGTACGCCTCGGGGCGCTCGACGCGCGACAGCCTGGACCAGCGCCCGAGCACCTTGAGCAGGACGCTCTGCAGCAGGTCCTCGGCCTGGTGGGCGTCTCCCGTGAGCAGGTAGGCGGTGCGCATCAGCGCCTGCTGATGGCCCGCGACGAACCTGCGGAAGCTGTCATTGCGGTCCAAGGGGACTCCTCTCAACCGTTACTGACTCCGGTGACAGGTCGAAAGGTTCGGTCCCACCCGGCCAGAACTTCGGGCCCCTCGGCACGGTCCGACACCGCCGCCCGGCAACGGCCATGTCCACCGGGGGCGATCAATGCGGCCTCCCGGCGCGTGACGTACAGGAGATGGGCTGACAACGGCCCGTGAGTCGCGCAGGAAGTCGCAGGGAGGGCCGATCGCGGGGTGGACGCCCAGGGGCTACGGCCCATGTGTGTCGACGGGCGGCGCCCTACCCCGTGACACCCGTCCTGACCTGCTGAGGTGCCAGGCCCGGGTGCCAGGACCACAACCCGGATGATCGACACCGAGGTGTACCTGCACCGGGATTCGAACCTGGGACCTCCGCATTATGAGTGCGGCGCTCTCACCGACTGAGCTATGCAGGCGTGCAGGAGGACGGAGTCGAACCGCCACAGCCGAAGCGTCCGGGTTACAACCGGGTGAGCTCACCACGTGCTCAGCTCCTGCGCGTTGAGGTGAGACTACCGAGCGAGCCCCGGCGATCTCACCTCGTTTTCGCGCACCGGGAGGGGACGCGCTTCACAGCGAACATCGGGCATATGGGACGGGGCCGCTTCTCCCGTCATGACGGTGAGCGTGCGGCGTACCCCACAATGAAGGAGATGTCTTCCGATCCTCTTGCGCGTGCCACCGCGTCTCTTCACGGCCTCGCCCTGGGCGACGCCTTCGGTTCCCAGTTCTTCGTCCCGGCCAACCGCCAGGCTCTGTCCGGCCACCTGCTTCCGCCCGAACCGTGGCAGTGGACCGACGACACCGAGATGGCGTGTTCCGTCTATCGTGTCCTGGCCGATCACGGTGTCATCGACCAGAATCGGCTCGCCGCCGGTTTCGCCACCCGTCATGACTTCGACCGCGGGTACGGCCCGGCCACCAACCGGATGCTCCGCCTCGTCCGCGAAGGCGGTGACTGGCGGACGCTCTCGGCCGAGCTGTTCGACGGCAAGGGCTCGTGGGGCAACGGCGCCGCGATGCGGGTGGCACCGCTCGGTGCCTGGTTCGCCGACGATCTCGCGCACGTCGTCCACCAGGCCACCCTGTCGGCGCGAGTCACCCACACCCACCCTGAGGCGGTGGCCGGCGCGATAGCCGTAGCCGTGGCCGCCGCGACGGTCGCCACGGAGCCCGCTCTCCCGTCAGGGCGTTTCCTGGACAGGATCACAGAGCGTGTGCCCGCGAGCATGGTCCGCGACGGCATCTCCGAGGCCCGTCTACTCCTCACCATCAGTGATCCTGTCCTCGCCGCCAAAGCGCTGGGCAACGGGCGGCAGGTCAGCGCGCACGACACGGTGCCCTTCACCCTCTGGGTCGCCGCCCGTGAACGCCGGGACTTCGAAGCGGCCATGTGGACCACCGCGACGGCAGGTGGTGACATCGACACCACCTGCGCCATCGTCGGCGGCATCGTCGCGGCTTCGGGGAACGTTCGCCTGCCTTCGGAATGGAGGAGGCGATGCGAGCCGCTACCGGCCTGGGCAGGCGCCCTGCCCCTCGGCCACGAGCCGGACGCTTCGAACAGTTTTCAGAGGCAGGGCTGGAGTGCCGGGGAGTGATGATCGGTTCTGGCCCCACGGAAAGGTATTGGTTAAGGATCAGTCGCAAACACCCGGTGCCGGCCGTGGATGGTTGGCATGAAGAACCCTCGTGTGCTCGTGTGCCCGTGTTGCCGCAGACCGGGCAAGGGTTCTCGCCGGCCTTGATCGCGCACCCTGCAGGATGATTCGAATCTGCGACCGTCGGATTAGAAGTGGAACGCTGCTTCTCGGCTTGGCGATACGCTGACCTGCCGGTAAATCAAGTGATCTTCATTTGGCAGGGAGGTCAATCCGCACATGTTCCGGATCTTGAAAAGCGCCTTGTGCGAGATTAACGGCAGGCGACTTCCTTTCAAGGGCGGCGAAAGTACCGGCCGATGTCAGGCCACCTCATCACGAACCACCATTTGATACTCTGCAGCCTCTGCCGCCTGCTCAACCAACCTGGTAGACGGGAATGCGGGACGAAGATCCATACGTCGGCGACGATGCTGTCCGCATGTTCGCGAACCACAAGGTCCAGGTCGCGCAGAAGCGGCCGGAGGATTTCCAGCGTCACGTCATCGATCTCACCGGTACGGCGGACCATGTGCGACACGGCGGTCAACCCCTGGCAGCGAAGCTGCCGTTTGTCGGAGGCGATGGCTTTGCGAGCCCGGGCAGCGATGACCTCGGCGTCGTCATGACACAGGGACAATCCGATCACGGCCACCCCGACCAGAGGATCACCTCGATTGAAGGCCGTGTCGACCTCGTCGGCGCACCCCTTCGGGTCGTGCGGAATGTTTCCCCAATCCACCCGGTCTCCCAATTACGCGATCTTCGCTTGCGCCCGTTCGCTTGAAGGCGCTGCCCGGATACAGCCACGGGGTTGGAGTAATCGGCGTTCCGGTACCAAGAGGGTTCGTCGCCCTCCACGCTTGATCCTCTCATCAGAGGCCGGTTCCATCGGAGCACCCCTGATCACGAATTTGTATCCGTCCCGTCCCCGGAGTTTGAGCGTCTCGCCTGAATGCCGATCTTCCGGACGCCGGTGATTATCGGTCATGACGTCCGCCCTGGACACCGTGTCCATCTGCATCGCCCGAAAGCGAAACGGACCCCATCAAGGCCTGGCACTGGGCTCCCGAACGACCGGCATGATCATTGGCAGCCATGTGCTGCGCCGGTCGCCAGGACTCCGCCCGTTTGATCTGTCCGACTCGGTTCGTGGTCACCCGGCCAGGCGGATTCGGGTGACTCTCACGCACAGCCCTCGTGTGAGGCTGAGCGCTGTGCGTACGCTGCCTCTGTGAACAGAGACGCGCTCGCCGGTCTCGTCGCCGGAACGGGAGAGGCCGGCCATGCGTGCCGCCGATCACTCATGGCCGGAGCGCACTTCACGATCTGGCCGGGCCTCGTTCCGACACTTGAGTTGATCAGTATTTACCGGCGGCGCGCACGCCACACTCGCCGCAAGAACATACCGACCCTCAGCTTCGACGAGACAATCCTCAACCTCGAAGCCTGCGGACTTGAGCACCTCACCCTCGGTGTCGTCCCAAGCACCCCGTCCGCTAGATCGCCGGGTGCTGGCCTTCCTGGCCTCCACCGGTGCCGAGCTGGACGTGGACGAATACGGGTGACCCTCGCCGAGAGGTAGTGATCCTCCCTCACCCGGGAGGGGTGACCGTAAGCTGCATGCTGCTCTAACAGTTTTCAAGAGGGCTGGGTTCCGAGCAGCGGAGGGGCCTCTCAGCAGGACGAGCAGTCCATTATGGAGATCAGTCTCCGAAGATCATCTCGCGTATATCCCGCGGTAGTCACCACCAAAGTCATGGTCATCACACCAGATAATGAAGTATGCCTCGACTTTCTGAGGATGTCCGCGCCAGCCTGCGCCTCTTTGCGTTCTACCTGGCCAACGGCACCATCGACATGGAGCTGTTGGAGGACATCGACTACCGGCCAGCCCTGATGGAGTTCGGTTCGCCGTTGGAGATGGTGTTCACGATCTTCACCAATGTGCTTGAGGTAGATGAGAACGGCATGGTCACCAACGAGGGGAACGCTCAGAGGCGGGCAGCCCAGTGGATCCGCCACCACTGTGACCCGTCTTACGAGGTCGACCCGCCGTTCCAACCATGGGAGACCGAACTCATCGGCCCTTGAACATCGGCTGTCCATAGCTTTGCCGTGGAACGGCGCGCGCGCTACTTTCCATACGCTCCGGCCACGGCGGGCCCAATGCCGACCGGCAAGTGCCTGGCAGCCAGCGCTACCGCCTCCTCCGGGCTGGCGGTTTCCCCCAGCACCGGTCTATATGAAGACGCCTTGACGACGTAGCCGCCTCTGCCGACTTGCAGACACACCACGTCGGGTGAGAACGGTGACCCCGTGGTCGTCGAGAATCGCAGTAACCAGTGGCTCACGTACGGAAACAACTGCCGTAGCCTAGGATCTGCGTAGGCAGCTTCGACCAGCACGCGATATTCGGGCTGTCTCGTCCAGCTCACGGTTTCGTGAAAAGGTTGAACACGTCGCTGAAGCCGTCAGTGAGGCTGTCGAGGAGGGCTTTGCCTTTTTCGGCGGTGGCCAGGGATGGCCGACCGATGATTCCGTTGTCTGTGTATGCCTGCATGCCCTTGGTCAGGAGATGGCGGCGGTCGTCGGCGATCCAGTCGGCGGACTGGTAGCCAGGGCGGATCACCTCGGGGCAGGCATGCAGCAGGAGAGAGGTCTCCAGTTCTCCGGCGTGCATGTCCTCGTGTGTGGAGCTGGTGAGCCGGGCAGCGCTTCGGGCTTCGTTCCAGTCCTCGCGGGAGGGGAACAAGGCCATGCGGCGGTCTTCGACGTTGGCCTCTTGGACGACGTTGCTCAGGACGTAGTTGCCGCCGTGGCCGTTGACGACGACCAGGGCGGTGGGTCCGGAGCGGGTGACGGAGGCGTAGACGTCGGTGACGATCGCGTGCAGGGTCCGCGCGGAGATGCTGACGGTTCCCGGCCAGGCGCTGTGCTCGTGCGAGCAGGAGATCGTCACGGGCGGGAGCAGCAGGACGGGGTGAGCGTCGGCGATCTGGCGGGCGATCAGGGTGGCCACGATGGTGTCGGTGCTGAGGGGCAAATGGTCACCGTGCTGTTCGAAGCTGCCGACAGGGAGAATCGCGACCTGGGCGTTGCGGTCTCGTTCATCGGTGGTGGTCGCGGTGGGCAGCAGGGTGGTCACCGGTCTCCTTGTGGCTGGGGTGCTGGCAGGGAGAAGGACTCCGAGAGGATGTCGAGCCTGGTGAGCAAGTCTGCCACGGAGGAGTCTGCAACCCATTGGGCCATGTGAGCGCGTAATGCTGTGAGCTGGGCGGTGACGCGGCTGGATCGAAGGGCTTGCATACGAGAGAGGGCGTCTTCGGTCACTGCGCAGGCGTGCTCTCGTTCACCCGCGATGGCGTAGGCGGTGGCCATACGGGTCAGGAACAGGACGTGGTCGCGCGCCTGGCTGGATTCGGGCCATTGGGAGCGGCTGGCCTCGAATATCGGGATGGCCGCGGTGGCCTGGCCCAGTAGGACGCGGATCGCGCCGGTTTCCATGGCGATGTAGGCAGGAGTGCAGTACGGGGCACGGTCGCTCTCGCTTTGCGCCGTCCCCGCAGTGGCTTCGACGAGGGCCGTCTCCGAATCGCGGGCAGAGTCTGCTGCCTCTCCGAGGTGGGCGTTCGCTGTCGCGCGGGTTCTGAGGATGACCGCCCTGAGTCGAGGTGTGAGGGCATCGGAGTTGGCCAGGGCCGTGTTCGCCAGTCCAAGGCCGTGGCCGTAGTCGCCGGACTCGGTGGCGATGGCGCTTTTGCGCATGAGGATGTAGGAGATGACGCGTGGGTCGCCCATCTCCATGGCATAGTCCAGGGCCTTGTTGGTCCACATCGTGGCGCGGATGAAGTCCCCCAGGTCCTGGTGGAGCCAGCCGCAGAATTCCAGCAGTTCGCTGGCGAAGTTCAAAGCTTCGGCGCGGTCGGCTCCTCGGGTCACCTGACAGAGCTGCCCGACTACGGGCACCTGGTCCTGAACCGCGCTGATCAAGAGGAGTGGCCCCATGATGGCCTCGGCCTGGATGTGGCCGGTGAGGACGTGCCGGAGTCCGGAGATGATGGAGCGGCTGGACGCACTGGTCAGGCCGGCGAGGTATCGAGTCGACAAGTTCGTCCTCGACGCTGACTGATCGGACGGTGGTGAGGTTGGTATGTGCCGAGGTTGTGGGCTGGCTGCGGGGAGCCGTTGTGGTGCCAGTCCGAGAGTCAGCCGGGCGGGGTCGGGCATGTCCAGGCCGTCGGCGATGCGCTCGATCACCTCGAATGAGGTGACCTGAACGGCTCCCTTCATGATCTCGCTGATCTTGCCTTGGCTGAGATTCGTCGCGATGCCGATGCGGGTCTGGCTGAAACCGGTGTACTGACGGATCAGCCGGAAGAGGTGCCCGATATCGCGGTCGCGGAGAGCTGCCAGTGTTTCCGGGCGCTGCCATAGCTCTGGCGGGATAACGACGAGTTCAGTCGCATCTGCAGGCATATGCGCCTCCCCCTTTCGCGGCTCGGCTTCCGGATATCCAACGCTTGTCACCGAGGGTTATCCCGTCAAGGGATATCGGTTATCCAGCCGGAGTATCGCGGCTCGGGATGGGGCGCGTAAGGCGAGGTGGCGACCCTTGATCCATGAGTGAGCCGACCATGAGGGTCATGGGTCCCGCCACGGTCGTGGTGAATCCACCGACCTCTTGTCACTGTCGAGTTCCGCTGGCGGCGACGTGATGAGCGGAGATGAGATTCCGGCCATCGGCCGGCAGAAGGCGATTACCCCGGTACGGGCGGCGCGGCGGCTGCGCGATGAGCTGGCCGCTTTGAACATCGCCTCGGATGTTCACGACGGGTACGGCCTGGCGCTGGTGTCGGTCTGGTTCGGGCTGGTCGTATGGACCGATGGCCAGGTGTTTCGCTGGTGGGCCGGACAGGAGACGGGACGGGCTCGCCTTCGGCGCTATGCCTTCTGTCCTGCGGGTGATCCGGTGACGGCCGCGCGTCGAGTCGCCGATCGTTGCGTCGAGCTTCGCGAGCGGGGGCCGGTTCCGGTTCCCGGCCCGAACGGGTGTGCTCCGCAATGATCGAGCTGACGGGCTGCCTGAGTCCGCATGTGTCCACGCCGCAGCCTGGTCATACGCGACTGGTCTGGCTGAGTCCTGACCGGGGGACGGCACGCCTGCGGGTGATCACCTGGACCTGCCGGTGCCGGGCCACGCTGTACGAGCTGTGCCAGGCCGGAGGGCAGGGCTTCATCCGGCGCACGCTCCAGTTGGAAGGCAGCCCGGAAGTACATGAGACCTATCGGTGGCCGATCCGGCAGGCCCGGCGATATATGGAGGGCGTTGCTCTCCGGGGAGGCCCGGTAGGCGGACGCGGCGGCACGGCGGGCCTCGGTTGGTCGTGTCGTCGCGTCACGGGAGGGGACGGGATGCTCAGGGTCCACGCCAAGTGCATCGACGGTCAGCGCGAGGTGGCCAGCCAAAGAATCTTGGCTGCGCTTGTCACGTGAGACGGATCATGCTCTGTGAAAGGCCCCCCGGGACCCCTCGGGACTCCGGAGCCCTCGGCCCCACCTGGGGAAACGGGGCCTCGGCCATTCCGCGTATGTTCCGCGACGGTTGGCATACGGCTGCTTTCGGCCGCCTGCGGCTGCATGAGGGGGTCGGACCTCGGACAAGCAAAAGACCAGGTCAGCGCGTGGATGACCTGGTCTTGGCAGCGCACCCTGCAGGATTCGAACCTGCGACCGTCGGATTAGAAGTCCGATGCTCTATCCAGCTGAGCTAAGGGTGCTCCCGCTCAATTGTGCATGATCCAGGGAGTGCCCACGTATCGGTTTTGGGCCGGTGTCGTGAGGATCACTCTGTGGATCTCCCGCTCTCCGGGGAGAGTGATCGCTCACCCGCTCCGGTTCGGGTGGGCGAGGGCCGTTCGGAGGGGGGAAGCTGGAACGCTGGAGGAGGCTTCCGGGTGGCTGACCTGGTCGTTCTTCCGCCGGGCGTGGCGGGGGAGAGGCCAGGGGTGTGGAACGGCGGGGAGGGCTTCCGGGGGGGCCTGTCGAGTGGGGCTCTATCCGAATTGTTCTCCCGCACGAGCGGGGCGGTCTAGGCTCGTATGCCATGTTCGTCACCACGGTCCAAGAGGAGATTCCCCTTCTGGGCGGTGATGTCACCGACGGGGTGGTGCGGGTCGGAGACACCGTCCGGCGGCCCAGCAGGGCTTCCACGGGGTCGGTGCACGCGCTCCTGCGTCACCTGGAGCGCTCCGGGTTCGAGGGTGCTCCCCGGTCGCTGGGGGCGGACGAGCGGGGCAGGGAGGTTCTGAGCTACGTCGAGGGGGAGTCCGCGGCCAGGCCGCTGCCCTCGTACGCGCTCACCGGGGAGTCGCTGGGCGCGCTGGCGCGGCTGTTGCGCGGATTCCACGACGCGGCGGAGGGGTTCGTCCCGCCTCGGGGGGCTGCCTGGGAGGCCGGGTCCAACGACGACGCGGCCCCCGAGCTGATCGGGCACTGCGACGTCAACCTCGACAATGTGATCTTCCGCGACGGGCTTCCCGCCGCGCTGATCGACTTCGACATGGCCCGGCCGACGACCCGGCTGTTCGACGTGGTGACCACGCTGCGCCACTGGGCGCCGATCGCCGATCCCGTCGATCTGGAACCGCTCCAGCGCCGCCTCGACGTCGGCCCCCGGCTCCGGTTGTTCTGCGACGCGTACGGCCTGGCGCCTCGCGACCGCCGTCGCCTGCTGGATCTCGCCCGGCTCCGCTTCGACCGCTCCTACCACGCGATGCGGATCAAGGCAGAGGCGCAGGGCGAGGGTGGCGGATGGGCCCGGATGTGGGCCGGTGGGGCGGGGGAGCGCATCCGGCGGGCCTGTGTGTGGCTGGAGACCCACCAGGATGAGCTCCATGAGCATCTCGTTTAGGCAGTCGAAGACCAAGAGGCGGCCGGGGGTGGCCGAGGGGGTGGGGATGCTCGCCGGGGTCGCGATCGACGCCGTGCTCGCCGACCCCCGGCGCGGGCACCCGGTCGCGCTGTTCGGCACCGCCGCCGCCGGGGTGGAGAGGCGGGTGTACGGGGACGGCCGGGCCCGGGGCGTCCTGCACGTGGCCTTGTGCGTCGTCCCGGTGGCGCTGCTCGGTCACCTCGCGACCCGGTCGCGCAATCCGGTGGTACGGGCCGCGCTGAGCGCGGCGGCGACGTGGGCGGTCGTCGGTGGTACGACGCTGGGCCGCGAGGGCGCGGCGATGGCCGGGTTCCTGGAGGACGGCGATCTCGCGGGGGCGCGGGGGAGGCTTTCGCACCTGTGCGGGCGCGACCCGTCCGGGCTGGCGGAGTCCGGGCTCGCCAGGGCCACCGTCGAGTCGATCGCGGAGAACACCTCGGACGCGGTGGTGGCGCCGCTGTTCTGGGGGGCGGTGGCCGGGGTGCCCGGCCTGCTCGCGTACCGGGCCGTCAACACGCTGGACGCGATGGTCGGCCACCGGAACGCGCGCTACGAGCGCTTCGGGTGGGCCGCGGCCCGCCTCGACGACGTCGCCAACTTCGTGCCCGCCCGGATCACCGGCCTGCTCGCCGCGCTCGGCGCCCCCCTGGTGGGAGGTTCGCCGAGGCGGGCGGCGGCGGTGCTGCGCAGGGACGGCCACCGCCACCCCAGCCCCAACGCGGGCCGCTGCGAGGCCGCCTTCGCGGGGGCGCTGGACCTCACGCTGGGAGGGGTCAACGTGTACGGCACCCGCGTGGAGCACCGGCCGGAGATGGGCGACGGGCCCGCGCCCTCGGTCGCGGACATCCGCAGGTCGGTACGGCTGGCGCGGGCGGTGGGCCTCGGGGCCGCGGCCCTGGCGGTCCTGGCCGTCCTGCGGCGCCGGTAGGTCGGGGAAAGGGGAAACCGGCGGGGGGCTTCGCCGGGAGCCGGGGAGCCGGGGAGCCCGGGTGGGCGGTGTGGACGCCGGGGCGGCATGCTGGTCGGCATGATGGTTGATTCCTCCGGAGAGATGCCTGTAATTCTTGTCGGTGCCGGGTTCGCCGCTCCTCCGGCCGGGGGGAAGGCGTGAAGGGGGCACTCCTGGTCGCGGGGACGACCTCCGACGCGGGCAAGAGCGTCGTCACCGCCGGGATCTGCCGCTGGCTGGCCCGGCAGGGGGTGAAGGTCGCGCCCTACAAGGCGCAGAACATGTCGCTGAACTCCTTCGTCACCGCCGACGGCGCCGAGATCGGCCGGGCCCAGGCGATGCAGGCCGCCGCGTGCGGGCTGGAGCCCAGCGCGGACATGAACCCGATCCTGCTCAAGCCGGGCAGTGACCGGCGCAGCCAGGTCGTGGTGATGGGCAGGCCGATGGCCGAGGTCGACGCGATGGAGTACTGGGACGTCAAGGAGCGGCTCCGCCAGGTCGCCGTGGACGCGCTGGAGCGGCTGCGGGGCGCGTACGACGTGGTGGTCTGCGAGGGGGCGGGCAGTCCGGCGGAGATCAACCTGCGCAGGGGGGACATCGCGAACATGGGCCTGGCCCGCGCCGCGAACCTGCCGGTCGTCGTGGTCGGCGACATCGACAGGGGCGGGGTGTTCGCCGCGCTGTACGGGACGGTGGCGCTGCTGGAGCCCGCCGACCAGGCGCTGATCGCCGGGTTCGTGGTCAACAAGTTCCGGGGGGCGCCCGAGATCCTCGAACCGGGGCTGGACATGATCAGGGAGTTGACCGGCCGCGAGGTGTACGGGGTGCTGCCCTGGCTGGACGGCCTCTGGCTGGACGTCGAGGACTCCCTGGCCCTGGACAACCGGCCCGCGATCGGAGCGCGCGCCCCGTACGGCAGGCAGACCCTGCGGGTGGCCGTGGTGCGGCTGCCGCGGATCTCCAACTTCACCGACGTGGACGCGCTGGCCTCGGAGCCCGGGGTGACGGTCCGCTTCGTGACCTCCCCCGGGGAGCTGGACGACGCCGACCTGGTGGTGCTGCCCGGTTCCCGGGCCACGGTCTCCGACCTGGCGTGGCTCCGCGCCACCGGCCTGGCCGCGGCCCTGCCGGGACGGGCGGTGCTGGGCATCTGCGGCGGCTACCAGATGCTCGCCAGGACCATCCGCGACGACGTCGAGTCGGGCGCGGGCCTGGTCGAGGGGCTGGGGCTGCTGCCCGCGTCGGTGGAGTTCGCCGCGGACAAGACGCTGGGCCGTCCGGCCGGCACCGCGTACGGCCGGCCGGTCGCCGCGTACGAGATCCACCACGGCGTGGTGACGGCCGACGGCGGCGAGCCCTTCCTGGACGGCTGCCGCGACGGTTCGGTGTGGGGTACCACCTGGCACGGTGCCCTGGAGAACGACGGTTTCCGCCGGGCCTTCCTCTCCGAGGTGGCCGCCGTCTCCGGCCGTGACTTCACCCCGGCGCCGGACACGTCGTTCGCCGCCCTGAGGGAGGAGAGGCTGGACGCGCTCGGCGACCTGATCGAGCGGAACGTCGACACGGACGCCCTGCTCCGGCTGCTGGAGGGCGGGGCTCCGCGGGGGCTGCCGGTGCTGCCGCCCGGCGGGTCCTCACGCGAGGCTCCGGACTTCTCGGCCGGTGCTCCCACGGCCGGCTGAACCGGTACTCCTTCTCGGCGTCGAGCCCGATGTTCCCCTTCAGACGAGGGGAGTGGTCTCTCGCCTTCCCGTGAGGATCAGCGAAAAAGGAAGTTTCCTCTCGCCGGGTAAACTCGGTGTTCCCCCACCAGATCCGATGGGGAGGTATGGGAGGCCGACCATGTCCCGCATCCTGATCCTGCTCTTCGTCATCGCGGTGGTCGCGGTGGTGGTACTCGGTGTGATCATGCTCGTCCGCGCGTCCGCGACACGGGCGTCCGAGGCTCGCGCGGCCGTCGCCGACAATCCCCGTGAGATCCTCAAGCGCCGCTACGCGGCCGGTGAGATCGACGAGGACGAATACCTCCGCCGCATGTCGGGCCTCTCCCAGGACTGGTAGCCCCGCGGGGCGCGATCACGCCGCCGGGGCGGGGGCCGGCTGGTTCGCGGAGATCCAGGCGTCGATCTCCTCCCACTGGTCGAAGAGCCAGCGGATCTGCTCCTCGCGGTCGCGCGGCACGTCGGCGGCCTGGACCCGCCACCACTTGGCCTTGATCTGGGCGCTGAGCGGGAGCCGGGTCCAGATGTCCCCGAGGGTGACCAGGTCGTCGAGGCCGGTGTGGGCGACGAAGACCACGTCGGCCTGGGGGCAGGCCTCGATGGCGGCGATGGCCCCGTTGGGGCGGGGGGCCATCAGGTGCTCCAGCTTGCGGGCCCGCGCGGCCTCCTCCGGCAGGCCCTTCTGCTCCAGCCGCAGGATGGCCCGCCAGCGGCGCTTGGGGGTGAAGTTGCCGCCCTCCGGGAAGATCACCAGGGCGTCGTCGGCGTCCATGTCGGAGGACAGGCGGCGGATCTCGTTGAGGACGCCGCTCTCGGCGACCTTGTGGGGGACGAAGGCGTTGGGGAGACGGTTGATCACCACGTCCAGCGAGGGGTCGAACTGCAGGGCCGCCTTCATCACGATCCTCGGGCGCCTGCCGTACCGGGCGAGAAGATGGTGGACGAGCAGGAACGAGTCGCCGGGGCCCGCGTGGCGCGACAGGACGATGACGGGGCGGGTGAGGCGCCGGGAGATCTCGTCGGAGGTCGGCGGCGGCTCGTCGATCGCGACGCTCAGGCGGAAGATCCGCACCGCGGCCTCGTAGATCTTGGACAGGAACCACTGGATCAGCTCGTAGTGCCGCTCCTGGTACTCGTCACGGTTGAGCCGGCCGCCCAGGCCGTTCGTCACCCACAGCCACAGGCAGGCGCACAGCGCCATCGACTCCAGCGTCAGCCACGCCAGCGCGAACCAGACCAGCCGGGTGCCGCGCCGCTGCGGGGGCGGCAGCCGCAGCGAGGCCGCGGTCACCACCAGCAGCCAGATCGGCAGCGTGAGCACCGCGCCGACGGTGAGCACGATGACGAGCGGGGCCAGGACCAGGCGGCGGATGATGCGAGGAGGCAGCACGAGCGGCTCCTGCCTGTGTGGATGTGCGGTTGTGGTGCGCGTACCGGGGGGCCGGTGTGACTCAGGTGGGTGATGTGCCGGAAATATCCCCTCATATGGGGTACCCCGATGTGGGCGTACGACGCGGTTCGCGTCACATCGGTGCGTGTGAGGGCGGCTCAGGGGGACGATCGCCGGGCCAGGTAGTCGGAGGAGGCCCGGTATGCGCGGTCAATGTATTCAGATATATGCGATAAATCCCGATAACGCAGCTGAGAAAGATCTATTCCTGGACGGGATTCGGCCCCGGCCGGCATGACGTGCACCTCGATGTCGTCCGGCAGGGTGGCCATCTCCTCGGTGAAGCGGTGCCGCCTGGCGATCTCGAAGGCGGTCATGCCGACCTCCCACGGGCGCCGGGGCACCACCAGGGGGCGCTCGATCCTGCCCACGTGCAGCACGTAGACCCGCCGGGCGCCGAGCGCGACGGCCCGGCCGACCGGGATGCTGTGCACCAGCCCGCCGTCGAGGTAGTGACCGTCGCCGACGCGGACCGGCGGCAGCAGCCCGGGGACGGCGCAGGAGGCGAGGACCGCGTCGACGAGGGGGCCCTCGGTGAACCAGTGCGCCGCGGCGCGCTCGACGGAGGCGGCCACGCACTGGAACGGCACGGAGAGGTCCTCGATGCGCGAGACGGGCAGCGTCCTGGCCAGCAGGTCGCGCAGCGGCTCGGAGGAGTGCAGGTGGGTGCCGCTCTTGGCGAGGGTGGACAGCCGGGTCACCCAGGAGCCGGCGAACGCCGTACGGACGATGTCCGAGGCCCACAGCGTGGTCAGGCGCTCGACCGCGTCACCGGGGGCGGCGGCGAGCACGACGCCGTTCAGCGCGCCCACGGACGTGCCGATGATCACGTCGGGCTTGATCCCCGCCTCGTCGAGCGCCCGCAGCATACCCACCTCGTGGGCGCCGAGGACGCCCCCGCCACCGAGTACGAAGGCAGTGTCCAGGCTCATGGGCTCACCCTAGCCCCGCGGCGGGACACGACACGGCCGGGCGGTTCCGGATCCGCGCAACGAAGGGGCGGCCAGCTGTCCGGGTCCGGTAATGCCCCCGGCGGCGGGGAGAGGGCACGATCTGATGCATGACAGCGGTGGTGGAGACCGAGGGGCTCACCAAGTTCTACGGCGGGCGCCGGGGACTTGAGGATCTCGACCTGGAGATCCGGCCAGGGGAGGTGTTCGGGTATCTCGGCCCGAACGGCGCGGGAAAGACGACGACGATCAGGCTGCTCCTGGACGTCATCCGCCCCACCAGGGGACGGATGACGGTCCTCGGCAGGGACCCCCGCGACGCGAGCGTGCGGAGCCGGATCGGCTACCTGCCGGGGGAGCTGGCCCTGGAGGGCAGGGAGAAGGCCGGGGAGTTCCTCGCCTTCCTCGGCGCGGTGCGCGACGGGGTGCCCAAGGGGCGGATCGACGGGCTGGCCGAACGGCTGGAGGCCGACCTCTCGGTGCCCATGGGCAAGCTCTCCAAGGGCAACAGGCAGAAGGTCGGGCTCATCCAGGCGTTCATGCACGAGCCGGAGTTCCTGATCCTCGACGAGCCGACCAGCGGCCTGGACCCGCTGGTGCAGCAGGAGTTCCTGGCGATGATCCGGGAGGTCCGCGCCTCGGGCCGTACCGTGCTGATGTCCTCCCACGTGCTGGCCGAGGTCGAGGACGTCTCCGACCGGGTCGGCATCGTGCGCGGCGGCAGGCTGGTCGCGGTGGAGGACGTCTCCGCGCTCAGGGAGAAGGCGGTGCGCCGGGTGGAGTTCCACTTCGACGCCCCGGTGCCCCGCGAGGCGTTCGAGAACCTGCCCGGGGTGCGGGACCTGCGGGTGGAGGGGGCCGGGCTGCGCTGCACCATCGACGGCCGCCCGGACGCGCTGATCAAGGCGGCGGCGAGGTTCACCGTGGTGCACATGGTCAGCGCCCAGCCCGACCTGGAAGAGATCTTCCTGACCTACTACAGCCAGACCGAAGAAGGGGAGGCGCGCGATGCCCACGCTGGTGTCGAAGAGCCTGCGTGACTACCGCAGGCCGCTGCTCGGCTGGACCGTCGGGATCAGCGCGTTCTTCACGCTGTACCTCGCCTACTACCCGACCATCAAGAGCAACCCCGAGGTTTACGGGAACGCGGCGCTGACCAAGTTCCCCGGGGCCATGCGCGACCTCATGGGCGGCCTGGAGGGCGGCTTCACCAGCGGCTCCGGCTTCCTGCAGGCGCTGGTCTACCAGCTGTTCGGGCCGCTGCTGTTCATCGCGTGCGCCGCGGTGATCGGCAACCGGGCGATCGCCAGGCCCGAGGAGTCGGGCACGCTGGAGCTGGTCCTCACCCTCCCGATCGACCGCAGGCGGCTGGTCCTGGAGCGCTTCGCCGCCCTGGCCCTCGCGCTGCTCGGCGTGGCCGCGGTCACCTTCCTCGTCGTGCTGGGCCTGGTGACGGCCGTCGACATGGGCGTCCCCGCGGACAGGATCCTCGCCGGTCACGTCGGCGTCTTCCTGCTCGGTCTCTTCTTCGGCACGCTCTGCCTGACGGTCGGCGCCGCGACGGGACGCCGGGGGGTCGCCCTGGCGGTGGTCGGGGTCGTCGCCGTGGCCGGGTACGTGGTCGAGACCATGGGCAAGAACGTGGACGGGGTGTCCTGGCTGCGCTGGATCTCGCCGTTCCACTACTACCTCGACGGACGGCCGATCCAGCTGGGATTCCCGGCGTGGGACTATCTCGTGCTGGCCGGGGCGACCGTCGCGCTGCTCCTGGTCGCGATGCCGGCCTTCGACAGGCGTGACGTGGGAGTCTGATGGACGAGCTGCTCGGCGGCCATCTCCGGGTGTTACGGGAGGCGGTCGCCACCGGCAGGCCGCCCGGCCGGGCCGAGCTCGACGACTGCCGCGCCGCCGGTGCGCTGGCCGCCGAGCGGGGCGCGTCCGTTCGGGCCCTGGTCGAGGCCGCGCTGGCCGTGGCCGAGTCGGTGCACCCCACCCCGCTCCCGGCCCTGCGGCGTACGGTCTCTGCCCTGATGGAGGGGTACGAGAACGCCCAGCGGTCGGCGCTGCGCCAGGAGGAGGCGGCGCGCAGGGAGTTCGTCGACGACCTGCTCCAGGGGCGGGCCGACAGGCTCGCCGAGCGGGCCGAGCACTTCGGGCTCCGCCTGGCCGAGACGTACGTGGTCGCCGTCGCACGCCCCGCCGGAGCCGCGGGAGCCGCCGGAGCCGTTGAGGTCTCCGGGGGCTCCGCGGCCGCCCCGGGCAAGGCTCCGGGGGACGGCGGGTCCGAGAGGGGCGGCGGGCTCGCGGGGGAGGCCGAGGGGACGGCCCGGCGGATCGAGGACGCGCTGGTCTCCCGGTTCGGCTCGCACAACGTGCTGGTCGCGGTCCGCGACGGGATGCTCGTGTGCGTCGCGCCGGGCAGCCTCACCGTCGCGAACGGCGAGTTCACCCACCACGTGCGCCAGGCGTTCGCGCCCGGCTGGCGGGTCGGGCTCGGCCGGGCGCACCGGGGCCCCGGCGGGGTGGTCACCTCCTACCGGGAGGGCGCCAACGCCATCGAGCTCGGTGACCGGCTGGGACTGCGGGCACCCGTGCTCAAGGCCGCGGACCTGCTGGTGTTCCCGGTGCTGCTGCGGGACCGCGCGGCCATCGAGGACCTGGTGACGAGCGTGCTCAGCCCGCTGCTGGAGGCGCGGGGCGGTCCCGAGCCGCTGCTCGCCACGCTGGAGGCCGTCTTCGCCTCCCAGGGCAACCAGACCGCCGCCGCGCGCAGGCTCGGCGTCAGCACCCGGGCGGTGACCTACCGGCTGGAGCGGATCCGCCGCCTCACCGGGTTCTCGCCGGACGACTCCACCCAGCGTTTCACCCTGGAGACGGCGGTCCTGGGCGCCCGCCTCCTGGACTGGCCCGCCCACCCGCTGCGCTGACCGGCCCGGGACTCCCACTCGTCGTACTGACAGGCCCGCGCAGATCGGGGCGATCCCTCGCGCCGTTACGGGATCAGGAGCACCTTGCCGGTCGTACGGCGCGCTTCGAGGTCCTCGTGCGCGCGGGCGGCCTCGGCGAGCGGGTAGCGCTCGGAGATGTGCACCCGCAACTGCCCCGCGGCCACCCAGCCGTAGAGGTCGGAGGCGCGCCAGGTGAGCTCGTCCCGGGTGGCGATGTAGGAACCCAGCGTCGGGCGGGTCAGGAAGAGGGAGCCGTTCCTGGCGAGAATCTGCGGGTCGAGCGGCGGGACCGGGCCGCTGGCCTGGCCGTACAACGCCAGCATGCCGCGCGGCCGCAGCGAGGCGACGCTCTCGTCGAAGGTGGCCGCGCCCACGCCGTCGTAGACGACGTGCACGCCGGAGCCGGTCAGGTCGCGGACCGCGTCGGCGAAGCCCTTGTAGCGGAACACCTCGTCGGCGCCCGCCTGGCGGGCCAGGATCTCCTTCTCCTCGGTGGAGACCGTGCCGATCACCCGTGCGCCGCGCAGCTTGGCGATCTGGGTGAGCAGCAGGCCCATGCCGCCGGCGGCGGCGTGCACCAGGACGTCGTCCCCCTCCTTCACCTCGTACGTGGAGTGCGTCAGGTAGTGCGCGGTCAGCCCCTGGAGGGTGACGGCCGCCGCGACCTCGGCGGTGACCCCCTCGGGAACGGCGAGCAGCTTGGAGGCGGGAACCGCGACTTTCGAGGCGTAGCTGCCCGGCACGCTCGACCAGGCCACGGTGTCGCCGACGGCGACGTCACGGACGTCCTCGCCGACCGCGGCGACGGTGCCCGCGCCCTCCTCGCCGGGGACGAAGGGCAGGGAGAGCGGGTAGCGGCCGATCCGGTGGTAGATGTCGATGAAGTTGACCCCGGAGGCGGCGACGTCGACGAGGACCTCGCCGGGGTTCACCGTGGGATCCGGGTGATCGTCGGTGTGGGCGAGCACCTCGGGCCCGCCGGTGGCGGAGATGACTATGGCGCGCATCGTGCTGAACTCCTTCGGTCGGTCGGCTGCCCTGGTCGTGCCCGGCGCCGTGTGGATCACTCGCCGTCGCGGCCGTCCGGTCAGGGCTGCGTGGGGGTGGCGGGGCCGTGCAGGGTGAAGTTGTCGAACGCGGTCCGCAGGACGGCGTTGCTGTTCTCGCCCACCCGGGCGATCACGCCGACCAGCCCGTTGGGCAGCGGGTTGGTGTCGAGGAACGACTGGGCCTGCTCGTCGTTGACCCACATGGTGAGCTGCACGCCCCCCGCGACGCCGCTGCACTCCGCCGCGAGCCGGATGACCTCGCCCTTGGGCAGGTCGACCTTGACGGGCTTGGTGAGCTCGCCCCCGGCGCTCTTGACGGTCTTGCGGATGCGGGCGTTGCCCGAGGTGTCGAGCAGGAACTCGTACCGGGTCGCCCTGTTGTCGTCCTCGCCCCGGCAGAACAACCCGTACTCGCCCATCCCGGTGGTGCCGGTGCGGATCCTGATGTCGGAGCCGAGCAGGATCCGGCTCGGTGTGATCGGCGTGGGGCTGGCCGAGGGGTCAGGGGTGGCCGGGGGAGCGGACACGAAGGGGATCGGGGCCTGCTCCCGCCTGACGGGGGAGTATCCGCTGACGTCGACGGCGTAGTAGCCCTCGGGGGCGTAGCCGTACGTGCCGGTCATCGGGCTGTAGGTGCCGCCGCTCCAGCCGGTGCCGCTCTGGGTGAAGTCGTCCTGGTAGAGCAGGGCGAGGTTCTCCGGCGGGCCGCCGGGAGCGAGCGCGAGGCGCAGCCCGAGCCCTCCGGCCACCACCATCAGGGCCGCCACCGCCACCCCGGCGAGCAGTTTCCGCCGCCTGGTCACCCCGCCCCGCCAGAAGAACCCGGTGTCGTCCCGCGGACGCTCGGGAAGGGTGTGGCCGGGACCGTCGGGGGAGGAGCCGGGCCCCGCCTGCGCGGTGCCGGAGATCGTGTGCGCGGCCTGGGAGGAGGGCGCGGTGTGCGCCCAGCCGGGATCGCCGGGCCGGCCCGCGTCGTCCCAGCCGGGGGCGGGGTTCTGTCCCGCGGGACCGGGGTGCCCCCAGCCGGGGGATGGGTTCTGTCCCGAGGGTCCACGGCCAGGGTCGGGGGAGGGGGGCCCGGTGGGGCCGGTCCACGGGGGGCCGGGCGGTCCCTGAGGTCCCTGAGGTCCCCGGGGTCCCTGCCAGGAGGCCTGGACCGAGTGGGCGGCCTGCTCGGGCGCGGCGGAGCGGCCCACCAGGTGGTCGAGGAGCTGCTGCGAGGTGGGCCGGTTGCGTGGGTCCTTGTTCAGCGCGTAGGTGACCAGCTCGCGCAGCGCGGGCTCCATGCCCTCCAGGGAGGGCTCGGTGTTGAGCACCTGGTACAGCACCGCGGGCAGCGCCTCGCCGCCGAACGGCGCCCGCCCGCTCGCGGCGAAGGCCATCAGGCAGCCCCACGAGAACACGTCGCAGGCGGCCGAGACCGGCTCGCCGCGCAGCACCTCGGGGGCCATGTAGCGGGGGGTGCCCAGGATCTCGCCGGTCCCGGTCATCCCGCTGAGGGTGTCCAGCGCGCGGGCGATGCCGAAGTCGATCACGCGCGGGCCGACGGGGGAGAGCAGCACGTTGGAAGGCTTGAGGTCGCGGTGCACGACACCGGCGCCGTGGATGGCGGTCAGCGCGGTCGCCACCCCGACGGCCAGCGCGTCGAGGCTGGAGCCGCGGAGCGGGCCGCCGGAGTCGACGGCCTCCTCCAGGTTGGGGCCGGCGACGTACTCGGTGACGACGTAGAGCTGGTCGTCGTCGAGCGCCGCCTCGACGACCGCGGCCGTGCAGAACCTGCGGACCCGCTGCGCCGCGTCGGCCTCCCTGCGGAAGCGCATCCGGAACCGTTCGTGCTGGCTGTACTCCGGATTGATGACCTTGATGGCGACCTGCTGCCCGTCAGGGGACTCGCCAAGATAGACCGTGCCCATCCCGCCCCGGCCCAGCCTGCTGAGCACGCGGTATCGGCCTATCTGCAAGGGTTCGTCGGGACTGAGGTTGTTCACCTTTGTACCTAACCGCATACGGCGTCACATGAGTGGTTCAGCCTATCGATCTCTTGCCGCTCGCCAGCAGTCGCAACAGCGGCAGGTCCACTTTTTCCAGACTGTCCACGGTCAGTACGTCGTCCGCCACCGGGTCGCCGGAGACCGACACCACCCGGCACCCCGCCGCGCGGGCCGCCGCGAGGCCGGTGGGACTGTCCTCCACGGCCACGCAGTCGGCGGGGTCGAGGCCCAGCCCGGAGGCCGCCCGCAGGTACGGGTCCGGCAGCGGCTTGCCGCGCGCGGTGTCCTCGGCGGCCACGACCAGGGCGAACCGCTCCGCCCCGACGGTGTGCAGCACCATGTCGACGATGAGCCGCGGTGAGGCGCTGACCAGTGCCGTGGGCACGCCCTCCGCCCTCAGGTCGTCCAGCAGCCGGATCGCGCCGGGCAGCGGCGTCACCCCGCCGGAGACCCGCTCGGCGAAGGCCTCGGTGAGCCGCGCCCCGACGCGTTCCACGTCGCCCCGCTCCACCTTGGCCCGACCCACGCCGACACGTTCCACGCCGGGCGGTACGGGTGCGCGGCGCGCGAGGTAGCCGGCCGCGTCCTCGACCAGGCGGCCGAGGACGTGGCCGGCGTCGGCCTCCGTCAGCTCCAGGTCCAGCTCGGCGGCGACCTCCACGCACGCCTGCCACCACATCCCCTCGGTGTCCACGAGCGTGCCGTCCATGTCGAACAGGACGGCTCCGAGCTCACCCGACACCCGCGACGTCCTCCGGCTCGGCCGCCTTCGAGGACCCAGGGAAGACCGCGGGGTCCTCGGAGGTGAGAGCGGGAGCGGGGGCGGTGCGCGCCGCGACGAGCACGGGCCGCTGCACGAGGGCGACGTCCACCCGCGTGCCCGGCGCCAGGCGTACCGCGTCGTGTCCCGGTACGTCGCTGAGGACCTCCAGCTCGCCCACCCGCACCCGCAGCCGCGCGGTGGAGCCGCGGAAGGAGGAGGCCACGATCGTGGCCTTCCCGTCGGGGGAGGGGGTGACCAGCACGGCCTCGGGGCGTACCAGCACGTCGACGTCCGGCGAGGACGGCAGGGGGCCGTCCACCGGCATGAGCTTGCCCATGACGGTGACCTCCTGGCCTGACAGGCGGCCCGGGACGTGGTTCATCGCGCCGACGAACTCCGCCACGAACGGGGTCGCGGGCCGGTCGTAGACCTCGGCCGGAGGGCCGCACTGCTCCAGCCGCCCCGCGCGCAGCACCGCGACCTTGTCGGCGACCGACAGGGCCTCCTCCTGGTCGTGGGTGACGAAGATGGTGGTGATGCCCAGTTCGAGCTGGAGGCGCCGGATCTCCTCGCGCAGCGAGACGCGGACCTTGGCGTCCAGCGCGGACAGCGGCTCGTCGAGCAGCAGCACGCGCGGCTCCAGCGCCAGCGCCCTGGCCAGGGCGACGCGCTGCTGCTGCCCGCCGGACAGCTCGTGCGGGTAGCGCTGGGCGTGCGTCGGCAGGCCGACCAGCTCCAGCAGCTCGTCGGCCCGCGCGTGCCGCTTGGCGGTCGGCACCTTGCGCACCCGCAGCCCGAAGGCCACGTTGTCCCTGGCGTTGAGGTTGGGGAACAGGCTGTAGGACTGGAAGACCATGCCCGCGTCACGCCGGTTGGCGGGGACCCGGGTGATGTCCTTGCCGTCCACGAGCACCGCTCCGGCGTCGGGGTGCTCGAAACCGGCGACGCAGCGCAATGCCGTGGTCTTCCCGCAGCCCGAAGGGCCGAGCAGGGCCATCAGCTCGCCCTGTTCGACGGTGAGGTCCAGGCCGTCCAGGGCCACCGTACGGCCGAACGCGCGGCGCAGCCCCCGGAACTCGACGGTCATCTGCGTTTCCTTCCTGCACCCGAGAGGGTGAGCAGCAGCAGCCAGATGAGGAGCAGGCTGATGATCGACAGGGCGACGGAGAGCTGCCCGTCGTTCCCGGAGATGGTGACGATCCAGACGGGGAACGTCTCGTAGCCGAGCAGGGCGGCGATGGTGTACTCGCCGAGCACCAGCGCGAGGGTGAGGAACGAGGCGCTGGCGATGGAGGACCGGATGTTGGGGATGATGACCCGGAACAGCACGTATGGCCACGAGGCGCCCAGGTTGCGGGCCGCCTCCACCAGCGTCCGCACGTCGATCGCGCGCAGCCCGGCGTCCAGCGACCGGTAGGCGAACGGCAGCGTCAGCATCACGTACGCGAGCACGAGGACGAACGGGAACCTCTCGTCCTGGATGGCGATCAGCGTCGCCCAGAACGGGGTGGCGGCCAGCGCGTCGACGCCGTCGCGCAGCGCCGTGCTGATGCCGACCACGTAGGTGATCGGCGGCACGACCAGCGGGAGCGTGGAGATGAGCTCCAGCACCGGCCGCAGCCGGGGCGCGCCGAGCCGTACGGCCAGCATCGCCGGAAGGGTGAGCAGCAGCACCGCGACGATGGTGCAGGCGGCCAGCGCGAGGGAGAGCAGCAGGCTGGGCAGGAAGCCGGGCGCCGACAGGATCCGCCCGTAGGCGGCGAGCGAGAAGCCCTGGCCCTCCGAGTAGACGGTGAACCAGAAGGACACCGCCATCGGCACGACGAAGTAGAGCGCCGCGACGACCAGTACGATCCACCGCCAGGCCTGGCGCTGCCCGGGACGCGCGGTGGCCGCGGGACCCGGGGTGACGTCGGGCAGGGTGGCTACCGCAACCATCGGGAGCTCCTCTTCTGCAGCGGCAGGTAGACCGCCATCACCAGCAGGGCGACGACGATCATGTCGAGGCTGAGCGCGAGGGCGACGTTCTCGTACCCGATGAGGACGTCCCCGGTGAGGGCCTCGGCGATCTGCAGGGTGACCAGCGGGACCGTGCTGCCCACCATGGCGTAGGCGGTGGCGTAGGCGGCGAACGCGCCGCCGAACAGCAGGACGACGCCGCCGAGCAGGGCCGGGGTCAGCACCGGGATGCCGACGTAGCGCCAGAACTGCCAGGTGGTGGCGCCGTTGTTCTGCGCCGCCTCCCGCCACTGCGGGCGCAGGCCGTCCAGCGCCGGGGTCACGACGAGCACCATCAGCGGCACCGAGAAGTACATGTAGACCAGGGCCAGGCCCCAGAAGTTGTACAGCACCCCCGAGCCGAGGCCCAGCGCGGTGGTGATCACCCCCGAGTTGCCCAGGGTGGCGATCCAGATGAAGGCGAGCGGCACGCCGCCGAAGTTGGCCAGCACGCCGGAGAAGGTCAGCACGGCCTCGCGCAGCGCCGTGAACCGGGAGGTGATCACGGCCTGGGCCAGGAACGTCCCGGCGACCGCGGCGACGACCGCCACCACGGCCGACAGCTGGACGCTGCTGAGCAGGGCGTTGAGGTAGGGGCCCTGCAGGCTCCTGGACAGGTTGGCGGTGCCGAAGGAGGACACCTTGGTCGCCGGGTCCTTGACGGTGAACGCGCCGGCCAGCAGCGTGAGCGCCGGGATCCCGAAGGCCACCGCCGTCACGACCAGCAGCGGCAGGGCTCCCAGCCAGTTCTTGGATCGAGGACGGCCGCCGCCGCGCGGGGCGGCGGCCGTGACGGCGGGGACGGTCATCCCGAGACCGCGGCGCCCCAGCCTCCGGCCAGGACCTCCTTGGCCTTGTTGACCTGCTCCTCCGTCGGGAAGGTGGGCTCACCCTCGACCGGCGGGAGGTTGGCCTCGGCGGCGGCGTCGACCGTGCCGTCGGCCTTCATGGCGGGCAGCAGCACCGGGCGGGCGAAACCGCCGAGGTAGAGGTTCTGGCCCTCGGGGCTGTAGAGGAACTCCTGCCACAGGCGCGCGGCGGCCGGGTGCGGGGCGTCCTTGTTGATGGCCTGGGCGTAGAGCTGGAAGTACTTGCCGTCGCTGGGGATGACGGTCTTCCAGTCGAGGCCCTTCTCGGCCATCTTGGGGGCGTAGGCGGCGTTGTTGTAGTCCCAGTCGATGCTGATCTGGGTCTCGCCCTTCTCGATGGTGGCCGGGGTGGTCTCGACGGGGTTGAAGTTCCCGGCGTCCTTCAGCTTCTTGAAGAAGTCCAGGCCGGGCTGGATGTCGTCGAAGGAGCCGCCGTTGGCGAGGGCCGCCGCGTACACGCCCGCGAACGCCGAGCCCGACTTGGTGGGGTTGCCGTTCAGCGCGACCTTGCCCTTGTACTCGGGCTTGAGCAGGTCGGCGTAGGTCTCCGGGCACTTGGCGATCTTCTTGGCGTCGCAGCCGATGGAGACGTAGCCGCCGTAGTCGTTGAACCAGAGGCCGCTGGCCTCCTTCTGGTTCTCGGGGATCTTGTCCCAGGTCTGGACCTTGTACGGCGCGAACAGGCCCTCGGCGGCGCCGCTGATCGCGAAGGACTGGCCGAGGTCGAGCACGTCGGGGGCGCGGTCCTGGCCCTTGCGGGTCTTCACCGCGTTGATCTCGTCGGCGCTGGCGGCGTCGGGGGTCTCGCTCTCGATCTCGATGCCGTACTTCGCCTTGAAGGTTTCGATGATCTTGCCGTAGTTGGCCCAGTCGGGCGGGAGGGCGATGACGTGGAGCTTGCCCTCCTTCTTGGCGGCCTCGACGAGCTTGTCCAGCCCGCCGAAGTCGGCCGCGGAGGTGGCGGTCCTGGCGTCCACTCCGGCCGCGGCGCCTGAGGCGCCTGCCGACGGTGCCTCCGTACCGGGAGCGGCACCGCACGCGGCGGCGCCGACCAGGAGGAAGGCCGCCAGGCCTGCAAAGCGAACTCGGGATGCGATCACTGTGTCTCCCAAGGGGGTGTCGCGCAATATTTCACGAAAGTAGACGAACTTGTACAAACAAGCTAGACCTGCTCTGTCGTGAATCAGTTGCTGTTTGGTGAACGCACGAAGTACGCCGGTGAAATGCGCGAACCTGGGCTATGTGTGCCATTGATGCTTGTTTAGGGTGGTGCTGAACCGGCCGCCAGGTGCGCGCAGCGAGGGATCCCGCGGACGCGCGCCGGGCCGGACGAGACAGGGCGGCTTGAGAGGCGAGGCGAGATTGCGCGGTCACCGAGTGTGCGCGGACGCGTGGAAGGGTGCCCTGGAGTTCGCGGGCCGTCCTGGAGGGGCGCGGGTGTCTGCGGGCCGCCCTGGAAAGGGGCCGGTGTCCGCGGGCCGTCCGGAAGGGGCGCGGACATGACGGCCCGGTACATGGGCATCGCGGAGGAGTTGCGCGACGCGATCATGCGGGGTGAGCACCCCGTGGGCGCGCAGCTGCCCTCCGAGGCCGAGCTGGCCACCCGCTTCGCCGCCTCGCGCGGCACGATCCGCCAGGCGGTCGCCGTACTCGCCACCGAGGGCCTGGTCGGGTCCCGGCAGGGGGCCAGGCGCATCGTGCTCGGCCGCGAGCGCAGCCAGAGCTTCGCCGAGCTGCACAGCTTCGCCCAGTGGGCGCGGGCGATGGGCTACCGGGTCAGCGGGCAGGTGCTGCAACAGCGCCGCAGGGGCGCCGACACCACCGAGGCCGTACGGCTGGCGCTCCAGCCTGGCGACCCGGTGCTCTCCGTGCTGCGGCTGCGCTCCCTGGAGGGCGAGCCGGTGATGCTGGAGCGCACGGTCTACGCCGGGTGGATCGCCCCGGCCGTCGAGCGCATCGAACCCGACTGCGAGTCGGTCACCCAGGCGCTGTACGACAGCGTCGGCCTCGTCTTCGCCTACGGCGAGCACCTCATCGACGCGGTGGCCGCGGGCGTCGAGGACGCCAGGCTGCTGGCCGTGCGCAGGGGCAGCCCGCTGCTGCGCCAGCGCCGGGTCACCACCACCCACGAGGGGCGGCCCGTCGAGTGGTCCGACGACCGCCACCGCGCGGGCAGCGTGACCTTCAGCATCCGCAACTCGGTGGACGCGAACCCGCTCGTGCGGCAGATGGGGGACTTGCGCCCGGCTCCGTGAGAACGTATGTTCGATACGCCAGGCCCGCCTTCCCCCGGGTGCTCATCCGAAAGCCGCGGGAGAAGCGTCTTGAGCAGACTTTACGGCGACCCCATAGAGGTGTGGATCCGCGACGGGCAGCCCGTCCAGTTCGTCTGGCGCGACCGTCTGTACACCGTCCGCCGGGTCCTCGACCACTGGGTCGTCGCGCGAGAGTGGTGGAAGATCTCCGACAGCGATCCCGGTGAGCGCCGGTTCTGGCGGGCCGAGGCGGCCTCGGGCGACCAGGCGGGCACCTACGAGCTCCGGTTCGACACCGCGGGCGAGGGCTGGTTGCTGCTCAGGGCGTGGGACTGACGCCTCACCCGGACGAGCCTCTCATCGGCGATGACTCGGACACCTCCGATGAGGCGGCCTCCGGCGAGGCGGCCTCCGGTGAAGCGGCCTCCCGGGAGGCGGGCGAGGAGGGCGGGGAGCTCCTCACGAGCAGGTTCGGGACCGCCTCCGCCGGAGGGGGCGGGAGGTGGCGCTCCGGATCGGCCCGCCGCCGGTGCCCGGCGCCCGCGGCCTGGATGCCGGTGATCTGCCGTACGGTCGCCGCGCACAGCAGGGAGGCGACCGCGACGGCGGTCAGCTCGACCAGCCCGAAACCGGTCAGGTTCGTGCCTCCCTGGGGCGCCCCCGGCCACAGCCGCGCCAGCACCAGGGTGAGCGCGACCAGCCAGCTCAGCCACCAGGCGGTGAGCAGCGCCGTCCAGCGCGGGCGGCGGTCCAGCGGCGGGCGGGAGGCCCACCACAGCCGGTCGAGCAGCACGGCGGGCGCGACCAGGTTGACCACCGGCACGAACCAGCTCACCAGGACCGGCGCCACCGCGGGCAGGTCGGCGCCCTGCCGGGCGCGGAGCAGCCAGTTCAGGTACGCGGCGAGGGCGGCGACGGCGGCCGCGGCGAAGAACATGATCAGGATGGCGAAGACGGTGACCGCGCCGAAGACCGCGTCGGCGCCGGGGGCGCGGGGATCGCCGCCGAGCTTCGATATCTCCAGGACGAGGCTCCGGCCACGGGCCTGTTCGAACACCACCAGGGCGGCGATCGCGATCACCAGCGCGGTGAGCGCGACATAGACGGCCGAAGCCGACCTTTTCTGTAGAGCTGGGATAGAGCGCATGTATATCTCCCCCCGCCATGCGCCGAGGACCTGCCCTTTTTCTATCCCGTCAGCTCTCTCGCTAATCAGCCCAAACGACCCGCTCAGCCGACGATGCCGGACTCCCACGCCCACGCGGCGATCTCCACCCGGTTCCTGGCTCCCAGCTTCGTCTGGATGCTCCCCAGGTGCGTCTTCACGGTCGACAGCGAGACGAACAGCTCGGCGGCCACCTCCTGGTTGGTCCGCCCCCTGGCCACCAGGCGCACGACGTCGAGCTCGCGCTCCGTGAGGGGTTCGCTGGGCGGCCGGGCGGCGCCGGCCCGGGGGTGGGAGAGGTGTTCGAGCAGGCGTACGGTCACCGACGGCGACACCAGCGCGTCGCCGGCCGCCGCGGCCCGGATCGCCTCGATGAGCAGCGTCGGCCCGCTGTCCTTGAGCAGGAAGCCGGTCGCCCCGGCGCGCAGCGCCCCGTAGACGTACTCGTCGAGGTCGAAGGTGGTGACGATGACCACCCTCATCGGGTCGGGCACCCCCGGCCCCGCGAGGATGCGGGTGGCCTCCAGGCCGTCCAGCTTGGGCATCCGGATGTCGAGCAGGCACACGTCCGGCCGCAGCCTCCGTGCCAGCTCCACGGCCTCTGCCCCGTTGGCGGCCGTGGCCAGGACCTCCATGTCCTCCTGGGCGTCCAGAATCATCTGGAACCCGGTTCGTACCAGCTCCTGGTCGTCGGCGATGAGCACCCGAATCGTCACCTGATGGATTGTGCCAGCACGGAGGCGGGACCGGATCGGGCATCCGGCCGATGTGCCGGTGAACGACGGCGAATCATCCTTTCGGCCGACCCGCGCCTGGGCCGCGGGGACCATCGGTCGATCCGTCGCCCCGCCCTCGCGCGGGAGGGTGCTCGGCATGAATGTTGTCCTTGAGGGATCCGGGCTGGTCAAACGCTTCGGAACGACCGTGGCGCTGGGCGGTGTCGGGCTCGCGGTCCACGCGGGCGAGGCCGTGGCGATCATGGGTCCGAGCGGGTCCGGGAAATCGACGCTGCTCCACTGCCTGGCCGGGATCATGAAGCCGGACGAGGGTGAGGTGCACCTGCTCGGCGACCGCGTCGACACGCTGGGGGAGCGGAAGCGCAGCGCCCTGCGCCGCACGCGTTTCGGCTTCGTGTTCCAGTTCGGCCAGCTCCTGCCGGAACTACCCGCCGACGAGAACGTCGCGCTGCCGCTCATGCTCGGTGACGTGCCCCGGGCCGACGCCGTACGGATGGCGCACGAGTGGTTCGGCCCGCTCGGCCTGGGCGGGCTGGAGGGGCGGCGCCCCGGGGAGCTGTCCGGAGGCCAGGCGCAGCGGGTGGCGATCGCCCGCGCGCTGGTCACCCGCCCCGCGGTCGTCTTCGCCGACGAGCCGACGGGGGCGCTCGACCAGAGCACCGGCCACGACATGATGCGCCTGCTGACCGGCGCCACCCGGCACAACGGCGCCTCGCTGGTCGTCGTCACCCACGACCCTCAGGTGGCCCGCTGGTGCGACCGCGTGGTCGAGGTCCGCGACGGCCACCTCCTGCCGGGCACCGGCACGCGGGAGCCGTACGGGGACGCGCGGGCGCCGTACGAGGGCACGCGGGAGCGGGACGGCGCCGAGGCGGCGACCCGGGCGCTTCCCGGGGTCCGGGCGTTTCCCGGGGTGAACCGGTGAGCGGGCCGCTCGGCCTGAGCTGGCGGCTGCTGCGCGGCGGGGGCCGCCGCAGCCTGCTGGGGGCGGGGCTGACCGTGGCGGCGGTGGCGGTCTCCACCGCGCTGCTGCTCTTCGCCGTCGTGGCCAACCTCGGTTTCCAGGACAGGGCGGCCCGTGAGGCGTGGCGCAACCCGGTACCGGCCGCGAGCGGGGCCGTGGCGATCCAGGCCGTCCGCACGGACTACGTGCGCGACCAGTGGATCACGGTCGTGGACCTCGCCGCGCTCGGCCCGCAGGCACCCCCGCCGCCCGGCCTGGAGCGCTTCCCCGCGCCCGGCGAGGTCTGGCTCTCCCCGGGGCTGGCGGAGCTCGCCGGCGAGCTTCCGGCAGGGCAGCTCGCCGACCGCTTCCCGGGAAGGCGTGGCGGGACGATCGGCGACGAGGCGCTCGTGTACCCGGGGGAGCTGGTCGCGGTACGCGGGCAGGCGGCGGACTCGCCGGTGATGAGGGCCACCTCGTCGGACGACTCCCGCGGCGGCTCCCTGCCGACGAGGATCTCCGGCTTCACGGGAAGGACGACGGACGACGCGGTGGGCTACGGCGCGCTCGGGCTGATCGCGAGCGTGCTCATGGTCGTACCGCTGCTGGTGTTCGGCGGCGCGGCGGCCCGCCTGACCGTGGCCCGCAGGGACCGGCGCCTGGCCGCGCTCCGGCTGGTCGGCGCCTCTCCCGGCCAGGTGGTCGCGATGACCGTCTACGAGGCGGTGATCACCGCGTTCGGCGGCGCGGTGCTGGGAACGGCGCTGTACGGGCTGCTCACCCCGCTGCTGGCCCGGATCGGGATCAAGGGAGGTCCCTGGTTCCTGGCCGACGTGTGGCCGGGGGTGCTTCCCACGCTCGCCGTGCTGGTGGCCGTGCCGCTGCTCGTCGGGGTGTCGGCCGTGGTCGGCCTGCGCCGCGTGGTGGTCAGCCCGCTCGGGGTCGCCAAGAGGGAGACCCCTCCGGCGATGCGCTTCGTCCGGATCGTCGTGCTGTTCGCGGCCCTGGCGGCGGTCCCCCTGATCGGCCGCGGCGCCGAGGTGGGGGTGATCGCCGCGGTCATCGGCGGTGCCTTCCTGTGCGTCAACCTCGCCGGCCCGTGGGTCGTCGCACTGATCGGCCGGATCACCACCCGTAAGGCCCGGAGCCCCGCCCGGCTGCTGGCCGGGCGCCGGTTGACCGACGACCCCAGGTCCGCCTGGCGGACGGTGAGCGGCGTGGCCCTGACGGGATTCGTGGCCGGCTTCGTCGGTCTCCTCGCCCCGGGCGACGTCATGTTCGAGGGCCCGCGGGCGGAGCTGCGCCTGGCCGTCCCCTCGGCGCGGGTGGCCGAGGTCACCGCCGAGGCGCGCGAGCGCCTGGCCGCGGCGGGTGTACGGGCGGAGGTCGGTCTCGTGAGGAAGGACGGGGAAGGGGGAGAAGGTGATGACGGCGGCGACGGTGGCGACAAAGTGATCGCCGTCTCCGTGGGCCGCACCGCCCCCGGCGGCAGCGGTTCCGATGCCGAGAGGCCGGTGGACGTGGTGGCACTCGACCGGGTGCGTACCGCGCTGGAGGGGCTGGTGCCCGGACACGGGGCGACCTCGGCCGCCGACGACAACCGGCTCGAGGCCCAGATCCTCGACGACATCGGCACCGGCACGGTCATCGTGCTCGCGGTCTCGTTCCTGGTGGCGATCGTCAGCGCCGGGATCACCGCGGCCTCCTCGGTCCTCGACCGCAGGCAGACCTACGCGCTGCTCCGTCTGGCCGGTACGCCGCTGGAGGTCCTGAACGCGGCCCGCCGGGCGGAGACCCTCATACCGCTGACGGTCATGGGAGGCGGCACCATCGCGGTCGGTGTCTTCTGCGCCCTGCCGTTCGCCGCCGTCGCGATGAACGTCACGGGCGCGATCATCCTGCTGGTCTGCGTCGCGCTCGGGTTCGCCGGGGTGATCGGCGCGGGGGCGGCGAGCGCTCCGCTCCTGCGTTCCGTCACCGCCGACCCGGCCCCCCGGCCGGACTGAGACCGGGCCGGGAGGGCGGTCGTGAGGAGAGGGGCGGGTCAGCCCAGGACCAGGTCCCTGACGGTCTTCAGGGAGGCCTCGTCGCGGGGGCCCATGACCAGGAGGTTGCTCACCGGGCTGTCCCGCCACAGCTGCAGGCGCTCGCGGATGCGGTCCACCGGGCCGACCAGGGAGATGCCGTCGGCGAGCTCGTCGGGGATCGCGCTGAACGCCTCGTCCCTGCGTCCGGCCAGGTAGAGGGCCTGGATCTCCTCGGCGGCCTCGGCGTAGCCCATCCTGCCGATGATGTCGGCGTGGAAGTTGCGGCTCTTGGCCCCCATGCCGCCGATGTAGAGGGTCAGCATCATCTTCACCCCGTCCAGCGCCGCCCGGACGTCGTCGGTGATCACGGTCATCACCATGGCGGCGATGTCGAAGCCGGGACCGGCTCCGGCGAGCGAGGGGCCGTACATCCGCTCGATCTTCTCGGGGAACACGAACAGCGGCAGCCAGCCGTCGGCGATCTCGGCGGCGAGCGCGACGTTCTTCGGGCCCTCCGCGCCGAGGTAGAGGGGGATCTCGGCGCGCAGCGGGTGGGTGATCAGTTTCAGCGGCTTGCCGAGGTTCGCGCCTCCCGGGTAGGGGAGGGGGTAGTGCTCGCCGTCGCTCGTCACCGGCTCCTCGCGGCGCCACACCTTCCGCATGATCTCGACGTACTCGCGGGTGCGGGCGAGCGGTTTGGGGAACGGCCTCCCGTACCACCCCTCGACGACCTGGGGCCCCGACGCGCCGATGCCGAGCAGCAGCCGCCCGCCGGTGAGATGATCGAGCGTCATCGCGGTCATCGCGGTCGCCGCCGGGGTTCTGGCGGAGATCTGCACCACCGATGTGCCCAGTTTGATGCGGGACGTCCGCGCGCCGTACCAGGCCAGAGGGGTGAAGGCGTCGCTACCGTAGGCTTCCGCGGTCCAGACGGACTCGTATCCCAGCCGTTCCGCGGTCTGGACGAGTTCGGTGGCGTCGTCGGCGTTCCGTTGCCAGTAGCCGAGGTTCAGGCCGAGCTTCAGGTCGGTGCTCACGGGGGTCTCCTCGCGACGTGACGCCGGACAGGCCCCGCAATTAGAACACGTTCTACATTGGTCGGTCGAGTGTGAGGTGTCGAAATTCGGTCTTTCGGGAAGCGTGCATTTGTGCTCAACGCCGCTCGCAAACTCCTCTCCCTGATGTCGCTCCTCGCCCTCGCCGCCGTGGGAACGATCCCGGCGGTGGCGCACGCGGCGGGGCGGCCCAACGTCGTGCTGATCCTCGTCGACGACCTGGACGCGGGTGATCTGCAGAAATTTCCCAACATCTGGAGCCTGCTCGCCCAGGGGGGCACCAGCTTCGACAGGTTCTTCGTGCCCAACTCCTGGTGCTGCCCCTCGCGCGCGTCGATCATGCGGTGCCAGTACGTGCACAGCCACGGCGTGTACACCAACACCGCTCCTGAGGGAGGTTTCACCAAGTACTACACATCAGGTCTGGAACGCTCCAATATCGCGACATGGATGAAATCAGCCGGATATCGCACCGGACTGATGGGTAAATACCTCAACCACTACCCAGGCGGCGCCGCCCCCGCCACCCACGTGCCACCGGGCTGGGACGAGTGGGACGTGCCGGTGCGCAGGCTGTACGAGGAGTACGGCTACACGCTCAACGAGAACGGCACGCTTCGGAACTACGGCTTCGCGCCCCAGGACTACCTGACCGACGTGCTCAGCGCGAAGGCGGCGACGTTCGTCTCCCAGCCGAGTCAGGACCCGTTCTTCCTCTACCTCGCCCCGGTCGCCCCGCACAACCCGGCCAACTACGCCCCCCGGCACCAGGCGGCCTTCGCCGGGGTGGTGGCCCCGCGCACCCCGTCCTTCAATCAGGCGGACGTGAGCGCCGAGCCGCTCTGGATCAGGTCGCTCCCGCCGCTCGACGCCGCGAAGATCCGCAGAATCGACCGGCACTACCGGGACAGGCTCCGGGCGATGCTCGGCGTGGACGACATGGTGGGCACCCTCGTCGAATCTCTGAGGGCCTCCGGCAAGCTGGACGAAACGTATATCTTTTTCGCTTCCGATAACGGGTTCCACCTGGGCCAGCACCGGCTTCCCCAGGGCAAGACCACGCCCTTCGACGAGTCGATCAAGGTGCCGCTGCTGGTCAGGGGGCCCGGTGTCCAGGCGGGCCGCGTCGTCGGGGACGTGGCCGCGAGCATCGACCTCGCCCCGACGTTCGCCCAGCTCGCCGGGGCCGCGCTCCCCAGCTTCGCCGAGGGCCGCTCCCTGCTGCCGCTGCTGCGGGGCGAGACGCCGTCCTCGTGGCGCCAGAACGTGCTGCTGGAGTTCTACCGCCCGACCAGTCCTGGCTCGGCCCGCCAGACCCCGGTCCCGGCGTACCAGGGGATGCGGACCGCCCGGTACACCTTCGTCCGCTACTCCACCGGCGAGTACCAGCTCTACGACCTCACCAGGGATCCGTACCAGCTCCGCAACCTCGCCGCCGAGACCCCGCTCACCGTGATCGCCGAGTTCAACCGGCAGCTCGACGCCCTGGTCTCCTGCTCGGGCGCCACCTGCCGCTCAGCCGACTCGGTCACTCCGCCCCTGCTGCCTTTCAAGCCCCTCGTCGTCCTCAGCCCCTGGGGGACGTGAGATGCCGGGGTAGGCCCGCCGCAGGTGGTCCTCGACGGCGGCCGAGGCCTCCGCCGCGTCCCCGGCGGCGATGGCCCGGTGGATCCGGCGGTGGTCGGCCATGAGCCCGCCCGTGTCGCCGAGGCGCTCGACCGCCTCGACCGCGTAGCGGCGGAGCGAGTCGCGCAGCGAGAGCATCATGGCGGTGGTCAGCCGGTTGCCCGAGGCCTCGGCGATGGCCACGTGGAAGGCCGTGTCGTGCTCGACGAACTCCTCGGCCGTCGTCGTGGCGTCCATGCGCTCCAGCGCGGCGGTCAGGGCCGACAGGTCGGCCCCGTGGACGGCGGCGTGCGAGGCCGACCACTTCTCGATCATCAGCCGGGCGTCGACGACCTCCTCCAGCGACAGGCTCGACAGCCCGAGGTGGAGCCTGAGCAGGTCGCTCAGGGCCTCGGCGGGCCTGGAGATGAGGAAGGCCCCCGCGTCCGGCCCTCTTCCGACCTGCGACGACACCACTCCCAGGGTCTCCAGCACCCGCATCGCCTCGCGTACCGACGACCGGCTCACCCGCAGCTGCTCGGCGAGCTGCCGCTCACCGGGCAGGCGGTCCCCGACCCGGAGCCCGTCATCCGCGATGCGCCGCTCGATCTGGGCGATCACGTCCTCGAACGCCCGGGTGCGCCGGACCGGTTGCCAACCGCTCAAGAGGACCTCCTCTTGTGGGGGAATGTGGTCAGACCATACTGTGGTCGGACCATTGAAAGGAAGGAGTGCCGTGCGCGTCGCCCTCTTCATCACCTGCGTGAACGACACACTGTTTCCCGGCACCGGGCGGGCGGTCGTCACGCTGCTGCGCCGCCTGGGGTGTGACGTCGAGTTCCCCCGGGCGCAGACCTGCTGCGGCCAGATGCACGTCAACACGGGATACCCCGATGAGGGCAGGCGGCTCGCGCGGCACTTCGTGGACGTCTTCGCCGGGTACGACGCGGTCGTCGCGCCTTCGGGATCGTGCGCCGCGATGGTCCGCGAGCAGTACCCGCGGCTCGCCCGCACCTCCTCCGTCCCCGCCTCCGCCGCCCGCACCTCCTCCGTCCCCGCCTCCGCCGCCCGCACCTCCGCCGCACCCGCCCCGGTCGGGGCCGGAACCCCCGGCGGCCTGATCACCGGGACCGTCGAGGCCGCGGCGGGAGACGCGTCCGGCTCCTTCGCCGCCGAGGTCGCCGAGCTGGTGCCCAAGGTCTACGACCTCTCCGAGTTCCTCGTCGACGTCCTCGGTGTCACCGACGTCGGCGCCTACTTCCCGCACCGGGTGACCTACCACCCGACCTGCCACTCGATGCGCATCCTCCGGGTGGGCGACCGGCCCACCCGGCTGCTGGAGCAGGTCAGGGGGCTGGAGCTGGTCCCGCTCCCCGATGCCGACCAGTGCTGCGGCTTCGGCGGCACCTTCGCGGTGAAGAACCCGGCGATCTCCGCGGCCATGTGCGCCGACAAGGTGCACAACGTCACGACCACCGGCGCCGAGGTTTTGTGCGCCGCCGACAACTCCTGCCTGATGCACATCGGCGGCACCCTGAAGCGCCAGCGCACCGGCGTGCGGATCATGCACCTCGCCGAGATCCTCGCCGCCACCGAGGCCACCCGATGAGCGGCACCTTCCTGGGCATGCCCGCCTTCCCGGCGAACGCCGCGGTCGCCGTGCAGGACTCACAGCTCAGATACAACCTCCGCAAGGCCACCCGTACGATCCGCGGCAAGCGGGCCTCCGTGGTCGGCGAGCTGCCCGACTGGGCCGAGCTCCGCCGGGCGGGCAAGGAGATCAAGGACCACACCCTGCGCAACCTGGAGCGCTACCTCCTCCGGACGGAGGAGGCCGTCACCGCGGCGGGCGGCCACGTCCACTGGGCGGCCGACGCCGAGGAGGCCAACAGGATCGTCGCCGACCTGGTCAAGGCCACCGGCGAGACCAGCGTGGTGAAGGTCAAGTCGATGGCCACCCAGGAGATCGGCCTCAACGAGGCCCTCCTGGAGGAGGGCATCACGGCGTACGAGACCGACCTGGCCGAGCTGATCGTCCAGCTCGGCGACGACTGGCCCTCGCACATCCTGGTCCCGGCGATCCACCGCAACCGGTCGGAGATCCGCGAGATCTTCCAGGACAAGATGGCCGACTGGGGACGCGCGGCGCCCGAGGACCTGAGCGACGAGCCCCGCGCCCTCGCCGAGGCCGCCAGGCTCCACCTGCGCGAGCGCTTCCTGTCGACCAAGGTCGCGATCTCCGGTGCCAACTTCATGATCGCCGAGACCGGCACGCTGGTGGTGCTGGAGTCCGAGGGCAACGGGCGGATGTGTCTCACCCTGCCCGAGACGCTGATCAGCGTGGTCGGCATCGAGAAGCTGCTGCCGAGCTGGCGGGACCTGGAGGTCTTCCTCCAGTTGCTGCCCAGGAGCTCCACCGGCGAGCGGATGAACCCCTACACGTCCACCTGGACCGGCGCGGTCGAGGGCCAGGAGTTCCACCTGGTGCTGCTCGACAACGGCCGCACGAACGTGCTGGCCGACGAGGTCGGCCGCCAGGCGCTGCGCTGCATCCGATGCTCCGCCTGCCTCAACGTCTGCCCGGTCTACGAGCGCGCCGGGGGCCACGCGTACGGCTCGGTCTACCCGGGCCCGATCGGGGCGATCCTCACCCCGCAGCTGCGCGGGACCGCCTCGGAGCTGGACGCGTCGCTGCCGTACGCCTCGACCCTCTGCGGCGCCTGCTTCGACGCCTGCCCGGTCGCGATCGACATCCCCGAGGTCCTGGTCCACCTGCGCGGCAAGGTCCGCCACGCGCGTGCCGAGCGCATGGGCATGCGCGCCGCCGGGTGGGTGTTCGACCGCCCCGCGCGGCTGGCACGGGCCCAGCGGTTCGGCGGGCGGCTGCGCAGGTTCGTCCCGGGGCGCCTGCCGGGGCCGCTGTCGGCCTGGACCGATACTCGCGACATTCCCGACATCCCCGCCGAGTCCTTCCGCGACTGGTGGAACCGTACCGACGGAGGCGCCCGATGACCCCCGCACGCCCGTCCGAAGCGACCGGCGCCTCCGGTGAGGGCGGCGCCTCCGGTAAGAGCGGCAGGGAGCTGATCCTGTCGAGGATCCGTTCCGCCGTGGCCGGAGCCCCCGAGGTCGAGATCACCCGGTCCTACCGCACGTCACCACCGGCCGGTCCGGAGGGCGTGGTGGAGTTGTTCGCCGAGCGTGTGGCCGACTACCGGGCCGCCGTGCACGTGGTCGAGGCGGCCGAGGCGGCGGAGACGATCGCGGCTGCGCTGGCCCGTCAGGGTGCCGTCCGGCTGGTCGTCCCGGACGGCCTGCCGCCGGAGTGGGCACCGGACGACCCGATCACCGACGATCCCCCGCTGAGCGCGACCGAACTGGACACGGTGGACGGGGTCGTCACCGGGTGCGCGGTCGCCGTCGCGGAGACCGGGACCATCGTGCTGGACGCCGGGCCCGGGCAGGGGCGGCGGGCGCTGACCCTGGTCCCCGACTACCACCTGTGTGTCGTACGGGCCGGGCAGATCGTGGCGGGTGTCCCGGAGGCCGTCGGCAGGCTCGACCCCTCCAGGCCGCTGACCTGGATCAGCGGCCCCTCCGCGACCAGCGACATCGAGCTGAACCGGGTGGAGGGCGTACACGGCCCGCGCACGCTGGAGGTCGTCATCGTCCGCTGAGCGCGGGCCGGGACCGACCCGGGCACGGGCCACGACCGGCCCAAGCAAGGGCCGGGACCGGCCCGGACACGGGCCACGACCGGCCCAAGCAAGGGCCGGGACCGACCCGGGCACGGGCCCGCCAGGCCCGGCGGCGCGGTCCCGATCCGCCGGGTGCCGAAGACCCGTCGGACGCTTTCACCGGATGCCGGAGGCCCGTCGGACGCTTTCACCGGATGCCGGAGGCCCGCCGCGCGCTTACGCCGGATGCGGTCCCCCGGCCGTACCCCGCTCGCGGGATGAGGCGAATGTCCGGGCTTGCGCGGGCGGGGGCGCCGGGATGAGGGTGGGGCCACACATCCCCCGGCAAGGAGGGCGCGTGACCGCCTTCGCACCCGATCCGCCGATCCTGACGGGCCGGCTCGTGATCCGGCCCTTCCACCCCGGTGACGCGGCCCGTGTCCGCTCGGTGATCGAGGCGCGTGCCAGGTTCCTGCCGCCCGGCGCGCCCGGTCATCCCTCGGGCGTCTCCCAGTGGCTCTCCCACGGTGCGCACGAGCTGCGCCGCTCCGGCCAGGGCGTACACCTGGCCATGGAGGCCGAAAACCTTGTCGTGGGGGCGATCAGCCTTTTCAGGACCCTCTGGGGCGCCGGGACCACCGAGGTCGGGTACGGGGTGCACCCGCTGCACCGGGGCCGGGGCTACGCCACCGAGGCACTGCTCGGCGTGACGCGCTGGGTGTTCGAGACCACCGCGATGCGCAGGATCGAGCTCCGCGCCGACCTGGCCAACACGGCCTCCCTCCGGGTCGCGGAGAAGGCCGGTTTCGTCAGGGAGGGCGTGCTGCGCGCAGCCGAGCTGGCGGAGGACGGCCCGCGCGACATCGTGGTGTTCGGAATGCTCAGAACTGATCTGTCCTGATCCGCGCCTGATTTTCGTGTCGTGGGCGGCGCGACGGAAGACCTCCCTGGCCAGGAGGGGGAACGGGCTGGTGGCGCGGGGTGTGAAACACCGGCGTGGCCGTGCTGGACGTCTCCCGCGAGCCCGGTTACCGTGCCATGGCGTGTGATCCAGTTGGCCCGGCCGGTGAGGGAGCATCGCCCGCCGCCGCCGGTCCCGTCTTTGCGGCCCGTCACACCCGCGCAAGAAAAGACAGAATTTACCTATCCGTTACCTGTCCATGTAGTGCCGTCATCGGATATTGTCGCGAGTCGCCACTGCGTAACCCCAGGTCAAGGTCATTGGAGTCCTGTTTCCGTCAACGACCCCCTCCTGAAGGAGAGGGCTTGAGGTGTAGCGATGCGCTTCGAAGTCCCGCGTTGACCAGCCCGAGTCGATCACTGAGGAGGTGCATTCGATTGACTACGTTTCATGTAGGCCGGCAGACCCACCAGCGGGTGCTTCCTCAGCCCGCTGCTCTGGAATCCGCGTCAGCAGACACGCCCGAGGGTGGGCACGAAACGGGACGCGGACACCGCCTCGCGGCGGTAGCCGGCGTGGAACATGGGCGAGGGGAGATCGGATCGGACGGCACCCGTCCGCTCCGGCGTCACCCCGACGGCGCCACGGCGCCCGAGGGAGCCGACCGTGAGGTTCACCCGGCCGTGTTCGTCCTGGACACACACGGCCAACCGCTTGATCCGTGTCACCCTGCCCGCGCCCGCCGCCTGCTGGCCTCCGGCCGGGCCGTGGTCCACCGGCATACCCCGTTCGTCATCCGCCTGCGTGAGCGTGCCGTCGCCGACTCCACGGTCCAGGGCGTCGAGGTCGGCATCGACCCCGGCTCCAAGCACACCGGCATCGCGGTGTTCACCGAACGCGACGGGATTCGTGCCGGCATCTACGGCATCCAACTCGATCACCGGGGTGCCCGGATCCGCGACAGGCTCGGCGCACGGGCCGCGCTGCGCCGGGGGCGCCGTTCCCGCAACCTGCGCTACCGCGCGCCCCGTTTCTCCAATCGCACCAGGCCGCAGGGTTGGCTCGCGCCATCCCTGCGACACCGCGTGGACACGACGATGTCCTGGGTGGGACGACTGGGGCGCTGGGCGCCTGTTCGAGCCGTCCACGTCGAACGTGTCGCGTTCGACACGCACGCCATGTCGGCGGGCAAGCTCCTCGAAGGAGTGGAGTACCGGTGCGGCACCCTCGCCGGATACGAGGTCCGAGAGTATCTGCTGGCCAAATGGGGACGCATGTGCGCGTACTGCGGCAAGCGGGACGCGCCGCTCAACATCGAACACATCCACCCGCGTTGCCGGGGCGGCTCTGATCGCATCGACAACCTCACCCTGGCCTGCGTCCCCTGCAACCAAGTCAAGAACGCCACCTCGATCCAGGAGTTTCTCAAGGCCACGCCCGCGCTCCTGGCGAAGATTCTCGGGAAGGCGAAGGCGTCGTTGCGGGACGCGGCGGCCGTCACCGGCTGGCCGTCCAGGGTGCTCGTGGTCAAGGCGACCGGGCGTGGCACCTACTGCCGAACCCGCGCCGACAAGTACGGGTTCCCCCGGCTGCGGCTTCCCCGGATCAAGACCGTGCGCGGTTTCCAGACCGGTGACCTGGTCCGGGCGAACGTCCCGACCGGGAAGAAGGCCGGGGTCCACACCGGTCGGGTCGCGGTCCGCTCCACCGGCACGTTCAACATCACCACCCGGCACGGCACCGTGCAGGGCATCGGCCACCGCCATGTACGTCTGCTGCAGAGAGCGGACGGCTACGCCTACACCCTCCGTTCAGAGGCGTGGCTTCGTGCCGCGTTTTCTCCCCCGCCTGAAGACGTGGGTATCCACGCTGGAGAAATTTGATGAAACCGCCGCTGCTGCTCATCGGGCAGGGCTCGCACGACGACAATGGATCTGCTGAATTCGGTAGATTCATCCACCGGCTCCGCTGCCGCCTGGACCAGACGGCAGCGGACGTCTCCGGCGGCTACATCGCCAGGGCCAGACCGCGTCTCAGCGACTCCGTCGCCTCGCTGGTCGCGCGCGGGCACCACCGGATGGTGGCCCAGCCGATGAGCCTCACCGGCGACGTGTGGCTCGGCGCGGACATCCCCGCCGCGATGGCCCGCGAGCAGGAGCGGCACCCCATGCTGACCTGCGACTACGGACGCCCCCTGGGCTCCGACCCCCGCATCCTCGCGCTGCTCGCCGAGCGCCTGGCCGACGCCGCCGCCGAGGTCGCCAGCCTCCGGCTGGTCCCGGCCGCCGCCGGGGCGTTCGACGACGAGCCCGAGCACATCGAGATCGGCGAGACCGCCGTCGTCCTGGTCGGCGACGGCTCCACCAGCCCCGAGACGAACGCCGACGTGCACCGGGTCTCCCGCCTCTTCTGGGAGACCCACGCCCACGAGTACATGACCGTGGAGACGGCCTTCGTCTCCCTCACCCCGCCGGGCGTCCCCGGCGGCATCGAGCGCTGCCGCCGCCTCGGCGCCAAGCGCGTGATCGTCGTTCCCTACCTGCTGTTCGCCGGCGGCCTGCTCGACCGCGTCTGGGCGCAGGCCATGGCCTACGCCGCCGGCCACTCGAACCTGGACGTCCGCTGCGCCGACGTCATCGGTGACTGCGAGGGCCTGGCCGACGTGGTCATCGAGCGCTACGAGGAGGCGCTCAGCGGCATCGCCTGGTGAACCCCGGCGAGCGTCGAAGCCGTGTCCCAAGGGAGACTGATCACATGACCATCCTTGAGGAGACCATCGCGGCGATCCGTCCCGCGGACCCGGCGGCCGTCGCCGAGGCCCGCGCCCACCAGGACCGCCTGACCAAGCCCCGTGGCGCGCTGGGCGCCCTGGAGGACGTGGCGGTACGGCTGGCGGGAGCCGCGGCGGTCAGCCCGCCACCGCTCCCGGTCCCCGCGGCTCTGGCGATCTTCGCCGCGGACCACGGAGTCCACGCCAGAGGCGTGAGCCCGTGGCCACGGGAGGTCACCCTGCAGATGGTCGGCAACTTCCTCGCGGGCGGTGCCGTGGCCAACGCCTTCGCCGCCCAGGTCGGCGCCTCGGTGACGGTCGTCGACGTCGGCGTGGCCGCCGACCTCGACCCCGCGCCCGGCCTGACGATTAGCAAGGTCGCGTACGGCACGGCCGACCTGTCCCGGGGACCGGCGATGACCCCCGAGCAGGCGACCGCGGCCCTGGAGGCCGGGATGGCCGTGGCCCGCGCCCTGGTCGAGGGGGGTGCCCGTTGCCTGGTCACCGGGGACATGGGCATCGCCAACACCACCGCCTCGGCCGCGCTGATCTGCGCGTTCACCGGCCATGAAGCGGCCACCGTGACCGGCAGGGGTACCGGCGTCGACGACGAGACCCTGGCGCGCAAGGTCGAGGTGGTTCGCGAGGCCCTCCGGGTGAACGGCCTGGAGGGCGGGCGGGGCGACGCCCCCGGGAGGCCCGCCCTGGAGACGCTGGCCGCGGTCGGCGGCCTGGAGCACGCGGCGATCGCCGGGTTCGTCCTCGCCGGGGCGGCTCTTCGCGTACCGGTCATCCTGGACGGCGTCATCGCGGGGGCGGCGGCGCTGGCGGCGGCGGCGCTGGCCCCCGGCGCCGTCGACCACTGCGTGGCGGGCCACCGTTCGGCCGAGCCCGGTCACGCCGTCGCCCTGGACCACCTCGGGCTGCGCCCCCTGGTCGAGCTGGAACTCCGGCTCGGCGAGGGTACGGGCGGCCTGCTCGCCCATCCCCTCGTCTGCGCGGCCGTCAGGGTGATGCACGAGGTCGCGACCTTCGATTCGGCCGGTGTGACGGACAAGGAAGCCTGATCTACGGAAGTCTTGGTCCGGCGGATTGACAGCGGTCAGCCCTTCCTTGACAGCTGTTAACACGGGAGCAGCGAAGAGGGCGCCGTTAGCCGGTAGGTTTACCTCTTAGCACGCCATGCTTCACAATTCCTCGCGAACGGGAGATCTGTCGTCATGTCGCCCTACCTGCTTGGCTTGCGCCTCTCCGGGCGGCGAGTGCTCGTCGTGGGTGGAGGGCGCGTCGCCCAGCGGCGGGTGCCGGCACTGCTCGAAGCGGGTGCCCTGGTCACCATCGTCTCGACGAGTGTCACGCACGCCCTCGACGACCTCATCGCGACGGGCCGGGTGACCTGGGAGACCAGGCGCTACCAGGTCGGCGACGTCGACGGGGCCTGGCTGGTGCAGGCCTGCACGAACGACCGCGCGGTGAACGCCGCGGTGGCCGCGGAGGCCGAGGCCAAGCGGATCTGGTGCGTACGCGCCGACGACAAGGACGCCTCGGCGGCCTGGACCCCGGCCAGCGGCAAGGTGGACGAGATCAGCGTGGCGATCACCGCCGGAGGCGACCCCCGCCGCGCCGCCGGGATCAGGGACGCCGTCGTCGGAGCCCTCAGGGACGGCACGGTCGACGCCAGGCGCAACCGCGCCAAGCCGGTGGGTGTGGCCCTGGTCGGCGGAGGGCCAGGCGACCCCGGCCTGATCACGGTTCGCGGGCGGCAGCTGCTCGCCCAGGCCGACGTGGTCGTCGCCGACCGCCTCGCCCCGCAGGCCCTGCTCGACGAGCTCTCCCCGGACGTCGAGCTGATCGACGCCGCGAAGATCCCCTACGGCCGCTACATGGCCCAGGAGAGGATCAACGAGCTGCTGGTCGAGCACGCCAAGCAGGGCAAGTTCGTGGTCCGGCTCAAGGGAGGCGACCCGTTCGTCTTCGGCCGTGGCGGCGAGGAGATGCTCGCCTGCGCCCGCGAGGGCATCCCGGTCATCGTGGTTCCGGGCATCACCAGCCCGGTCGCGGTGCCCGCCGCCGCCAACGTGCCCGTGACACATCGCGGTGTGAGCCAGGAATTTCACGTGATCTCCGTGCATGTTCCGCCGGGTGACGAGAGATCCACCGTCGACTGGCCCAATTTGGCCAGATCCGGCGGCACGCTGGTGCTTATGATGGCGGTCGAACGGATCGGAACGATCGCCGAAACGCTGATCCATGACGGACGTTCGCCGGAAACTCCCGTAATGGTGGTACAGGACGGTACCCTTCCGACCCAACGCGCTCTTTACGCCACGCTATCCACCGTGGCGGAGCGCGTGAGCGCGGCTGGGATTCGGCCACCTGCGATCGTGATCGTCGGCGATGTCGTGAAGGTCGGCCAGGAGGTCGAGATGGTTCGAGCGGAGCGAGTACCGTGAAATCGGCGTCCAACAGGCCCCCCCACTCAGGTGGTGGCCGCGACCCTCGCCTTGCCGGCACCCCCCAGGAGCCACCCGACGGCACCCCGTCGGATGACAAGGAATCCCCCGGCGAGCAGACGGTGACCTTCGGCGCCATCCGCGCCGACGACGACGCGGCCTCCATCCGCGCCCGCGGGCAGTCCCCCGCGACCCAGCCGGGAGCAGCCGCCCCCGGAACGGTTCCCCCCGGCACCGCCGCGCCCGGAGCGCCCGGCGGTCCCGCCGCGCCCCGGGGCCGGGTGGCCGGTCCCGCGGTCCCGGGTGGCGTGACCGGCCCCGCCGCGCCCTCGGGCAGGACCGCGGGCCCCGCCGGGCCGGGCAGGGCAGCAGGTGCCGCGCCCCAGGCCGGGGCGAGCGATCCCGCCGCCCCGCCCGCCCCCGAGGAGGCGATGGCGGCCTTCCGCGCCGCCGCCGCAGCCGCCCAGGCCAAGATCGAGGCCATCACCACCTCCCGTGAGGCGGCCCCCGGCCCCACCTCCCCGCGCACCCAGGGCGGTCGTCCAGCGGCCCCCTCACGAGGCGGCCCCGCCGCGGCTCCGCCCGGTGCGGCTCCGGGTCAGGGCGCTCCCGGTTCTCGTGGTGGCGGCCCTGTGGTGGCTCCGGGTCAGGGTGCTCCCGGTTCTCGCGGTGGCGGTCCGGGCGGCGCTCCCGGTTCTCGTGGTGGCGGCCCTGTCGCGGCCCCGGGTCAGGGCGCTCCCGCCTCCCCGTACGCCTACCGTCCGAGCGCCCCCGTCTCGCCGAGCGTTCCTCGTACACCCGGCCCCGGCACGCCTTCCTCCGGTGCTCCCGGTGCTCCCGGTGCTCCTGGTGCTTCCCGGGGAGGCGTTCCCGGCTCTCGCGGCGGCCCCGCCGCGGCCCCCGGTCAGGGCGCTCCCGGCTATCCGAACGCCCCTCGTGGGGGTGCTCCCGGCTCGCCGGGTGCCGCCCCCGGTGCCGCCGCCCCCGCCCCCCGGGGCGCCCCGGCCGCGCCGGGCGCTCCCGCCTCTCCGGGCGTGCCCCGTGGAGGCGCCCCCACCGCTTCTCCGGGTGTTCCCCGAGGGCAGGGTGCTCCCGGTCCCTCGGGCGCCTCTCGCGGCGACACCGCTCCCGGCGCGCTCTTCCGCCCGGGCGCCCCCGTCCCGCCGAGCGCTCCTCGTACACCCGGCCCCGCCGCGCCCTCCTCCCCGGCCGCCGCCCCCGGCGCGGCCTTCCGCCCAGGCGCCACTGTCCCTCCTGGCACTCCCCGGGACGGGGACGCCGCCGACAACGCTCCCGGCGCGATCTTCCGCCCGGGGGCTCCCGTTCCCCCGAGTCCCCGTACGGGCGGCCCCGCCACGCCCCCGCCGCCCGGTGGGGCGGGAAGTGAGACTCCGAGTCCCGCCCCCGGGGAAGCCTCGGCCCCCGCGGATTTGGAAGACACCGACGCCTCCCGTACTGCAGGCGAGGAAGAGCGGTCCCGCGCCGAAGGCGCTCCGCCCCTTCGCGCGAGCCGGACCGATGAGGAGCGGGAGCGGTCCGAGAAGGACGCGGAACGTGACGAGGTCGTCTTCATTCTCGGCACGACCACCGAGAAGCCGCGCGACGGCTCCGGGGAGAGCGCGGAGAGTGACGGTGGGACGCCCGGAGCCGACCACGCCGACGATCAGGTCGAGGCCGGACGGCCCCTGACGGACGGCGATGACGGTGAGGACCGTGAGGACGGTGAGCCCCGCGTGGGCGGCGCTACCGCCGGCACCTCGCGGGCCGACGACGCTCCCGAGGCCGGTGCCGAGAGCGCCGACGGTGCCCGGAGCGACGGCCATGGCGAGCTCCCGTCCCGGGACGAGGAAGAGGTCGAGGTCGAGGACGAGCCCGCCGGGATCGACGACGCCGAGACCGGCGCCGCGATCCCGCGAGCCGTTGAGACCGAGAGTGACGAGAGCGGGAGCGACGAGGTCCGGCGCGACGCCGAGACCGCCGGGACCGACGGCCGGACCGCGACCGACCCCGAGCCCTCCAAGACCGCCGACGAGAGGCGAGACGAGAGCGACGGGGACGAGGCCGGAACCGCCGACGGCGACACGGAGGCCGAGACCGAAGCCGAGACCGAGGCCGAGACCGAGGAGACCCGCGACGAGGACGGCGCCGGGTCGCCGGATGGCCGGACGCGGGAGACCCCGCTTCCCGAAGCCGTCTCCGAGGCGCTGAGCAGCGCGCTCACCGCCGTACGAACCGGTGTCACCGACCTCAGCTTCGGCCTGGACCTTCCCGGGGCGGAGGAGGCCAGGCGGGTCCAGGGCGAGATCCTGGCCCAGCTCGACGACTACGTGATCCCTCGTGTCCACACGAGCACCGCGCCCGCGCTCGTCGTGGTCGCGGGCTCCACCGGCGCGGGCAAGTCCACGCTCCTCAACACCCTGGCCAACGCCAAGGTCAGCGCGACCGGCGTGCGCCGCCCGACGACCGGGACGCCCGTGCTGGCCTGCCACCCCGACGACCACGAGTGGTTCGCCAAGGGCGACCTGCTCGGCAGCCTCCGGCGGCTCAGCGAGCCCGACCCCGAGGACGCGTCCGGGGGCCTCGTGCTCGTCTCCACCGAACGCCTCCCGGCGGGCGTGGCCCTGCTCGACACCCCCGACATCGACTCGGTCGTCGAGGAGCACCACGAGATCGCCCACCGCATGCTCGACGCGGCCGATCTGTGGATCTTCGTCACCACCGCCGCCCGGTACGCCGACGCCCCGGCCTGGCGGCTGCTCCGCCTGGCCAAGGAGCGCGGGGCCCGGCTGGCCATCGTGCTCTCCCGGGTCCCGCCCAGGTCCCAAGAAGTGATCAACAAGCACTTCGTCAGGATGCTCACCGAGTACGGCCTCGGCGAGGTCGACCGGTTTGTCATCAACGAGAGCAAGGTCACCGACGGGATGCTCCCCGACCACGAGGTGAGCGAGCTGCGTCTGTGGCTCACCGAGCTGTCGGTCGACGACCGGCGCCGTGCGCAGGCCGTACAGGCGACCCTGGACGGGGTGCTGAACAGCTTCCGCACCCGCGTGCCCGCGCTGGCCAAGCAACTGGAGATCCAGGTCGCCTTCCGGAGGGACCTGCGCGGCGACGTGGACGGCGCCTACACCCGCGCGCTGGCCGAGATCGACAAGAGCACCGGAGACGGTTCGCTGCTCCGGGGCGAGGTGCTCGCCCGCTGGCAGGACTTCGCCGGGTCCGGCGACCTCATGCGTACCCTCCACCTGCGCAGGCCGAGCCGTTTCGGCGGCAAGGGGAACCAGCAGGCGCCCGAGCGGCTCAGCGCCCTGAAGTCCGCGCTGCGGGCGGGGCTGGAGTCGATGGTCGTCTCGGCGGCGCACCGGGCCGCGGAGGAGGCCGCCTCGCGCTGGCTGAACCGTCCGGGCGCGCAGGAGGCCCTGGCGTCGGCACCCGGTCTCGGCCGCGCGTCCGACGAGCTGCTGCGCAGGACCGGCCGGACCATCGCGGCCTGGCAGGAGCACATCATCGAGCTGATCCGCACCGAGGGGGTGACCAAGCGGTCGGTCGCCAGGGTGATCTCGTTCGACGTCGAGTCCCTGTCGCTGATCCTGACCATCGGGCTGCTCGGTTACGGCTCCTCGGACGCGCAGAACGGCACCGGGGCGCTGCCGCAGCGGCTGGTGCACGCGCTGCTCGGCGCGGAGTCGCTGCGCAACATCGGCGTGAAGGCCCGGAGCGATCTCCGAGCCCGGATCGGCATGCTCTTCGACGACGAGATGGCGCGTTACGTCCAGGCTCTCGACGGTGCGGGCATACCTGACGAATCCGCCGCCACCCGCCTTTACCAGGCAACGTACAACCTTGAGGTCGCCCGATGAGTGTTGGCACCACCCAGTCACGCCAGGGTCTCGGCAGCCGGCTCGCCGCGCTGGCTCGGATCGTGGAGCTGGGGCCGGGCAAGGTCGAGCCCAAGCTCCTCACCGACGCGGGGCAATTGCTGCTGCGCGCCGGTGACAGGCTCAAGCTCTCCTCCGACCACACGGTGGTCGCGCTCGCGGGAGGTACCGGCAGCGGCAAGTCGACCCTGTTCAACTCGATCTCCGGCCTGGAGCTGTCGCCGACGGGGGTACGCCGCCCGACCACGGCCCGTACGCACGCCTGCGTCTGGGGCCTGGACGGCGCGGGCCCGCTGCTCGACTGGCTGCAGATCCAGTGGCGGCACCGCTTCGCGCGGGCCAGCGCCCTGGACCGGGGCGAGAGCCAGCTCCACGGGCTGATCCTGCTCGACCTGCCCGACCACGACTCCATCCGGGCGCTGACCGACACCGAGGCCGACCGGCTGATCCAGGTCGCCGACCTCGTCGTGTGGGTCCTCGACCCGCAGAAGTACGCCGACGCCTCCACGCACCGGCGCTATGTGACCGACCTGGCCGGGCAGGAGGCGGTGACGATCTTCGTGCTCAACCAGGCCGACCGGCTCGACCAGGAGGAGCTGGCCGAGTGCGTCGCGGACCTCGACGGCCTGCTCCGGCGTGAGGGGGTCGAGCGCCCGGTGATCGTCACCACCTCGGCAATCACGGGCAGGGGCGTCGACAACCTCAAGGGCGTCCTCGCCGAGACCGTTTCCAAGCGCAGGGCCGCGACCCAGCGGCTGGAGGCCGATCTCGGCCGGCTGACGCTCCGCCTCGCGAAGGTCATGCCCGCCGACGGCACGTCCGCTCCGCCCTCATCCATCGACGACGCCCGCAGGATCGGCCTCACCGACGCCCTCTGCGACGCGGTCGGCGTTCCCGCGGTCGGCGAGGCGATGGAGAACGTCTACGCCGAGCGGTCAGGCGAGTGGGTCGGCTGGCCCTACACCCGATGGGCCGCCAAGCTCCGTCCCGACCCGCTGAGCAGCCTGCGCCTGGGCAATCTGCGAGACGAGATCCACGGCCTGACCGGCGGCTCGGTCAGCGCGCAGCCCGCCGAGGTGGACACCGCCGTCCAGGCGCTCACCGACGGCCTGAGTTCGGGCATGCACGAGGCATGGCAGAACGGGATCAGGGACGCCGCGCGTTCCCGCTCCTCGCAGCTGCCGGAGGTGCTCTCCGAGGAGCTGTCCGAGGTCGCGCCGCGGCTGGACAGGGTGCCAGGCTGGTGGCGGTTGCTCCTGGCCTGGCAGTACTTCCTGGTCCTGCTCTTCGTCGCGGGCCTGGCCTGGGTCGGTACGGCCCTCACCTACGGCGTGTTCGAATCCGGGAACCCGCCGGAGGGGCTGGAGGTGTTCGGCGACGCCGCCTCGTTGCCGTGGGTCGGACTGATGATCTTCTCCGTCCTGGGACTCGGCCTGCTCACCGCGATGGCCAGCCGCAACTTCGTCGTGCTCGGCGCGGGCAACGAGCGTGACGCGCTGGAGCGCGAGATGCGCCGCCGGGTCGCCGGGGTCGCCGAGAGCATGGTGATCGAGCCGGTGGAGCGGGAGCTGACCCGCTACAACGAGTTCTACTCGGCCATGCGGGGCCTGCGAGGCTGACCCGTTCCCTCCTGCTCGCTCGGGGGTGAACCTTGCTCGGGGTGAACCTCGCTCAGGGGTGAACCTCGCTCGGAGGTGAACGAGGTCGGCTTCGTTCGGAAATCCTCGCTCGGGGGTCTTTGTTCAAGAACCCTTGTTCGGGAACCCTTGTTCGGGAATCTTCGCTCGGGAACGAGGTCGGCCCTCCTCGCGCCGGGCGGGTGAGGCCGGGTTGTCCACAGCTCTCGCACGCCTCCCGGGCTTGTCCACAGAGCGCGATTCGGTAATCCGTGCGGGGGGTGGGCCGGGCCATCGTGTCCTTCATGCCGCCGGCATTCGGCCGGCTCTCATGGGAGGCACGATGAACGACATCTACGTCACGCTGACCGGTAACGTCGCGGCCCCGCCGCGCCAGCACACCTTCCCCGACGGCTCCCGGGTGACCTCGCTCAAGATCGCCTCGACGAGCCGTTACTTCGATCGCGAGAACCAGCAGTGGCGCAACGGTGAGACGACCTACTTCGGGGTCCGCTGCTTTCGCGGGCTGGCCGACAACGTCGCGCAGTCGGTCCATCTGGGCCAGCCGGTCGTGGTCCAGGGACGGCTGCGGATCCGCGAGTTCGCTCACGAGGGGGAGCGCCGGTTCATGCCCGAGGTGGAGGCCAACTCGCTCGGTCACGACCTGCGCTGGGGGCTCGGGAGCTTCACCAAGCCGCAGCGCGGCGGGCCGGTCGCGGCCCTCGGCAGCGCGGAGCGGATCGAGCTCGACCGGGAGACCTCCGACTGGGCCATGAGCGGCGGCGCCCCCGTCGCGGCCGGTGCCGCCGGCGTCCTGTCCCTGCTGAAGACCGGCTTCGACGACGAGGCGCCCGCTTCGCGCGAGGCGGAGATCACGCCGGGCGGTGAGGCGGCCGAGGACGCCGCGACCTCCGGACGCGTCACCCATCCCGGAGGCATCACCGGTCTCGGGGACACCGCCGATTCCGGCGAGGCCGCCGAGGTCCCGCCGCGCGAGGCGGATCACGAGCCGGCGGGGGGTCACGAGCCGGCCGGGGATCACGAGCCCGCCGGACAGGATCACGAGCCTGCCCGGAAGGTGGCGGTCGAGGGAGAGGCCACGGCGAGGCGTGGAAGGGCGGGAAGGAGCACGACGGCGAGGCGGCAGGACGCGGTCGGGACGAGAGGCTCGGGCACGGGGGAGGAGACGGCCGAAGGCGTGCCGGGTGCGGTGAGGGTCCGCCCGGATGCGAGCGATGAGGCGCCCTGGCCGACGCGGGAGAGCGTGGCGGCCTGAGCCGCTTCCCACTGGAAGGCCCGGTCTCACCGGGAGCCCCGGGCCCCGGGCCTTCCGGTGGACGGCGTTCACGGCCGGAACGCCGATGCGAGGCAGCGTTCGGGAACGGCGTCGACCCACGTAGGGAGGACGCCGCGTCTGGCGGGAAGGGAGCCGGTTCGGTCAGGGAGGTGAACGGGGGCAGGAGGTCCTGGCCGGGGGGGAGGGGACGCCGGAGGAAGGGAGACGGAAGGGGAAGAGAGGGGCGAGGGGGGATGGGGTTCGGGTGTGCGGAGCGTCTGACGGAGCGAGGGCTTCGCGGAGGGGAGGCCTGGTGCGGGCGGAGTGAGGGGGCATCGGCCGGACGCGGTCGGTGTCTCGCCGCGACAGCGCGGTGACGCCGAGATAACCGGCCGATGGTCTTGCCCGTGTCAGATGCCGAGACACCTGTTAGGTCCAGGTCACGCCCCGCAGCATGGCTTGCTCCTTTCCCACACGGCCCGCTCGCCGAGCGAGCGGTTTTCAAGTCGTGGGTCAACCGGTGGGCTGACTCACTCTGTCAAAGGTAGCGGTTACCATCGCGCGTCGCACACTCCGCAACTATTGTGTTACACATCGTTAGTCGGAGAGGGGGACGACATGGCGGCTCCCAGTCACACGTCGGTCAAACCGCGCGACGGCATGACACCCTTGGTCGATCGGTGGCCCTTGCTGGGGCAGCGTCGCCCGCTGGTCGGCTACCTCTGCGGGATAGTAGCGCTGGATCTCGCCGCGATCGCGTTTTTCTCGATAACCGGTGTTTTCCGCTGGTCCGATGTGCTGACCTTCACCGCGTTGATGGCGTGCGGAGCCGTGTGCATCGAGGCGACCCGGAGGCTCGGCATGCCCGCGGGCGTCTACCGTGACCTGCTTTCCGCCTGGTGGCTGCCCGCCGCGCTGCTCCTCCCGCCCCTCTACGCCCTCCTGGCGCCCATCCCGCTCCAGTTCCTGTTGCAGAAGCGGGTGCGCGCGACGGTGGTCTACCGGCGGGTCGTCAGCTCCGCGGCGATCGGCCTGGCCGGATGCGCGGCCTCCCTGCTCTTCCACGCCGTGGTCGGCGACCTGAACGCGCTGACCAGGGGCGAGGGCGGGCCGATCCTCGTGGCCGTCGGCTGCGCGGTGCTGTTCACGGTGATCAACACCGCCCTGATCGCCGTCGCCGCCCACACCGCCGACCCCGACAGCCGCTGGCGGGAGGTCCTGTGGAACCGGGAGAACCTGCTCCTCGACGTCGTCGAGCTCTGTCTCGGCGTCCTCGTCTCCATCACCTGCGGGCTCAACCCGGCCCTGCTGGTCCTGGCGCTGCCCCCGGTGGTGCTGCTGCAGCGCAGCCTGCTCCACGCCCAGCTCCAGGCGGCGGCCCGCACCGACCTCAAGACAGGCCTGTTGAACGCCGCGGCCTGGCAGCGGGAGGCCGACACCGAGATCGTCAGGGCGCGCCGCACGGGGGAGACGCTGGCGTTGCTGATCGTCGACATCGACCATTTCAAGAGGGTCAACGACACCTACGGCCACCTGATCGGCGATCAGGTGCTCGTCGGGGTGGCCGACACCATCCGCAGCCAGCTGCGCGACTACGACGTGGTGGGCCGGTTCGGTGGCGAGGAGTTCGTCGTCCTGCTGCCCAGGGCCGACGTGACCGAGGCCCGCAGGGTCGCCGAGCGGCTGCGCTCCCGGGTGGGGCGGATGGCGGTTCCCGCCGACGAGAACATGATCACCGTGACCATCTCGGTCGGTGTCGCGATCATGAGCGTGCACGGGGACGACCTGATCGAGCTGCTCGCCGCGGCCGACCTCGCCCTTTACCGTGCCAAGGAGCTCGGCCGCGACCAGATCTGCCTGCCCGCCACCGTGGTGCCCCCGGCCCGCAGGCCCGGATCCGAGTCCGCCCCCGGCTGAACTCCCGGGCCCTGTCCCAGGCCGCCCCTAGCTGAACTCCCCAGGCCCTAAACTAAAGGCATGCCGGAGTACATCTACACACTGCAGCGCGTGCGCAAGGCGCACGGCGACAAGGTCGTCCTCGACGACGTGACGCTGTCGTTCCTGCCGGGCGCCAAGATCGGTGTCCTGGGCCCCAACGGCACCGGAAAGTCGACGCTGCTGAAGATGATGGCGGGCCTGGAGCAGCCGTCCAACGGCGACGCCCGGCTCATGCCCGGCTTCACCGTCGGCATGCTTCAGCAGGAGCCCCCCCTCAACGAATCCAAGACCGTCCTCGGCAACGTCGAAGAGGGTGTCGCCGAGACCAAGGCGATGCTCGACCGCTTCAACGAGATCGCCGAGCTGATGGCCACCGACTACAGCGACGAGCTCCTCAACGAGATGGGCAAGCTCCAGGACGCCCTCGACCACCGCAACGGCTGGGATCTCGACAGCCAGCTGGAGCAGGCGATGGACGCCCTCCGCTGCCCCCCGCCGGAGGCCGAGGTCACCCAGCTCTCCGGTGGCGAGCGCCGCCGGGTCGCCCTCTGCAAGCTGCTCCTGGAGCAGCCCGACCTGCTGCTGCTCGACGAGCCCACCAACCACCTCGACGCCGAGAGTGTCCAGTGGCTCGAGTCGCACCTGGAGAAATACCCGGGCACCGTCCTGGCCGTCACCCACGACCGTTACTTCCTGGACAACGTGGCCAACTGGATCCTGGAGCTCGACCGGGGCCGCTGCCACCCCTACGAGGGCAACTACTCCACCTATCTGGAGGCCAAGGCGGCGCGGCTCAAGCTCGAGGGCCAGAAGGACGCCAAGCGCAAGAAGCGCCTGGAGGAGGAGCTGGAGTGGGTCCGTTCCAACGCCAGGGCCCGCCAGACCAAGAGCCGGGCGCGTCTCCAGCGCTACGAGGAGATGGCCGCCGAGGCCGACAAGCACCGCAAGCTCGACTTCGAGGAGATCCAGATCCCGCCGGGCCCGCGCCTGGGGACCACGGTCATCCGGTCCGAGAAGCTCACCAAGGGCTTCGAGGAGCGGGTCCTGATGGAGAACCTCTCCTTCGACCTCCCGCGTAACGGCATCGTCGGCATCATCGGCCCGAACGGTGTCGGAAAGACCACCCTGTTCCGGATGATCACCGGTAGCGAGACGCCCGACAACGGCGAGATCGTCATCGGCGACACCGTCAAGATCTCTTACGCCGACCAGAGCAGAGGCGGGATCGACCCGTCCAAGAACGTCTGGGAGGTCGTCTCCGACGGGCTCGACTACATCAAGGTCGGCCAGGTCGAGATGCCGTCGCGCGCCTACATCGCCGCGTTCGGGTTCAAGGGCCCGGACCAGCAGAAGAAGGCGGGCATCCTGTCCGGCGGTGAGCGCAACCGGCTCAACCTGGCGCTCACCCTCAAGCAGGGCGGCAACGTGCTGCTGCTCGACGAGCCCACCAACGACCTCGACACCGAGACGCTCTCCAGCCTGGAGAACGCGTTGCTGGAGTTCCCCGGCTGCGCGGTCATCACCTCGCACGACCGGTGGTTCCTCGACCGCATCGCCACCCACATCCTCGCCTGGGAAGAGGGCTCGAACTGGTTCTGGTTCGAGGGCAACTACGCCGACTACGAGAAGAACAAGGTCGAGCGCCTGGGCGCCGACGCGGCCCGGCCGCACCGCGTCACCTACCGCAAGCTCACCCGCGACTGACCCCGGTCCCGGAGACCGGGCCGGTCTCCGGGCCGGAGTTCCGCACCTGACACGGGTTCGCCCGCGACGGGTGCGGTCCTGCCGGGTGTGCCAGGCACGCCTCCGACGCGCCCCCGATGTCCCGCCGTGCGGCGGGCACCGGGGGCCGCTACGGTTTGGGGGTGTTTGGACAGAGAATCGCGGACGGCGTCGGTCATGGTCACCGGCACGTGTTCCCCAGGGCCATCAGGTTCGCCGACATCGACTCGCTGGGACACGTCAACAACGTGCGGTTCCTCGACTATCTGGAGGACGCGCGGCTGGCGCTGTTCCACGTCGACCCCCACCGCGAGGGCGGTGAGCCGTTCAAGGGGTTGGTGATCGCCCGGCACGAGATCGACTATCTGCGCCCCCTCACCCTCCGCCCCGATCCGGTCCGGGTGGAGTCGTGGGTGACGGAGATCCGGCCGGTGCGGTTCACCCTCTCGTACGAGATCCGCGACGATGAGGAGATCTTCGTCAAGGCCCGCTCGGTGCTCGTGGCCTACAACGTGGAGAGGGCCTCCCCGCGACGGTTGAACGAGGATGAGCTCGCCTATCTGGGCAGGTTCGCCGGCGCCTGAGACCGGGGGTTCGACGCTGGGGCCCGGGGTGTGCCGTCCGCCCGTGAAGCGTCCGCCGTTTCTCCTCGGGGGAGCCGGCGCGTCCCCTGCCCCCCGTGACGCGTCCGGTCCCCCGGGAGCGGCCGCCATACCCGTTGCCCGTCCGCCCGCCCATGACAGGCGGGCGGACGGGTGCGTACCGGGGGCCTCAGGCGTCGGGGGTGTAGAGCCAGGCCGCGGTGTCCGGCAGGAGCAGGTGGCCGTCCACCGGGGCGCTGCCGATCAGGACGCGGTCGTGCGGCGGCAGCTGCACCGACTCGGAACCGCAGTTGATGACGCAGGTCAGGGGACCCCGACGGAAGATGAGGGCGTCCTCGGGGGCCTCCAGCCAGGTGATCTCGTCGGGCAGCGTGCCGCGCAGCTCGCGGCGGGCGCGCAGGGCCTCCTGGTAGAAGCTCAGCGTCGATCCCGGGTCGTTCGACTGGCGCTCGGCGGAGAGCGCGGCCCACTCGACCGGCTGGGGCAGCCAGGGCCGTGCCCCCTCGGGCGAGAAGCCGTAGGGCTCGGCCACGCCGGACCAGGGGATGGGGACCCGGCAGCCGTCACGGCCGGGCAGCTCTCCCTTGGAGCGGGCGAAGATGGGATCCTGGCGGGCCTCCGGGGGAAGATCCTTCACCTCGGGGAGGCCTAGTTCCTCCCCCTGGTAGAGATATGCCGAGCCCGGCAGGGCGAGCATGGTGAGCAGGGCCGCGCGGGCACGGGACAGGCCCGTCGTGGAGTTGGCCAGGCCGCCGCCGTACCGGGTCACGTGGCGGATCACGTCGTGGTTGGAAAGCACCCAGGTGGGAGCGGTCACGGCGGCCAGCGTGTCATCGATGATCTTCTTGAACGCGGGCCCGGACCAGGGCGCCTCCAGCCAGGCGAAGTTGAAGCTCTGGTGCAGCTCGTCGGGGCGGACGTACAGCGCGAGATCCTCGGCGGAGTCGGTCCAGACCTCGCCGATGGCCATCCGCTCGCCCTCGTAGGAGTCGAGCACCTTGCGCCAGTCGCGGTAGACCTCGTGCACCTCCGGCTGCCCCCAGATCGGCGACTTGGCCTTGAACGCCTGTCCCTCCGGAGGGGTGTCCGGCAGCCCCTCGGCCTTGTACAGACCCATCGCCACGTCGATCCTGAACCCGTCCACCCCCCGGTCGAGCCAGAACCGCAGCACGTCCAGGAACTCGGAGTGCACCTCGGGGTTGCGCCAGTTGAAGTCGGGCTGCTCGGAGGCGAAGAGGTGGAGGTACCACTGCCCGTCGGGCGTCTTGCTCCAGGCCGGGCCGCTGAAGGTCGACTGCCAGTTGTTGGGCGGCAGGTCCCCGCCGTCGCGGAAGACGTAGCGGTCGCGTCCCTCGCCCTTCAGCGCGGCCTGGAACCACTCGTGGGCGGAGGAGCTGTGGTTCGGGACGATGTCGACGATCACCCGCAACCCCAGCCGGTGCGCCTCGGAGACGAGCTCGTCGAAGTCGGCGAGGGTGCCGAAGAGCGGGTCGACGTCGCGGTAGTCGGCCACGTCGTAGCCGCCGTCGGCCATGGGGGAGCGGTAGAAGGGGGTCAGCCAGATCGCGTCCACGCCGAGCTCGGCGAGGTACGGCAGGCGCTGCCTGATGCCGGGCAGATCGCCGACGCCGTCTCCGGAGGCGTCGGCGAAGCTGCGAACGTAGATCTCGTAGACGACGGCGTCACGCCACCAGGGGGTTTCCATGTGCATGGGTTGCCCCCGCTCGGTGGGGTTTATGCGTCGCGGCCCCCGACCGTGGGGTGATTCACTCCGTCGGGGGCGTTGACCGCGCGATGGGCCGAAGCGCTGGTGTGCCGGCCGTGTGGACAGCCCGAAGCGCCGGGGTCTTGACCGTGTGGACGGCCCGGAGCCCCGGGGGCGTTGACCGTGTGGACGGCCCGGAGCCCCGGGGGCGTTGACCGTGTGGACGGCCCGGAGCGCCCGGGCCCCCGGCCGTGCCGTGGTCTACGCCTCGGGGGCGTTGACCATGCTGTGCGCCGCGTACACGAGATAGTCCCAGAGACGTTTCTCCAGCTCGTCGGGGAGCTGCAGGGAGATCACCGCGTCGTGCATGTGCCGGAGCCAGGCGTCGCGTTCGGCCGAGCGGATGACGAACGGGTTGTGCCGCATCCGCAACCGGGGGTGGCCACGCTGGGTGCTGTAGGTGTTGGGACCGCCCCAGTACTGGATGAGGAACAGGCGGAGCCGTTCCTCGGCGCCTTCGAGGTCTTCCTCGGGGTACAGCGGCAGGAGGATCGGGTCGGTCGCCACCCCCTGGTAGAAGCGGTGCACCAGACGCCTGAAGGCCTCCTCGCCGCCGACGGCGTCGTAGAAGGACTGGGGTTCATCGGGGATAGCGGACACCTCCTCAGCCTAATTGACGTCAGGCGGCGATCGTGATGTCGGCCCGGTCGAGGGCGGACTTGATCCGCAGGCGGAGCTCGCGGGCGACCTCCGCCTGCCGGGAGGGGATGGTCTTGGCGCTGACCCGGAAGATGATGGCGGTGTCGGAGATCTGCTCGATGCCCCAGACCTGCGGCTCCTCGACGATGATCGAGTCGCGGAAGGCCGGCTCGTTCCACATCTCGTCGGCGACCTCCTTGAGGAGGTCGCGGACCACGGGGATCTCCGAGGCGTAGGCCACCGGCACGTCGACCGTGGCGCGCGACCAGCCCTGCGACTCGTTGCCGACCCGGGTGATCGTGCCGTTGCGGACGTACCAGACCCGGCCGTCGGCGTCGCGCAGGCGGGTGATGCGCAGGGTGACCGCCTCCACGGTGCCGACCGCGGCGCCCGCGTCGATCACGTCGCCCACGCCGTACTGGTCCTCCAGGAGCATGAACATGCCGGCGATGAAGTCCTTGACGAGCTCCTGGGCGCCGAAGCCGATCGCCACGCCCAGGATGCCGACGCTGGTCAGCAGGGGGGCGATGGGGACGGAGAGGCGTTCGAGGACGGTCAGCACGGCGGTGCCCAGGATGATGATCGAGGCGATGTGCCTGAGCACCGAGCCGATGGTCTCGGCCCGCTGCCTGCGCCGCTCGGCCACGATCGCGTCGAGGCCCTCGGGGGTGACCGTCTCCCTGCCGCGCAGCCGCCCCGCCAGGGACGTGCGCTCGGTGGACGCCCTGCGCACCACCCGGCCGATCAGCCGATGCGCCACGTTGCGCAGGATCAGCGCGATGACCACGACCAGCGTGATGGCGATCAGACCCGCGATCACGGGGGCCACCCAGTCGACGGCCGCGGGCACGAGCATCTTCACGAAGTCGCAGATTACCCCACCGCCGTTCCCGCACCCCTGTGTTAAGCCCGCGCTCATGTCGAGAAGGTTCTCGACGACCACTCCCGGACCTGAGGTCGGGGTGACGCTGGGGGTGGGGGTGGGCGTGGGGGAAAGCAGGAACACGGAGTGGATCCCTCTCGGATCGGATCGACTGGCAGACCGGATGAGTCGTGCGACCCATCCATATTGCCGATCGAACCGGCCCCCGTCACATCACGCCGGGGAAGACGGGGACATCCTGGTCTAGGGCCGCGGGGGCGGACCCGGATGCCCCGGTGACGGGATGACCCGGACGGGACACGCACCCGGAAGCGTGTCCCGTACCGTTCCCGAAAGGGATCCCTCCGGTCACCGCCCGGACGAGATGTCGGACGGCAGCCTTTGCTCTACAGCAGTTCGTGGGCTTCGGCTCGCGAGAGCCTCCGCGTTCCGGACGCGTTCCGGACGTGTTCCGACCGCGTCCCAGCCGCGTTCTCGAAGTTTCCGCGGGTGGGGGTTCGCGCGTGTCGGCCGGACGATTCGGAGCCGGCGGGGTGCCCAGCGTCCGAGGACGCTCCGCACCGGGCACCCCGCCGGCTCCGCCGAGCCGCGGCAGGCGCGGCACACCGGGCGGGTGAGGCCCGTTGTGCCGCTCACCTCACTCTCCTACCGCGGCGAGCACGCGTGCGACCTTGGTCGCGGCACCGGCGGGATCCTCCACCGTGTGCATTCGTTCACCCCAGGACCACCAGTAGTACCAATCCCGATGGCTGGGGGCGGCCTGTGCCCGGCAGGTGACGTTCTCCGCCAGGCTGGTCGCCTTCGGATTGATCACACGCACGAACGCACGGCCCGAGTGGGTCCGCACCACGCGGGCGTGCAGCCCGCGGCAGTCAAGCTCCGTCACCAGCCGTTCAAGGTGCCGGAAATCGTCTTCACCCACCTCGTCCCTCCTCGTGGTCTCGGCTCGCCGCACTGAATCGTGTTCGTTCGATCACGCTTACGGTGCTGCTCGCCAAAGATGACTCACGGTGGCCCTACGGGTCAATTCGGGGAAAACCCAGTTCAGGGTGGGCGATATGCCAAGTAGGTTGAAAGAAACAGTCCTTCGGGGGACGATTCTTAGCCAGCGGCTTTATTAGCGTGTTCCGGATGAGTCAAACGTGGTCCATCATTCTCGGTAGGCGCAGTGCGACGAAAAGATCACACTGAGTCATAGGGAGAGAGGACCGGTCGGGACCAGTGTGCCAGCCAGCCCGGCCGGCCACGAGAGAGGGGCCGGTATGTCCGGCAGGCAGCACAGGGAGACAGAGTTGGCACGGCAGATCCGGGCCCGTGGCCTGGCCGCCGGCAAGTCCTCGGCGCAGATAGCCGAGGAAATCTACGAGAAGTGCAGTTCGCAATTCGGGACCACGCGGATTAAAGGTCACCGCCTCGCGCACGGCGTCGCCCTCGCGGACGTCATCGAACAGATACGGGCGTTGTTCGAACGCGACGGCAAGGCGGCCCCCGGCATCGGCGAGACGCTCCTGTCCGCGTACGAGAGCGGGCTGAAGCGGCCCGGTCCCGAATACCTGCACTACCTGTGCTCCGCCTACCGGGTCGAGCCCGTCTCCCTCGGGTACGACGGCCCGTGCATCTGCGGCCACGGCCACAAGATGCCCGGTGTCGTCCGGGGTGATCTCCAGGATGGAAGACCCGACACTTCCCCTGGTCCGCGTGAGCTGCTGATCCAGCCGATCGGCGTCGAGCATTCCGCGGACGGGGGTGAGGAGGACGAGAACGTGCTACGGAGGACGCTTTTACAGCTCCTGGGCGGCAGTGCCATCGCGCTGGACGGGCAGGTGCTCGGATCGGTGGAGAGCATGCGCAGGAGGATGGACGACACGCTGGTCTCGGCGACCGTCTCGCCCGCGATGCTCGACCAGTGGGAGGAATCCACCATCGGCCTCGGCCGCCAGTACGCGAGCACCGCCCCGCTCAGGCTGCTGTGCGACGTGATGCTCGAATTCGCCGCGGTGCGCAAGGCCATGGAGCGGCGCCAGCCGGTCGACCTGCAGGAACGATTGTGCCGCATGGCGGCGCAGCTCGCCGGTCTGAGCGGCATGATCATGGTCAATCTCGGTGACCACCGGCTCGCCCGGTCCTTCTTCAGGACCGGCAGGACCGCGGCGGACGAGACCGGCGACCGGGCGCTGAGGGCGTGGGTCACCGCCCGGGAGGCCCTGGTCCCGCTCTACTACGGCGATCCGCGCGAGGCCCTCAACCTCGCCAAGAAGAGCCGTGACCTGGCCGGGCAGACGCCCTGCGCGGCCCAGGCGATGGCCCCGGTGGTCGAGGCCCGCGCGCTCGCGATGATGTCGGGTTCGGGCAAGAAGGAGGTGGTCGACCAGGCGAAGCGGGCGCTGTCGAGGGCGAGAGCCGCCTTCTCCCAGATGGCCGCCGCGGACCAGGACGACTCGACCTTCGGCTACACCGAGCGCCAGCTCTACTTCCACCAGGGAGACGCGCTGGTCAAGCTCGGGCAGGCGATGGAGGCCGACCTCATCCTGGAACAGGCGCTCACCAAGTACGGTCCGACCGACTGGCTCGACCCGACTTTCATCAAGTTCGACCGGGCCCAGTGCAAGATCCTTGAGGGCGACGTGGACGAGGCGCTGGAGATCGCCCAGCGTACGGTCTCGGGGCTCGACGAGGCCTGCCGGCCCGACATCCTCATGCAGCGTGCCCACGAGGTGGGCAAGCAGGTCGAGGTGAAGGCTCCCGGCCATCCCAAGCTCAAGACCTACATGGAGTCGCTGCGCGTCCGCAGCGCGTCGACAGAGGATCCGACAGCCGACAGGAGTGGCAGTTGAAGCCGAGGCTTCGGCGTTATCGCTGGTCCGATCTCGAATCCGTCTGGGCGCTCCACCAGATATGCCTCGCCCAGGTCGGCCTCGCGCCGGGAGACGGCGTCTACTACGAGGACGACTTCCCGAGGATCCACGAGATCTACCTCGCCGACCGGGGGGAGTTCCTCGTGGGGGAGATGCCCGACGGGCGTGTCGTCGCGATGGGCGGTCTCCGCCGCGTCGACGGCCAGACCGCCGAGATGTGCCGCATGCGGGTCCATCCGGAGTTCCAGCGCCGCGGTTTCGGCGCCCAGATGGTCCTCGCCCTGGAGGCGCGGGCCGTCGAACTCGGCTATGTACGCCTTCGCGGTGACACCACGCTGAATCAGCTTGCGGCGATGGAGCTCTATCGCAAGTTCGGATGGCGCGAGATCCGCCGGGAAGAGCGAGGGGGATGTGTGGTGATTTACGGAGAAAAGGACCTGGTAGCCGCTATGTCCTCTTTAACTAAGTGATCTGAATTTTAGCGGTCTTACTGCTGACTGTTGCCTATTTCGGATATATGAGAATAATTGTTCTTCGTACCTACCGCTATTCTTTGGCGAGTGCGATGAAAAAGATCATTGTTCACAAAACCGGCGTGTCCAGGCTCAGTGGCGTCGCCAGCGTCATCCACAAGGGATGAGTTTCTTTCCGGCCGGGAGAATCGGGCGCTGACGGCCGCGGCCCTCGATCCGCGGGATCGAGGGCCGCTCCCGCTCAGCCGTTCTCGGCGGCCGGTTCACCCCAGCAGGGTGATCCGGGAGACGATCTCCGGCAGGTCCGGGGGCTCCAGGAAGTCGGGGAGCCCGGCCATCTCAGCCGGTGAGAACCAGCCGTGGCCGAGATAGGTGATGTTCTCCTCGGCGGTGAACGCCTCCGCGCGCACCTCGGGGCTGCCCCCGAACCTGGCCAGGTAGAACCGCTCGGTCTTGACGTAGTGGACGCCGATCCAGCGGAAATCCCGGCGCACCGGCACCCACCGGTCCAGCACCGCCTCGCCCGGCAGGCCCGTCTCCTCGGTGAGCTCGCGCCGCGCGGCGGCGAGGGGGGCCTCACCCGGGTCGATCCCGCCGCCCGGCGGCTCCCACAGGGTCTGCCCACCGGCAGGGTCGCGCCAGTGCATGAGGAGCACCCGGCCGGACCCGTCCACACAGATCACCCGGGCCGCGGGCCGGTCGTTCGGCTGAGGGTCGTCCATAGGTCAGGGACGCTATCACCGCCGGTTTCGCGCCTGTGGCGGCCGTGGCCCCTGCCGACTCGCCACGTGCCGGACCGCCGGGTGCGGTGGCGGGATTCGCTGTACTCTGCCCACGTCAGGTGGAAAGCATCGTACGATCCGACCTCTCAAGCTCAAGGGTGAAGGCATGGGTTCCAGGGCCGAGTTTGTGTTGACGCTGTCCTGTCCGGACCGTCCCGGGGTGGTGGCCGCGGTCTCCGGTCTCCTGGCCGGGCGGGGATGCAACATCATCGAGAGCCAGCAGTTCGGTGACGTCGAGTCCGAGCGGTTCTTCATGCGGGTGCAGTTCGCCTCGTCGCTGCCCGACGGGGAGCTGCGCGAGGCCTTCGCCGCGCTCGCCCCCGAGTTCGGCATGGATTTCAAGCTGCGAGAGGTCTCCGTCAAGCCGCGCGTGCTGGTGATGGTCAGCAAGTTCGGCCACTGCCTGAACGACCTGCTCTACCGGACGCGCTCGGGCCTGCTCGACATCGAGATCGTCGCGGTCGTCTCCAACCACCCGGACCTGCGGCCGCTGACGCAGTCGTACGGCATCGACTACCACCACCTTCCGGTCACCTCCGGGACCAAGTCCAGGCAGGAGGAGGAGGTCCTGACCCTGGTCGACCACTACCGGGCCGATCTGGTGGTGCTCGCCCGCTACATGCAGGTGCTGTCGGAGGACCTCTGCGTGAAGCTCGCGGGCAACGTGATCAACATTCACCACTCGTTCCTGCCGTCGTTCAAGGGTGCCAAGCCCTATCACCAGGCGTACTCCCGCGGCGTGAAGCTGATCGGCGCGACCGCGCACTACGTGACCGCCGACCTCGACGAGGGGCCGATCATCGAGCAGGAGGTCGCCCGGGTCAACCACACCCACTCGGCGGAGGACCTCGCCGCCATCGGCCGCGACGTCGAGTGCCAGGTCCTGGCGCGCGCCGTCCGCTGGCACACCCAGCAGCGCGTCCTGCTCGACGGCCACAAGACGATCGTCTTCCCCCGCTAGGGCGGCGATCGGGCGGCGTGTCCCGCCCGGTGGTCGAGGGGCGTGTCCCGCCCGGTGGCCGCGAGGCGGTCGCCTTTCCCTCGCGGGCCGCCACGGGACACCGCGTCCACCGGGATCCTCACGCGCCCACCTCTCCGTCGCCGAGCGAGCGGTCGTTCCGGGGTCCCCCGGCCGATTCCGGGGAGTCTCCCGCCTCCGAGGAGGTGGGAGGGCGCGCGCCGGTGGCCTCCTCCACCGAGCGGATCGCGCCGTGGAGCCGTTCCAGCAGTTCGGGCGGCATGTTGCCGACCATGTCGATGAGCTCGGTCACCCGGGGGTCGGTCTCCCGGGCCTCCAGGGGCTCCTCGTCGGTGAGGGTGAGCGTGCGCAGGTGGAGCATCTCGTCGATCTCCGTGGAGTCGAACAGGGGGCCGGGACTCTCCGGCGCGACGTCCGGGTGGTCGTAGAGGATGATCGGCGAGGAGAGCACGACGTCCCGGTGGCCCGGCTCGCCCACGAGCACCGGCCAGGTGTGCTCGTTGCGGCAGGTCTCCACGGCGGGCCGCGCCCACTCCGGCGGGTCGAGCAGGGAGACGAAGGCCCCGGCGTTCACCGCGATGATCAGGTGCGCCGAGATCAGAGCGTGCCGCAGCGCCTGCTCGCGCGGCGCGCCCAGCGGTTGCCAGTCGTCGGTGTTCTCCACCCGGGCGCGCAGCTTGACGAGGTCGTACGGTCCGGGCACCGGCTCGGCGGAGACCCTGAGCGCGGCGCGCAGCGGGAGGTGCTCGGAGACGAGGCGCCCTATCACCTCTCCGGACGGCGCCACGATCGGCTCGACCACGCGGTCTCCTGGGATGCGTATCTCGATCACCCGCTCGGGGGCGTCGATCAGCCCGGCGATGGGGAGTGCCACCTCCGCCTCCCGCTCGGTCGCCTCGTCGAAGGTGAGATAGGTCCGGTGGCCGTTGCGCAGCTGCTGGACCGGCCAGTAGCCGTCGTCCTCGGCGCGCTCGACGCCGCGCGTCCTGACGTGCAGGAAACGCAGGTTCAGATGCGTCACGGCGTACGAGGCCCCTTCGAGGAGGCACTCGGTCACGCTGGCCGGATGCTCGGCGGTCGCGGTGAACCCCGGCGGGACGAGCACCCCGAACTGCCAGCGCACCTGGCTCTTGGCCGCCGAGTCGCGGTAGGGGTAGAGAAGGTGGCCCTCGTAAAGCACCGCGTCCGCCACCCGGCGCGCGATGTCCATCGGAACGCTCATGGCCGCGTCTCCTTGAGCAGTAGTTCCAGGGTCTCGTCCCAGGTCGCCAGGGTGCGCCCGGACTTGAACCTGCTGAGTTCCCGCAGCGTGTCGCGGCGTGGCCGCACGGCACCGGCACGTCGATCTCGGTGCTCCCGGTGAACGCCGGGACCATGACGGGGACGTCGGCGAACCGCAGGGGGCTCAGCGTGTCGCCCCATCGGGCCGGGTCGCCGAACAGCTCCGCCTCGCCGTCGCCGTGGATGGGGCTCCGCCCGGATCTGGCGGCGCGGCTCGATGGTGCGCGCCCCGCCGGGGGAGGGGGCGGTGACGCGCAGCCGGAAGGCCGGCGTCGGGGAGGCCGCGTACGCCTCCGCCCGCACGTCCACGCGGACGACGGGTTCCTCTCGCTCAGGAGAGCTGCCGTTCGCTGCGTCCGTCGGCGCTGTCATGACGCCTCCCACTTCTCGTGGATGTCTGCGGGACGTGAAGGGGGAGGGCCTGCGCGGGTGTGCTCCTCCTCACCCGGGGCTGTGCGCCCGCGGTGTCGGCGCCGGTCCGAGCGCGTGCCGGGTGAGCTCCCGCAGGACGTGGTAGGTGGTCTGCGGGCCGGTGCGCTCGTTGTCGTGCAGGAAGGGGTACGGGCCGCGCACGGTCTCCGCGGGTGCTCCGTCAGGCCTGCTCATCGCAGTCCTTCCCGCCGTCGCCGTCGCCGTCGCCGTCGCCGCCTCCGCTGTCGCGCCGGTGGGTGATCATCGCGACGGTCTCCATGGCGTGGGCGAGGACGGTGTCGCCCAGTGCCGGGTCGACCAGCGCCACGCTCACCTCTTCGAGGACCCCGCCCGCGCCGACGATCGCCGGCTCGCCCCCCAGCAGCCTGACCACGCGCATCGGCAGTGCCTGGTCGGAGCAGATGACGCGGACACCGTCGGTGCGGTCCTCGGGGCCGTTCACCGGTCCGCCTCCCGCCCGGCCGGGCCGGGCCGGTCGATGAGGACGTGGACCGGCTCCCACAGCAGGTGGCAGGCGGTGACGTGGACCTCCTTGACCACGGCGGGATCGTCGGACGCGACGTGCGCGGCGTCCGTTCCCGCGCCGCCGAACACGATCAGCTTGCCGCCGAGGCGGAACCTGGTGGCCATGGCCCGGGCCGCGCTCGCGACGCGTTCCACGTCATCCGCCAGGGCGAGCCCCGCGTGGTCCCGCCGCGCGAAGGCCGCGATGGCCGCCGCCTCCGTGACCGGTATGACGACCGGTGGCGAAAGGGGCGTTGTGCGCGTACTCGGTGTGCCAGGCATGTCGACGCTCCGTATTTTTCACGGTAGTCGCCACATTACGATCGGCCGTTTCAGGCCCGACACCCTCCGCTCGACAACCAACGGCAAAGCTCTGATCATTCGCGTAACCTTCCCGTCCAGATCATGCGAGCCCCCGAGGCGTTCCCGCCGGTCGCGGGAAGGATGGCGGGATGGGCACTGCGACGAGCGCCGGGGCGGCTCCGGACCCCCGTCCCGGAGCCGCCGCGTTGGCGGCACTGTGGAAGCACCGTGCGAGGTCACCGGCTCAGGGCCGGTACGTCCCGAAGTACCAGTCGTTGCCCTCCAGATCCCTGCAGGCGTAGTCGCGCGAGCCGTAGTCCTTGTCGGTCAGCCCGCTGGTGATCTCCGCCCCGGCCGCGACGGCCCTGGCGTGGTGGGCGTCGGGGTCGTCCACGGCGACGTAGATGCCCGGCCCGCCCGGCTCGCCCGTACCGGTCATGATCATTCCGGTGCCGGCGATCAGCTCGCCGTGGCGGATGCTCCCCTCGGGCGTCCTGACGAGCTCGTGGACCTCGAAGCCGAACGCCTGGACCAGCCAGTCGACGGCCTTGTCCGCGTCGCGGTACCGGACCAGTGGATACACCGTTCGCATGTTCTCTCCTCCCGTGCGGTGACCATCACGATGTCACCGGCGGGAGCGGCGCGGCTTGGAAAAATCTGACCTGTCACCCGGGGGTGCGCGAGGGCGGCACCAGCTCACGGGGAGTGGCCCCCGCCATGGTCCTGAAATCGCGGTTCATGTGGGCCTGGTCGTAGTAACCGCAGGTGGCGGCGGTGTCGGCGAGGGACATGCCGGACCTCAGGCGGCCGGTGGCGTGCTCGAAGCGCAGCACCCTGGCCGAGGCCTTCGGCGCCAGCCCGATCTGGTCGTGGAAGCGGGAGACCAGGTGCCGGTGGCTCCACCCCAGCTCGGCGGCGATCGAGGCCACGGACGCCGTGCCGCGGGTGGCGACCAGGCGGTCCCACGCCCAGCGGACCCGGCGGTCCGGCCCCGGAGCCTCGGCGATGCGCCCGCTGAGCGCCTCGTCCAGCAGGGCGATCCTGGCGGCCCCGCCGGGGGCCTCCGCCAGCCGCTCGACCGTGGCCGTGGCCCAGCTCCCGAGCACCTCCTCCGGCGAGACCACCCGGTTGGTCAGCTCCCGCAGGGGCACCCCGAGCAGCCGCCTGGCCCCGAGCGGTGTGAGGTTGACCTGCACCCCCTCGGCGACCCCGGCCGTGGTGGTGTCGACGTAGGTGTCGTGCAGGCCGGCGGCGAACGAGGCCAGCCGCCGGAACCCTGCGGGGCCGCTCAGCGCGAGCGGCGCGCCGAACCCGAAGATCATGACGACCCCGGCGAACGGCGGCTGCCGCCGGGGCGTGGGAGCGGCGTGACGCTCGGTGTAGGCCGACAGATGCGTGACGTACGGCCGCAGGAAGGAGCCCGGCTCGCTCTCCGTGAAGGTCAGGCCCTCGGCCACCGCCGTGTCGTCCACGCCCCGACCCTAGCCGCCGCCACCGACAGTACGGCCGTCACGGCCGTCACGGCCGTCGAGGGGCGCACCGGGATTCCCGGACGCACCCGGCCTCCCGGATGCACAAGACCCCTCGGACGCACGCGGATCCCTGGACGTACTCGGTCTCCCGGACGCACACAGACCCCTGGACGCGCGTGGCCTCTCGGGCACACGCGGACCTCCGGACGCGCCCGGATCCCTGGACGCGCCCGCTTCTCTTAGGCGCGCCCGCTTCCCCGGATCCGCGCTTTCCCCGGACGCCGCGCTCCCCGTCGACCCGCCTCGACGCCCGCCTTCTGGGCCCCTCCCGAGCTCAAGCCGGGCCTCCCCGTCCCCTCAGGAGGTCAGCCCGGTGTGGTGGGCGAGGAAGGCGAGCTGGTCGGCGGCCAGCTCGACGGTCTTGCTCACCGCGCGGGCCCCGTGACCGGCCTCCGCCTCGTTGCGGAGCAGGATCGGCCGGTCCGAGGCCTGGGCGTGCTGCAGGGCGGCGCACATCTTCCAGGCGTGCAGCGGATGCACCCGGGTGTCGGACTGGAAGACGGTGAACAGCGTCGCCGGGTAGGACACGCCCTCCCGCACGTGGTGGTAGGGGGAGTAGGCGTACAGCCAGGCGAACTCGTCGGGCTTCTCGGCGGAGCCGTACTCGACGTTCCACGTCGCGCCCAGGCCGAACAGCTCGTAGCGGATCATGTCGAGCAGCGGTGCCGAGCAGACCACCGCGGCGTACAGCTCGGGGCGCTGGGTCAGGGCCGCGCCGACCAGCAGGCCGCCGTTGGAGCCGCCGGAGATGGCCAGCTGCGCGGACGTGGTCACGCCGGTGGCGATCAGGTGCTCGGCCGCCGCGTGCAGGTCGTCGAAGACGTTCTGCTTGTGGGAGAGCATCCCGGCCCGGTGCCACTCCTCGCCCTGCTCCCCGCCGCCGCGCAGCTGGGCGATGGCGTACGTGCCGCCCGCCTCGACCCAGCTCAGGACGGACGCGGAGTAGCCGGGGGTCATCGAGATGCCGAAGCCGCCGTAGCCGTACAGGACGGTGGGGCGCGGGCCCTCGGCGCCGGGAAGGGAGATCACCAGCATGTGGACCTCGCTGCCGTCGGCCGAGCGGTAGGTCACCTGCTCGGTGCTGACGGCGGGCACCTCGACGGCCCCGGGGGAGGCCGCCCAGAGCGTCGTCTCGCCGGTGCGGGCGTCGTAGCGCTGGATGCTCGGCGGCGTGGTGTTGTCGGTGTAGCCGAACCAGGCCTCGTGGCCGCCCTCGGGACGCTCGCTGATGCCGCCGATGGTGCCCAGCCCCGGGGTCGGCACCTCGCCGACGCGCTCGCCGGTGACCAGCTCGTGGACCGAGATCTCGCTGATCGCGTGGCGGGTCCAGCCGACGAGCATGACCGGCCGGTCGAGGCCGTCGAGGATCGCGAAGTCCGTCAGCACGGCCTCGGGGTCCTGCGGGATCAGGTCGCGCCAGTTCTCGAAGCGGGGGTCGGCCGGGTCGGTCACGCAGACGCGGGCACGCGGGGCCTCCCGGTCGGTGAAGACGTACAGGCGGCCGTCGCGGCCGAAGTGCAGGGCGCTCTGGGCGTCGACGCCCTCCTGGACGACGACCAGTTCGGGCGAGGCGGGGGAGGACGCCCGCAGGTCGGCCACCCACAGGTCGTTGCGCGGCGCGGTCCCCCTGGAAGCGGAGATCTGCAGCCAGCGGCCGTCGAAGGAGACCGCCACGCCGTAGTAGTTGGTCTTCTCCAGCCCGTCACCGAAGATCAGGATGTCTTCTTCGGTGGAGGTGCCGACCTTGTGCAGGTAGACCCGGCGGTGGTACTGCTCCTCACCCTCGGGCACCTCGGTGGCGGGCAGCCTGCGCACGTAGTAGAAGGCCTCGCCGCCGGGCAGCCACGCCACGGGGGAGTAGCGGCAGCGGTCGATCGGCCCCTCGATCCGGTCGCCGTACGCGACGTCCATGAGGTAGAGGCTCGACTCCTCGTCGCCGCCCACCGAGACCTGGTAGGCGAGCAGGCGGCCCTCCTTGTCGGGCTGCCAGGAGTCGAGGGTGGTCAACCCGGTCGGGTCGAGCGTCATCGGGTCGAGCAGCGCCCGCTCGGTGCCGTCGGGGTCGACGGTGTAGAGGACGGCGTGCTCCTGCCCGGGGGTCCGCCGCATGAAGAACCGCCGCTCGCCGCGCCAGGTCGGCGCGCCGATCGACCCAGAGCCGAGCAGCTCCGCGATCCGGGCCTTGAAGCCCTCACGGCTCGGAAGGGCGTCCAGCCCGGTCTCCAGCAGTCTCTCCTGCCCCACCAGCCAGTCCTTCGTCGCCGGGTCGTCCGGGTCCTCGAGCCAGCGGTAGGGGTCGGGAACAGGGACACCGTGGAGCTCCTCGACGAGCTCAAGGCGGCTGGCTGGAGGATACGGCTGTCGCGTCATGGCTGGAACCCTACGACCTCCGGGCCGCGGGACGTGGCCATTGCGCGGGCGGCGTATCTGATCTGCGGCGGGAGGAGTTAAAAACTGGTAATGCGGGCATAAAACGTATCAGGTGTCTCTCCAGTCATTTATGGGTGGCGAGAACCACGTTGCAGCAGCCAAACTTGGTGAAGGACGGTGCCGTGGTGAGCATCCGCTGGGCCGTCCGGCGGAGGTCCTCGTGACGGAAGCGCCCGGGCCCCAGGAGGGGCCGCCAGCCGGGGCACGCATCGGCGTGCCCCCTCGATTGACGCGTCGTGCGGCGGGAGAGGCCCGCTGATGCGCCAGGTCCTGCTCTTGAACGCCACCTACGAACCCCTGACCACGCTCTCCCTGCACCGGGCCGTCGTGCTCGTGCTCAGGGAGAAGGCGGACGTCGTGCACCGTGACGGGCGGGGCGCCGTGTTCCGCTCGGCGAGCCGCACGCTCGACGTCCCCTCGGTGATCAGGCTTCGAAGATATGTTCGGATCCCGTACCGGTCGCGGATCCCGCTGACGAGAACCGCGCTGATGCGCCGGGACGACTACCGGTGCGCCTACTGCGGCCAGCGGGCCGAGACCATCGACCATGTCATCCCGCGCTCGCGAGGCGGCCCCCACACCTGGGAGAACTGCGTCGCGTCGTGCACGACGTGCAACCACCGCAAGGCCGACCGCATGCTGGAGGAGCTGGGGTGGACGCTCAACGTCGCCCCGGTGGTGCCACGCGGCGTCCACTGGCGGTTGATCGGCGCGCACATCGTCGGCGACCCCCAGTGGGCGCCCTACCTCGCGGAGAGCGCGGCCTGAGGACCGGGATCCGATGACGGGGCCGCCGCGGCCACCTTCGGGAACGCGGCGGCCCCGCCATGTCCGTGCGCCGGGCCGCACCTCTGGAACGCGGCGGCCCTGCCAGGTCCGCGTGCCGGCTCGCACCCTGGGAACACGGCGGTCCTGTCATGCCCACCTGCCGGGTCACACCTCGTGAACGCGTCGGCGCTCTCGCGTCCGCGCGCCGGGTCGCATCGGCTGGCGCGGAAGATCCCCGGTCGGCACAATCGCCTCATGACATGGATCTTCACCTCCGATGTCGAGGCGTACACGGGTGTGGCGGAGCCGTGGCTGCTGCGGGATCCGGTTCGCAACACCGTCCCCCTCACGGTCCTGCGCGCCATACGCAACGGCCTGTGGGGTGACAACGCGCTGCTGGGGCGGCTGGAGCGCGACGGCCAGGTCGTGGCGGCGGCCATCCAGACGCCTCCTCACTTCCTCCTGCTCCCCGCGATCCCCGCCGACGTCGTGCCGGAGCTCGCCGCCCGTCTGATCGAGACGGAGAGGGCGATCTCCGGGGTGAGCGGGCCGCTCCCGCTGGCCGAGGTGTTCGCCGCCTCCTGGTGGCGGCCCGAGGCGGGGCGCCGCGCCGAGCGCCTCTACCGGCTCGACGCGCTCGTCTCCCCTCGACCCCCGGCGGACGGGGCCTCCCGCGTCGCCGAGGCCGCCGATCTCGACCTCCTGGTCCGGTGGGGCGAGGAGTTCCAGGCCGAGGCCGAAGGCGTCGCGCCCGTCGACCTGACCCCGCTGGTGGCCAGCCGGATCGCCAGGCGCGAGCTCGTCGTGTGGGAGGCGGGCGGTCGGCCCGTCGCGTTCGCCGGGGCCTCCGTGCCCATCGGCGGTATGTCCCGGATCGGCCCGGTCTACACGGCCCCGGAGTCTCGTGGGAGGGGCTACGGCACCGCGGTCTCGCACGCGACGAGCGCCAAGGTGAGTGCCGAGGGCGCCGCCGAGGTGCTGCTCTTCACCGACCTGTCCAACCCCACGGCCAACTCGATCTATCAGGCGATCGGCTATCGGCCGGTGAGCGACTACGTCTCCATCACCTTCGCGTGATCGGTCCGGGCAACCTGGGTAACCTTGGGGGCATGCCCCGATACGACTTCCGCTGCCGCGCCTGCGGGTCCACCTTCGAGATCTCCCGCCCGATGGCCCGCTCCGGCGATCCGGCGCTCTGCCCCGACGGCCACGACGACACCGTCAAACTGCTCTCCACGGTCGCCGTGACCGGCGGCTCCACGGGCTCCTCGGCCGCTCCCCAGCCCTCCGGCGGTGGCGGCGGGTGCTGCGGCGGCGGATGCTGCGGCTAGGCACCGTCGTCAGCCGCGGCAGGAGCTCCTCCGCGGTGTCCGTCACCCGGATCGGCGCGCACCACCGGGTGACGGATCGGATGAGCCCCGCCGGCTCGCGAGACCGGCGGGGGTGACCGGCTAGGCGGCGCGCTTGCCCTGGAAGGGCAGGAACGCCTCGGCCCGGTGCGGGCGGGCCGGCACGAAGGTGGGCTCGGTGGCGATGATCCGGTCGAACCTGAACGCCCGGATCGCGCCGCGCAGGCGGCACATCCCGACGAGATACCAGTATTCGCGGTGGACCATGCAGGTCACCGGGTCGACGTCGCGGACGGTGACCCGCCCGGAGACGTCCTGGTAGTGGAGGCGGATGACAAGGCCCGAGGTGATCGCGTTGGCGATCGTCCGGGCGCGGTCGGCGGTCGGGGCGGACATCGGCTCGGTGAGGGTCGCCAGGGTGGTGGCGACGATGTCGTCGTCGAGCTCCATCTGCTCGAAGGCGTGGCGCAGGCCGCTGCGGGCGGCGTTGGCCTGCGGACCCGACCCCAGATGCGCCATCGACAGGGCGAGGGCGGCGATCTCGGCGGTCGTCAGCGGGGCGGTGAGCTTCATGACATCAGCCATACCCTGATAATACGTCCGAGCACCGACATTTTTTCGAACTTCCTGTCGGGTAAGGCATCTCTACCCGACAGGAAGCCCAGGTCAGCGGGACAGCTGTGACAGGTCGCGCGAGGCGCCGGTCGAGGCGGAGGTCGTGAGCGCGGCGTACGCCTGGAGCGCGGCGCTCACCTGGCGCTGGCGGTCGCGCGGCCGGTAGCCGCCCAGGTCGGCCAGGAGCCTCTCGCGGCGGGCGGCCAGCTCCTCCTCGGCGACCTTCAGCTCGATCGAACGGCCGGGGATGTCGATGGCGACGAGGTCGCCGTCCTCGACGAGGGCGATGGTGCCGCCCTCGGCCGCCTCGGGGGAGGCGTGGCCGATGGACAGCCCGCTCGTGCCGCCGGAGAAGCGGCCGTCGGTGACCAGCGCGCAGGCCTTGCCCAGCCCCTTGCCCTTGAGGAACGAGGTGGGGTAGAGCATCTCCTGCATGCCGGGCCCGCCCTTCGGCCCCTCGTAGCGGATCACCACGACGTCACCGGCCTTGACCTTGTTGTTGAGGATGCCCTCGACCGCGTCGTCCTGCGACTCGAAGACCACGGCCGGGCCCTCGAATTTCCAGATCGACTCGTCGACCCCGGCGGTCTTGACGATGCAGCCCTCGGTGGCGATGTTGCCGTACAGGACGGCCAGGCCGCCGTCGCGGGTGTAGGCGTGCTCGGCGTCGCGCACGCAGCCCTCGGCGCGGTCGAGGTCCAGCTCCTGCCAGCGGGCGCCCTGGGAGAAGGGCTTGATCGTGCGGGCGTTGCCGGGGGCCGCGTGCCACAGCTCCAGCGCCTCGGGCAGCACCTCGGGCGACTGGGGGTCCCAGCCGTCGAGGTAGTCGCCCAGGGTGCCGCCGTTGACGGTGTACGCGTCGCGGTGGAGCAGGCCCGCCCGGTCGAGCTCGCCGAGGATCGCCGGGATGCCGCCCGCGCGGTGGACGTCCTCGACGTGGTACTTGGCCGTGGCGGGGGCGACCTTGCACAGGCAGGGCACCCGCAGCGAGATCTCGTTGATCTCCTTCAGCCCGAAGTCGACCTGGGCCTCGCGGGCCGCGGCCAGGATGTGCAGGATCGTGTTGGTCGAGCCGCCCATCGCCACGTCCAGCGCCATGGCGTTCTCGAACGCGTCCTTGGTCGCGATGGCGCGCGGCAGGACCGTCTCGTCGTCCTGCTCGTAGTGGCGCTTGGTGATCTCCACCAGCTGGCGCCCGGCGTCCTCGAACAGCTTCCTGCGCGCCTTGTGGGTGGCGAGGATCGTGCCGTTGCCCGGCAGCGCGAGGCCGATGGCCTCGGCGAGGCAGTTCATCGAGTTGGCGGTGAACATCCCGCTGCACGAACCGCAGGTCGGGCAGGCGTTCTCCTCCATCTCCAGCAGCTCGGCGTCGGAGACGGCGTCGTCGGCGGCGGCGATCATCGGGTCGATCAGGTCGAGCTTGCCGTTGGGGGTCTTGCCCGCCTCCATCGGCCCGCCGGAGACGAAGACCGTGGGGATGTTGAGCCTGAAGGCGGCGAGCAGCATGCCCGGGGTGATCTTGTCGCAGTTGGAGATGCAGATCAGCGCGTCGGCGCAGTGCGCGTTGACCATGTACTCGACCGCGTCCGCGATCAGCTCCCGACTGGGCAGCGAGTAGAGCATGCCGCCGTGGCCCATCGCGATGCCGTCGTCGACGGCGATCGTGTTGAACTCGCGCGGGATGGCGCCCGCCTCGCGGATCGCGCCGGCGACGACGTCGCCGACCTCGCGGAGGTGGACGTGCCCGGGAACGAACTGGGTGAAGCTGTTGGCGACGGCGATGATCGGCTTGCCGAAGTCCTCACCCGCTACACCCGTCGCCCGGAGCAGGGCCCGGGCCCCGGCCATGTTCCTGCCGTGAGTGACCGTACGAGACCTGAGGGCGGGCATGAGGCTTCTCCCATCATCGAAACCGTGTCTACGAATGGTACGGCTACCGCCCGGTGCGTGAGACGCCTGTCCACGCCGCGAGACGTCCGGCCCGTGACCACATGTTCCGTGAACAGCGGATTCCGTGAACGACGTATTCCGCGAACGCCTGGCGAGCATGGCCGACGTACGGGACGGGGGCCGGGGGCGGCGAGGCGCCGCGCTGGTGTCCGGGACGGTTCCGGGACGCCGACGGGGCACGGGGTGGGCACCGGGGCGGCGGCCGGCGGGCCCGATACGGGCCCAGGGTGTTCCCCGACACTACCGAAGGTCTCCACGCCCGGCGAACCCGGGGCGAGCGACGCCCGACCGGCCGGGACCGGGGCCTCCACCGCCCGCGCGGCGGAGGCCGGGCACTCGGCGCCCGCCCCGGAGGGACCGGGCACCGGCCGCCTGCGCGGGAGGACGGCAAGGGGAGGGCGGGAGGGGAAGACGGGAGTCGCCGGGCCGGGGCGCCGTGGCGGGGCGAACTCCCGTCGGTCCCGACGGGGAAAGACTCGGTCGTGCGAAAACCGGCTCGCGGGACGGCCGGAATCAGTTCTCCGGGTAACGGGCGGGCAGGACCTGCTCGGCGGCCTCGAAGATCCTGTCGATCTCGGCGTCGGTGAGTGAGCGTTCCCGCTTGGTGATCCATTTACGGACACGACTGCCGTCGAACACGTCGACCTCGCGGACGTTGAGGACCTTCCAGGGAATGGCCGGGCCGTAGATCGCCAGAGAGGGCACGATCGTGACCTCGCGGCCCAGCTCGGCGCCGATCAGCTCTCCGGCCTGGGAGGCCTCCCAGCGGGCCTCGTCGAGGCGCGGCTTCTGGTTGAACGGCCCGTGGAACAGCTTGCGGTGCGACTGGACGCGGACCGGCAGGCGCTTGTCCCACTTCTCGGAGTCGACCGCGTAGACGCCGGTGGGACCCACGACCAGATGGTCGATCTGGGCCTCGCTGCCGGGGATCGCGCGGGCGTGCAGGGTGCGGTAACCGCCGCGCTCCAGCCGTTTCAGCTGCATCTCCGTGCGCCGCTCCGCGACCGAGGCGCGCCGCCAGGCGGGCACCGACGAGTTGGAACGGGCGCGAAGCACCGTGTCGACGATCGCGGCCACCACGGCGGCGGTGAAGCCCAGCGGCCAGCTGGCCAGCAGGACGCCCGCGAGCACGCCCACGCCGACCGAGATGATCACACGTCGGCGCAGGTGGCGGTACTTCGGGTTGTCGAGCAGGCTGCGCAGCGAGGCGCGCTCGACGGGTGCGTACGTAGACGCTGGCGCGGCGGGTCGAGACGTCGGCCGATCTTCGGCCTGTCGGTCACTGACCCAAATCGGTGACGCATTGTTACCGTCTTCTGGTACCTGACCGGAATCCACGTAACTCACGGTAGCTGACGTCCTCGGGGGTGCCTAGTATTGCGTATCTCATACTTTTGTGACCGCCGTCACCCGCTTGGCACTGCTATGAACCGGGTACCTTAGGGCTTTTTGCCATGGATAACCCTGGCCGCTGCGCCTAATCTGCGGGGCGTGACCCACATTCACGATCTTAGTGCCCTGGAGCAGGCGGCGGCCGTGCGGCGCAGGGAGATCTCACCCGTAGAGATCACCGAGCACTACCTCGACCGGATCGCCCGCCTGGACCCCGAGGTCGGCGCCTACGTGACGGTGACCCCCGAGCTCGCCCTGGAGCAGGCCCACAAGGTCGAGGCCCGGGTGCTCGCGGGGGAGGACTTCTCGGCCCTGGCCGGGGTGCCGATCCCGATCAAGGACCTCAACCTCGTCAAGGGCGTGCCGATCCGCTTCGGCTCGGCCACCTACGAGGACTTCGTCGCGCCGGTGGACGACAGCCTGGTCGAGCGCCTCAGGGACGCCGGGACGATCATGCTCGGCAAGACGGCGACCCCGGAGTTCGGGCTGCCGTGCTACACCGAGACCTCCGTCTCCCCGCCCAGCCGTACCCCGTGGGACCTCTCCCGGTCGGCGGGAGGGTCCAGCGGCGGCGCGGCGGCGGCGGTGGCCGCGGGCCTGGCCCCCGCCGCGCAGGGCAGCGACGGCGCCGGGTCGATCCGCATCCCCGCCTCGGCCTGCGGGCTGTTCGGGATCAAGCCCTCCCGGGGCAGGATCAGCTTCGCGCCGATCGTCCCCGACCTGGCGGGCATGTCGACCAACGGCCCGATCACCAGGACCGTCGCCGACGCCGCCGCGCTGCTCGACGTGATGGCCCACCACAACCCCGGTGATCTCTACCACGCGCCGCCGCCCGAGCTCGGCTCCTTCGGGGCGTACGCGGGCCGCGACCCCGGGCGCCTGCGGATCGCCCGCTACGCCGAGCCGCTGGTCCCCGGCGCCGTGCTGGACCCCGAGGTGCTCGCCGCCTACGAGCACGCCTCGGCGGAGCTGGCGGCGCTCGGGCACGAGGTGGTCGACATCGCCCCGCCGTTCGGGCCCGAGCTGGTGCCGCGCTTCGTGACGCTCTGGTACGCCTTCTCCTGCATGCACCCGGTCGACCTGACCAGGCAGGACAGGCTCAGGCCGCTGACCGCCTGGCTGCGCGAGCGCGGCTTCGCCACGCCCGCCCCCGACTTCCTGCAGGCCCAGTCGGCGCTGCAGCTCGCCACCCGGACGGGCCTGCGGGCGACCGACCCGTACGACGCCGTGCTCACCCCGACCCTGACGCAGCGGCCCCGGCCGGTGGGCTGGTTCGAGGACGTCGACGACCCCGAGGAGACCTTCGAGCGGATGAAGAGGTTCGCCGCCTTCCCCGCCGTCTACAACGTCAGCGGCCAGCCCGCGGTCAACCTCCCGCTGCACTGGAGCGCCGAGGGCCTGCCGATCGGGGTGATGCTGGCCGGGAGGTTCGGTGACGAGGGCACGCTGATCTCCGTGTCGTCGCAGGTCGAGGCCGCAGTAGGGGGTTTCTGGGGCGAGCGCAGGCCGACCGTCTGGTAGCTCTCGACGGGAGATCGGCGCCGGGTTACTTTTGAGGTGTGGACAGCGCGATCGAGGTCTTCGGCTTCCTCGTCGGAGTCTCAGGCGGCCTGTTCCTGCTCATCGCCCTGCTCGTGACGATGCCGGGCAGGATGCGAGACAGGGCCGCGAGAGGCACCTCGGCGGGTGCGGTCTGGCTGGGAGGCCCGTCCGGCAGCGAGCGGGGGATCACCGACGCGGTTCTCGTGCTGACCGAGCGGCGACCCACCGGGCCTCCGGCGCCGGAGGTCGACTGGGTCGCGCTGGCGGAGACCTCCGAGCCCGGACGGCATGTCGGCGGGGCGTCGGCGGCCTGGTGAACCGGCCGGCCGGTGGATCACCGGACCGGTGAAGGTGAGGTGGCGCAGATGCTCACTCTGACCTCGACACAGGGGGACGACGTCCGCGGTGCCCTGCGCGCCGCGGAACGGAGTACGGGACTGCGCTTCGCCGCCTACCTCGGGCCGGCGATCGGGCCGCGCCGCCACTTCTCCGAGCGGCTGCACGCCGGGCTGGGCGCCGACGCCGACAGGGGTGTGCTCGTCTTCGTGGACCAGCGGGGGAGGGGGCTGGAGATCGTCACGGGTCCGCTGGCCAGGCGGTCGCTGCCCGACGCCGAGTGCCGGGTGGCCGCGACGTCGATGGCCGCGGTGCTGGGCCTGGGCGACCTGGTGGGAGGGCTGGTCACCGGGGTCCTGATGCTCGCGGACCAGGCGTCGCGGCACGGGTGACGCCGCGATCCCGCCGGTTCAATGATCTTCAGGGCGATCCGCTCGTGCGGAAAGAAGATGATTTACCAGGATAATCGGCTCGTGCTGAGGATCATGTGGGACGCGCTGCCGGGTCGCTCTCGCGGGAGGTGCGCGGCGGAGCGGGAGCCCGTCAAGATCCTCGACTACGTCCAGGCGACGCTCGCGGACGCCCGCGGGAGGGTCCGCAAGGAGAACGAGACGGCGGCCATCCTGCTGTTCACGACGGGGGCCGCCGCCGTCGCCGCGGTCGTCGGGCTGCTGAACGGCCACTGGAGCCCCGGCCGGCTGTCCAGCAGGGCCGAGTGGCTCTGGTGGACGAGCATGTTCTTCTGGCTGATGGGGCTCCTCGTCCTCGCCGCGGCCCTCTACCGCCGTACCGCCGGGCTCGCGGGCAGGGCGCTGGAGCGGCGCCGCTTCTACCCCGGGGGGTTCGCCGACGACACCCCGCCGGCGCCGGACCCCCGCCTGGGGTACCGGCCGGAACCCGGCGCGGCCGGCCGCGACGCCGAGGCCAGGGTCGACCTGGCCGTCCTGGAGATCAGGAGACTCAACTCCGTCGGGGACGCCAAACAGCGCTACATCCGCCGGAGCGTCCTGCTCATGACGTTCTCCGTGGTCTGCTGCGGGCTGTCGGTGCTCATCGACCGCTCGCTCTGAGCCGCCCCGAGCCGGGGGCTCAGGGCTGGAGAAGCTTCACCAGGTACGTGCTGATGTCCGCCAGCAGCGTCGAGGGCGTCACCTGGGCGCCCGCGACGGCGGAGAACAGGGAGGGCAGCCCCGGCAGCGGGAAGCCGTCGTCGTCGGACGCCTCGCCGCCCACGCCGTTCTTGGCCAGCACGGTCCGGCTGCGCTCCCACGCCTCGGTGACCTCCTCGGGAGAGGGCACGCCGAACCCGTGGCCCACCGGGGCCGCGTGGCGCAACCGCACCAGCGGGGTCTCGGCGAAGGCCAGGGCCACCCGGGAGCGCAGCGCGAGGTCCTCGCGGCGCTCCGGCTCCACCCAGTCCATCGCGGTGCAGGGGTTGCGGCAGTCGGCGACACAGGTGGCCAGCGCCCCGGCCACCTGGCTGTGCTGGCGGTCGAAGTAGGCGCGCCACCCCTCGGCCGGCTCCCCGGCCACCCGCAGGGTCCGGTTCACGGCCGACTGCTCGGCCCGCGTGTGGTCGCAGTCGCGGTCGCCGATCACCCCGAACCTGCTGCCCGGCGCGGTGAGGCCCTCCGGCCAGCGCGCCGGGTCCCCGGCGCTGCCGAGCACCGGTTCGAAGGCGAGCAGCGGGAGATACTCGCTGGCGATGTGGACGGCGGCGACCATGGGGCTCAGCTCGCGCCGGTGCCACCTGACCGCGATGACCTCCAGCAGCAGCCCGTACGCGGGCCGCAGCGACTCCAGCGCGCCGCGAGGCTGCTCGCGGGGCGTCTGCGGCATCGTGCAGGCCCGGGCCCGCCGCCGCAGGTCGCTCGGCACGGCCCGCGCCTCGGCGGCGAAGTCCTCCGCGTCGAGCGACATCAGCCGCTGGCCGAACTCGCAGGCCGCCTCGATGTTGCCCGCGTCCTCCACGACGCCCGAGGCCAGGGCCCCGACGTCACCGAAGGCGTATCTGCGAGCCAGGGAGACGAGCAGGTCACGTGCCGTTTCCACGTGATTACCCTCTCACGACCCATGAACGACAGAACTGTTGTCTATGCAAAGACAACACGTGAGGTGCTTCCCACGCTTGACGACTATTTCTACCAGTGTTTGCCGGAAACCACTCAAGGCTTCGCCCGGGGGCACCCCGCGAAACCGGCCCGGCCTGATCGCCGGGGGCGGCTTCGCGGGGCGAGCCGGGCTCAGGACGCCGAGGCGTCCCTGGCCTGGTTGCGCAGGGCGCGGGCGATGCTGTCGGCGCCTTCGAGCAGCAGGCGCTTGAGGGCGTGCGGCGGCTGGGTGGACGAGATGAGGTCCTGGGTCTTGGCGACCGTCTCCGGGGAGATGTTCAGCGCCGGGTAGCAGCCGTTCGCGAAGTTCTGGGCGCTGTCAGAGCTCCAGGACGCCCAGATCTCGCTGATCTCCTCGAAGTACCTCGCCCCGTACGGCTCCAGCAGCTCCGGGTGGCGCGGGTCCATGAAACCGGCGATCGTCGAGCGGAGCAGCGCGCCGCTCAGCTTGCCCTCGGTCATCGCGGCCCAGGCGTTCGCCTTGCCCTGGACCGTGGGGATCCCGGCGCGGCAGAGGGCGGCCGAGCGCTCGCCCGTCGCGGTGGCGTCGCGCAGCAGCTCCTGGGCGATGTCCTCCTCGCCGAGCAGGCCGCCGGAGACCAGGGCCCCGGTCAGCGTCCAGCGCAGGTCGGCGTCGACGGTGAGGCCCGCAAGGACCGTCTCGCCGTCCAGCAGCCCCTTCAGGAACGCCAGGTCCTCGGTGGAGGTGGCCACGGCCGACAGCGCGTTCAGGTAGGCGAGCTGGTGGTCGGAGCCGGGCTCGGCGGCGCCGACCAGGCCGCGCAGCGCGGAGGCCAGCCGGGCCAGGCCCTGGGGGCGCCAGGCGGGGTCGGCGTACTGCTGGACGGCCAGCCGGGCCTGGCGGAGCACGGTCTGGGCGACCGTGATGTCCGCGACCGACTCGATGTTGGAGACGACCAGGGTGAGGTAGTCGCGGGTGGTCATCTCGGCGTCACGGGTCATGTCCCAGGCGGCCGACCAGCACAGCGCGCGGGGCAGGGACTCGGTGAACCTGGCGATGCCGCCCTCGGTGACGGTCCGCAGCGACCGCTCGTCGAGCCTGACCTTGGCGTACGTCAGGTCGTCGTCGTTGATCAGGACCAGGTCCGGCTGGACCTCGCCGACCAGCTCGGCCACCGGGGTGCGCGCGCCGACGACGTCCAGCTCGACCCGCTTGACGCGGACCAGCTCGCCGTCCCGCAGGGAGTACAGGCCGATGGCGACGCGGTGCGAGCGCAGCGTCGGGTAGTCGGCCGGGGCCTCCTGGAGCACGTCGAACTCCAGGAAACGGCCCTCGGGGTCGACGGTGAACGACGGGCGCAGCGTGTTGACCCAGGAGGTCTCCAGCCACTCCTTCGACCAGGAGGACAGGTCGCGCCCCGAGGTGCGCTCCAGCGCGCCGAGCAGGTCCGCGAGCGTGGTGTTGCCCCAGGCGTGCTCGTTGAAGTAGTCGCGGACCCCGGCCAGGAAGTTGTCCAGCCCCACGTAGGCGACGAGCTGCTTGAGGACCGAGGCGCCCTTGGCGTAGGTGATCCCGTCGAAGTTGACCTCGACCGCGTGCATGTCGACGATGTCGGCGGCGATCGGGTGGGTGGAGGGCAGCTGGTCCTGGCGGTAGGCCCAGGCCTTCTCGACGTTGGCGAAGGTCGTCCAGGCGCCCTGGCCCCAGCGGGTGGCCTCGGCCTGGCAGAGCACCGAGGCGTAGGTGGCGAACGACTCGTTCAGCCACAGGTCGTCCCACCAGCGCATGGTGACCAGGTCGCCGAACCACATGTGCGCCATCTCGTGCAGGATCGTCTCGGCGCGGCGCTCGATCACCGCGTCCGTGACGCGCGAGCGGAAGACGTAGTCCTCCAGGAAGGTCACGCAGCCCGCGTTCTCCATCGCCCCGGCGTTGAACTCGGGCACGAAGAGCTGGTCGTACTTCCCGAACGGGTAGCGGACGCCGAAGATCTGGTGGAAGAAGTCGAAGCCCTGCCTGGTCACCTCGAAGAGGTTGTCGGCGTCGAGGTGCTCGGCCAGCGAGGCCCGGCAGTACAGGCCCAGCGGGATGCCGTCGTGCTCGGAGGTCACCTTGTGGTACGGCCCGGCGCACAGCGCGGTGATGTAGGTCGACATCACCGGGGAGGGCGGGAAGTGCCAGCGCCTGGCCGCCTGGAGGGCCCCGTGCCTGCCCCGGTGCTCTTCCAGCTCCTCGGAGGCGTCGGGCGCCGCGTTGGAGATGACCTCCCAGTGGGAGGGCGCGAGCACGGTCAGCTCGAAGGAGGCCTTGAGGTCGGGCTGGTCGAAGCACGCGTACATCCGGTGCGCGTCGGCCGTCTCGAACTGGCTGTGCAGGTAGACGCTCTTGTCGACCGGATCGACGAAGCGGTGCAGGCCCTCGCCGGTGCGGCTGTAGGAGCAGTCGGCGTCCACCCGCAGCTCGTTGGTCTCGGCCAGGCCCGGCAGCGGCAGCCGCCCGGTCTCCGGGTCGTAGCCGCTCACGTCCAGTTCGACGCCGTTGAGGACGGCCTTGCGCACCTTGGCGCCGGCCAGATCGACGAACGTCTCCGCACCCGGCCGGGTGCTGGTGAAGCGGACCGTGGTGACGCTCTCGAAGCGCTCCTCACCCTCGGTCAGGTCGAGCTCCACCGCATAGGACTGCACGCTGAGCAGCCGTGCGCGCTCGCGCGCCTCGTCACGGGTCAGATTGCCTGCCACTACCGCTCCCTCTTCACAACTTCCCCCGCTCCATTGCTAAGGGGTGACTGAATCCTGCCACGTAAGGGCGCGGACCGCCGCTTCGCGTCAGCCTGCAGACCGATACCCGGATTTGAGAATAAAGAGGCATGTCAAGGTATTAATAAGCCTGTGGAATAGGGGACTCCGTCGTCCGGGTTGTCGCTACCGAACAAGCCTCACGACCAGGAAGCCGGAGAAAATGACTGAGCGCACCCCTGTGGATCTCTGGTTCGACCCCTTCTGCCCGTTCGCGTGGATGACCTCTCGCTGGTTGCTGGAGGTGGAGAAGGTGCGGTCGATCGAGCCGCGCTGGCACATCATGAGCCTCAACGTGCTGAACGAGGACAAGGACGTCCCCGACGCCTACCGCGAGATGATCGCCGAGGCCATCGGGCCGGTCCGGGTGGTCGCGGCCGTGCAGGAGAAGTACGACTCCGAGACGGTCGGCCGCCTCTACACCGAGCTTGGCACCCGTTTCCACAACCAGGGCAGGCTCAAGGAGCTCGACACGCTCCGCGAGACCGTCCAGGAGGCCCTGGAGGCCGCCGGGCTGGACCGCGCGTTCGCCGACGCGATGGACTCGACGGAGTTCGACGAAGCGGTGCGCGCCTCGCACAACGACGGCATCGACCGGGTCGGCCAGGAGGTCGGCACCCCGGTGATCTCCATCGGGGACGTCGCCTTCTTCGGCCCGGTCATCTCGCCCGCCCCCAAGGGCGAGGAGGCCGGCAAGCTCTGGGACGGCGTGCGCCTGGTGGCGGGCACCGACGGGTTCTTCGAGCTCAAGCGCTCCAGGACCCGCCAGCCGATCTTCGACTGATCCGTGTCCTCCCGCCGCCGTTCCCGTCCGCCGCGCGCGACCGCGGCCGGGGCCGGCCCGGGAGCGGACGGCGGGTCCGGTCCCGCCCCACCCGCCCGCGTGGCCCCGCTGTGCTCCCGTACAACGATCACCGTCGTACGGGAGCCGCGCCCGGCTCGCCCTCGCGCAACGACGGCACGCACGCAAGGATGAGGGGATGCGCCACCTTTATCTGAACGGAGCCTGGCAGTCGTCCGCGTCGGCCGAGAGCATCGACGTGATCAATCCCGCGACCGAGGAGCTGATCGACCGGGTCCCCGCGGGGTCGCCCGCCGACGTCGACGCCGCCGTGGCCGCCGCGCGCGCGGCCTTCCCCTCCTGGTCGGCGACGGCCCCCGCCGAGCGGGGCAGGATCCTCGCCGCGGCCGCGGACCTGATACGAGAACGCTCCGACCAGATAGCCAGGATCATCTCCACGGACATGGGCGCCCCGTACGGCCTGGCGATGAGGGTGCAGACGCTGATGCCGGCCGGGGTGCTGGCCTCCTACGCCCAGCTGGCCGAGACCTACGACTTCGAGGGCGGGCAGGTCGGCAACTCCCGCGTCTTCAGGGAGCCGGTCGGGGTGGTCGCCGCCATCACCCCCTGGAACTACCCGCTCCACCAGGTCGTCTGCAAGGTGGGCGCCGCGCTCGCCGCGGGCTGCACGGTGGTGCTGAAGCCCAGCGAGGTGGCGCCGCTGGCGGCCTTCGCGCTCGCCGGGATCTTCGACGAGGTCGGCCTGCCCGCCGGGGTCCTCAACGTGGTCAGCGGGTACGGCCCGGTGGTGGGCGAGGCCCTGGCCGCCCATCCCGGGGTGGACATGGTGTCGTTCACCGGCTCGACCCGGGCCGGGCGCCGGGTGGCCGCGCTCGCGGCCGAGTCGATCAAGCGGGTGGCCCTGGAACTCGGCGGCAAGTCCGCCAGCCTGGTCCTGCCGGACGCCGACCTGGGGGCGGCCGTCAAGGCGACGGTGGCCAACGCCTTCGTCAACTCCGGCCAGACCTGTTCGGCATGGACCCGCATGATCGTCCATCGCGACCGGTACGACGAGGCGGTCCGTCTCGCCGTCGAGGCCGCGGGCAGGTACGTCGTCGGCGACCCCTTCGACGAGGCGACCAGGCTCGGCCCGCTCGTGTCCGCGGCCCAGCGTGACCGGGTCGTCCGCTACATCAACCGGGGCCAGGAGGAAGGCGCCCGGCTGGTCGCCGGAGGCACCGACCGGCCCCTGTCGCGCGGCTTCTACGTCGAGCCCACGGTGTTCGCCGGGGTGGAGCCGGGGATGGTGATCGAGCAGGAGGAGATCTTCGGCCCGGTCCTCACGATCATCCCCTACCTCAGGGGCGAGGACGAGGCGGTCACCATCGCCAACGGCACGCCGTACGGCCTGGCGGGCGCGGTGTGGGCGGGCAGCGAGCAGCGCGCGGTCGAGGTCGCCCGGCGGCTGCGCACCGGCCAGGTGTCGGTCAACGGCGGCCGGTTCAACCCGCGGGCGCCCTTCGGCGGCTACAAGCAGTCGGGCCTGGGCCGCGAGCTGGGCGAGTTCGGGCTCGAGGAGTATCTGGAGATCAAGGCCGTCCAGCTCTGACCCGGTGATCGGGGCCGTCCGGCTCCGGGGTCAGGGGGCCTGGAGCAGGACCTTCCTCGCGGCCTCCCTGGCCAGCCTGTCGACGTACAGCCTGCCGTCGAGGTGGTCGGTCTCGTGCTGGAAGCAGCGCGCCAGCATGCCCCGGGCCCTGATCCGGATCGGCCGCCCCAGCCGGTCCAGGCCGCTCACGGTGACCCCCGCGGCCCGGGGCGTCCTGGCGTAGATGGGGGTGCCGGTCCCGCGGTCGGGGACGGACAGGCAGCCCTCCTCGTCGAGGACCTCGGTGTCGTCGTCCACGGTCAGCTCGGGGTTGATCACGTGGCCCTTGCGGTTGCTGCAGTCGTAGACGAAGATCCGCTTCGACACGCCGATCTGCGGGCCGGCCAGGCCCACGCCCTGCGCGGCGTACATCACGTCGAACATCTCGTCGATCATGCGCCGCAGGTCGCGGTCGAAGTCGATGATCGGCTCGGCGGGGGTGCGCAGGACAGGGTCACCGACCACTCGGATGTCACGCATGTGGGGGATCTCTCTTGTAAGGGTTCCATGAGCATTACGGCTATTACTCTAGCCGGGGGCCGGGTGGAGCCGCCCGCGTACACCTGCGAAACTGTGCGGGTGCGCGTCTACATCGGTGCCGACCATGCCGGCTATGAGCTCAAGAACCACGTCGTCTCCTGGCTGAAGGAGCACGGCCACGAGGTCGAGGACTGCGGTCCCTTCGTCTACGACGCGGAGGACGACTACCCGCCCTTCGTGCTGCGCGCGGCCGAGGGCGTCGTGGGTGACCCGGGCAGCCTGGGCGTCGTCATCGGCGGTTCGGGCAACGGCGAGCAGATCGCGGCCAACAAGGTGCGCGGGGTCCGCGCCGCCCTGGCCTGGAGCGAGGAGACCGCCAGGCTCGCCCGCGAGCACAACAACGCCAACGTCGTCAGCCTCGGCTCGCGGATGCACGAGCCGGAGGAGGCGATCCGGTTCGTCGAGACCTTCCTCGGCACCTCCTACTCCGGGGCCGAGCGGCACAACCGCAGGATCGCGCAGCTCGACTCGTACGAGACCATCGGCCAGCTCCCGCCGCTGCCGTAGCCCCCGGCCCCCTACCGGTGGCGGTCGCGGGGCGGAGACTCCCCGCGCGGCGGCTCCTTGCGGGCCCCGTTGCGCGCCGGCTCCTTGCGAGGCGTCTCGTCACGCAGGGGGCGGCGGTCCGCGGCCTCCTGCTGCTCCCGCGACGGGCGTGAGACGTCTCGCGCCCGCATCGCGGTGATCGCGTTGATCTGCAAGCTCTGCAGTGCCATGCCCGCCACGATAACCCGCTCCGGTCCTGTGCGGCTCTCGATGGACGGGGCCGTCAGAAGACCAGGCCGGCCCAGGGGGCGGGGTCCCACGACATGGCGGTGGACAGCTCCCGCAGGGCCCCCGCACGCGACTCGCGCACCACCCCCGCGGCCAGCAGCGCCGCCAGCGGTCGCCCGCCCAGGTAGGCGGCGCCCAGCACGGCGACGGGCATGGTCAGGTCGGCGGGGTCGTCGCAGGGCGCGCAGCGGGCGCCGGAGGTGTCGGCCGTCAGCCGCCAGCGGCGCGCGTTCCACGGGCACACGGTGTCCTCGACCTCGATCACCACGTCCACCGGCGCGCTGTAGCTGCGGGCCGGAAGGGCCCGCTCGACGTCCACGACGCGGATCCAGAGGTCGTCCTGCCAGAGCGCGTGGAGCACGCGCGGCTCGGCCAGCAGGTGGATCAGCGGGTCGTCCGAGGGCCGGGCCTGGGTGACGACGTGCGAGACCAGGTCGCGGTCCAGGACGTGCCGCCAGAGCAGCGCGTAGGCGGCGGGGTCGAGGCCGAACAGCTCCTTGAGCCGCAGCTCGCCGGCGGGAAGGTCGTGGTCGTCGAAGGCGGCCTTGATCCGGAAGAGCGCGTAGCCGCGCGGGCCGCCGTCGTCCTCGGCGACCACGGCGCGCAGCGGACCGGCGCCGCCCTGGTCGGAGTCCTGGTCGGTCAGCACCGTGTCCCAGCGGCCGGGCGTGCGGGCGTACAGCCCCGGACGCTCCTCGAACGCCGACTCGTAGATCTTCTCGAAGGCTGACCTGGCCTCCGCGGGCCTGACGACGCGCAGCCGCAGGGCGGGATCGGCCGGGGCGTGCCGGGTGAAGGCCGCCCTCGCGGTGGGGATCCGGAAGGGCATGCAGTCGGCGGCCCTGCCGTAGCCGTAACGGCCGTAGATCGCGGCCTCGGCCGCGTAGAGCGCGGCGACGGCCTCGCCCCGCTCGCGCAGGTCGGACAGCTGGCGGGTCATCAGCGAGGTGAGGATGCCCCGGCGGCGGTGCGAGGGCAGCACGCTGACCGCCGTGACGCCGCCGACCGGGATCGGCCCGCCGGGCACGGTCATGCTGAAGCTGTGCACGGCGGTGGTGCCCACCAGCAGATCGCCGTCGAACACGCCGAGCGTACGGTCGAACTCGGTGTTGCGCCTGTAGGTCTCCTGCCGGTGTTCCGGTATGGCGGCGCCGAACGCCTCCTCGTCCACGGTGATCCAAGCGGACCATTCGGATTCGCTGATGGGACGTAGGCTGAGAGTCATCTTCCAAACGGTAGTAGGGGACAAACGGCTCCGGCCATCTAATATCCCTGCTTAATGATCAAGGCGTTGGTCAAGTGGGCTGCCCAAAGGGGGGACAGCCAGATACAGTCGAGCGCATCATGAGTTCCCGTCCGGTGCCGCTGCTCCCTCCGGCGCTCCGCGCGTTCCTGGTCCGCGTCCCCCTTCTCGTCCCCGTCGTGCGCTTCCTGCGGCGCGGCCCCCTGGCGCGCGACCGAAACCTGCTCATCACCCTGACCCTGCTGACCCTGCTGATCGGCGGGCTGGCCGCCAGGGTGTCCATGGAGTGGTTCTCCCCGGCGCTCATGATCCCGATCACCCTCGTGGCGGGACTCCAGCTCAGGCTGAACAGCCTCGCCAAGCTGCTGTGCGCGGTCACGATCTCCCTGATCTACGTGGCGGTGGTGCGCGGGGTGGGACACATCGGTCCCGGCCTGCTGGTCACCTTCGGCTTCACCGCGGTGCTGGCCGCGCTGATGGCCCGCACCCGGGGCAAGCTCGGCGTGCAGGGCCTGCGCGGCGACGCGATGCTGCTGGAGTTGCGCGACCGTCTCAAGAGCCAGAGCGACCTGCCCCCGCTGCCCAAGGAGTGGGGCTCCAAGGTGGTCCTCAAGCAGGCCGGGGGCTCCTCCTTCGGCGGCGACTTCCTGGTCTCCATGCGCGAGGGCGACACGCTGGACCTCGCTCTGGTCGACGTGTCGGGCAAGGGCGTCGACGCGGGCACCCGGGCGCTGCTGCTGTCGGGCACCTTCGGCGGGCTGCTCGGCTCGGTCGCCGACTTCCTGCCCGCCTGCAACACCTACCTGCACCGCCAGCGCGAGGCCGAGGGCTTCGTCACGGCGGTCCATCTGCGCCTCAACCTCGTGACGGGCGAGTACGTCATCACCTCGGCCGGTCACCCCCCGGTGGTCAAGTTCGAGTCGGGCACCGGCACGTGGCGGGTCTCCCCGGCCAAGGGGGTCGTCCTCGGCGTCGTGCCCGACCTGCACTGCGAGGCCGACCAGGGGATGCTGCGCAAGGGCGACGCGCTCATGCTCTACACCGACGGCCTGATCGAGCAGCCGGGGCGCGACATCGACGCCGGCCTCGACCGCCTGCTGGGAGAGGCCGAGCGCCTGATGCCCTCGGGGTTCCGTGACGGCGCCCGCAACCTGGTCGCCTCCATGTCGTCGGGCCACAACGACGACTGCGCCCTCATCCTCATCTGGCGCCCCTGAGACCCGTTGTCCCGGGGAACCGGGCGGGGTTCAGAGCCAGCCGGAGTCTCCGGCGATGCGTACGGCGTCGAGACGGTTGCGCGCCTGGGTCTTGCACATGATCCGCGACAGGTGGTTGCGGACCGTTCCCACGGAGAGGAACAGCTGGTCGGCGATCTCGCTGGACTTGGCCCCCTGCGCGACCAGCCGGAGCACGTCGAGCTCCCTGCGGGTCAGGGGGTTCTCCACCGCCCGCAGGGCCGCCACCGCGAGCTCGGAGTCGACCGCGCGCCGTCCGGCCGCCACCTGGCGGACGCCGTCGGCCAGCCGCTCGGGAGCGACCTCCAGGCCCATGAACCCGAGGGCGTGGGCGGCGAAGGCCCGGCGGACCTGGCCGGGGCTGGGGTCGCGCGACAGCAGGAGGACCCCGCAGCCGGGAGCCTCCTCGTGCAGTCGGAGCGCGGTGGTGAAACCGCAGACGTCCGGCAGGTCGAGACCGATGACCGCCGTCTCCGGCGCGTGCCGCAGGACGGCGGGGAGCACGTGCTCCCCGTCGGCCACGTCGGCCACCACCTTCATGTCGGCCTCGTTCTCCAGCGTCGCCACCAGCCCGCGACGGACCAGGGGAAGATGTTCGGCAACCAGGATCCCGATCAAAACGCTCCTATCTCTCGCGCCCTCACCCTCACCTTCATCAAAGGGTGTTCGTGCGATCGCTGAATGTCAACGGAGTGCGTCCAATCGGCAAAGGGCCGGGAACGGCCCGATCGAGGGAGCGGCCGGGAACGCCGCTTCTCCACGGCTTCTCCTCGGCTTCTCCACGGCGGCGTGCGGGCCGGATACTTGGGCTAACCTCTTATGGGGCATTGTCGGTGAAACCGCGATGGGGGTATGAACCTGTGAGCTGGCTCTCCGTGGTCGGGGTCATCGTCTTTCTCGTGGGACTGATGGTGTCGATCGGGCTGCACGAGATCGGCCACCTGGTGCCGGCCAAGTTGTTCGGTGTCAAGGTCACCCAGTACATGGTCGGGTTCGGCCCGACGATGTGGTCGCGCCGCAAGGGCGACACCGAGTACGGCATCAAGTGGCTCCCGCTCGGCGGCTACATCCGCATGATCGGCATGCTGCCGCCCCGGCCCACCGACGCCCCCGGCAAGGTGCGCTCGGTCTCCACGGGCCCCTGGCAGGGCCTGATCGAGAACGCCCGCGACGTGGCCCTGGAGGACGTGCGGCCGGGCGACGAGGACCGGGTGTTCTACCGCAAGCCCTGGTGGCAGAAGGTCATCATCATGTCCGGCGGCCCGGCGATGAACTTCGTGCTGGCGTTCATCCTGTTCGGCGTCGTGCTCATGGGGTTCGGCATTCCCACGCAGAAGACCGAGATCGCCTCGATCCCGCAGTGCGTGAAGACCGCCGCCGAGTACGCCAAGAACCCCGAGTGCACCGCGACCGACAAGCCCAGCCCGGCCAGCGAGGCGGGGCTGAGGCCGGGAGACGTCATCGTGTCCGTGGCGGGCAGGCCCGCCGCGAGCTGGGACGCCGCGACGCGGGCCATCCGCGACCACGGCGCGGGCCCGATCGCGATCGGCGTCAGGCGGGCCGGTCAGGACCTGACCGTCAACGCCAGCCTCATCGCCCAGGACCGCGAGTCGCTGGACGAGCCGGGCAAGATCGAAAAAGGTGTCGGATACCTCGGGGTGAGCCCGAAGATCGTCATCGAGCAGCAGAGCTTCGGCGCCGTGGCCGCGCACATGGGGGATCTCACCTCGGCCACCGCCGCCTCGCTGCTCAGGTTCCCCGAGAAGATGGTGGGCGTCTGGCACGCCGCCTTCTCCGGGGACGAGCGCGACAGGAACGGCCCGATCGGTGTCATCGGCGTCAGCCGCATCGGCGGTGAGATCGCCGCCGCCGCGATCCCGCTGGAAAACAAGATCGTCGTCTTCATCAACCTGCTGGCGGGCTTCAACCTGGCGATCGGCCTGTTCAACCTGATCCCGCTGCTTCCCCTGGACGGCGGCCACGTCGCGGGCGGCCTGTGGGAGGGTCTCAAGCGCGGCTTCGCCCGCGTCGCCCGCCGCCCCACGCCCGGCCACGTCGACATCGCCAAGGCGCTTCCGCTCACCTACGCGATCGCCTTCCTGATGATCATCATGGCGGGCCTGCTGATGTACGCCGACCTGGTCAACCCGGTCCGCCTGTCCGGCTGACCGTCTTCCCCTCCCCGGGCGGATCTCCTCGGCCCGCGCGGTGTGTGCCGGGGCCGGGGCGGTCGGCGCGGCGTATCCGCCCGAAGAGGTTAGGGTGACGCCGTGAACGAGGGAACGCCTGGAGCGATGATCGACGTGGCCCTGTTCCGGCTGCGCCGGATCTGGTCGCGGCCGCTGCGCGCGCGCAGGGCCGGGGAGCCGCAGCCGCCGGTGCACATGTCGAACGTGATGGTCGTGCACGCCGTGCACAAGCTGGGCCTGGACGTGCCCGAGGTGACCGTGGGCGCCGTCGCCGAGCAGCTGGGCGTCGATCCCTCCACGGCCAGCAGGCTGGTCAACGACGCGGTCGGCGCGGGGTTCGTGGAGCGCGAGGAGTCGGCCGTGGACGCCAGGCGGGCCCGGCTCGTGCCGAGCGAGCGGGGCCGCCGCGTGCTGGAGGTGGTGGTCCGCCACCGGCGCACCTACCTGGACGGCCTGATGGCCGACTGGGACGAGCCGGACCGCGAGGCCTTCGCCCGGCTTCTCGACCGTTTCGCCGAGGCCGCCATCGCCCGCCCGGCGAACCTCGCCAACCTCGACCGGATGATCGCCGAGACGATCGTGGAGACCTCGGCCCCGGGCTGACCCGGCCGTTGTCGCGGCCGGTCCTCCACGGGGCGCGTGTCCCACGGGGCCGGTCGGCGCTACTCGCCGGTGACCCCGTCGATCCGCTGGCGGATGATGTCGGCGTGGCCGTTGTGCCGGGCGTACTCCTCGATCATGTGGACGAGGATCCAGCGGAGCGAGACGTCCTGGTCGCGGCGCTGCGTCTTCCCCACGGTGTCCATGGGCAGCCCGGCGGACAGCTCGCGCGCGTGCTCGACCTCGCCTCGCCAGCGGGCGAACGCCTCCTCCGTCGTGCTGGTCTCCAGGGTGTCGAAGTCGCCGTCGGGATCGTCGTCGGAGTAGTAGAACGGTGCGACGCCCTCGCCGTTGAGGATGTTGCGGAACCAGTTGCGCTCCACCTCGGCCATGTGGCGGACCAGACCCAGCAGGGAGAGCGTGGACGGCTCGGCGGAACGCAGGCGAAGCTGCTCGTCCGAGAGCCCGGCACACTTCACGGCCAGGGTCTCCCGGTGCCAGTCGAGCCAGGAGTGCAGCATGGCGCTCTCGTCGGCGACGAAGGCGGGGTCAACGCGTGTGTCGGTCATGGCGTCCAATCCTGTCGGCGCGCGAGGCCGCTGTCATACCCTTTTCCGGCTGATCGGCCGGCGCGCCGTCAGCCGCCGACGGGAGACCACGACCCGCGTGAAGGCCCCGAGTCTCGTCCTGGTCACCGGCGGGCCGGAGGGCGCGTACGCATCGGTATATGTCAGTACTACTCGGTGTTCAGTCGCCACGTTCTACAACAAGTGAGACTCGGTCGTCCACCTGCCCTCAACAATCCCACCAGGGGCATATAGGCGAGTCCACAGAGCAAAGTAGGCAATTCAGCCCGCCGCGACCCCGGCCGGGCCGCCGTGACGACCCGGGCTCGACTAAGGAGGTGTCAATATTCGCCCGGGTCGATCGGTGGATTGGTGATGAAAATCGGGCACGCGGCCAAAGGTTTGTCATCGCAGGATTCAGGTCGAGTGCGGCTTTTCCTCGTTCGATCGAGACTGTTTCCCCGGTCGGTAATGGTTTCCCAACGGCCCGCGGCAAGGCCTCTTCCAGGTCGTGTTCGCCGCCGTTCCGGGATTCTCCGGTGCCCCGATTTACTGTGGAGGGGTTTCGGTGTTCGTCATGACGGCCTCCCGCGGTCGGTCGCGCCGAAAAGTGATCGAGCTGGATGGATCCGGAAAGAAGGCGTTCCCAGGTGCGCGCGAATTCAGAGAAGATACTTGTCGTCGGGGCCGGGGTAAGCGGGTTGACCACTGCGCTGTGCCTGGCCAGGGAAGGGTTTCGCGTCACCGTCGTCGCGGAGAGATTCGCGCCCGACATCGTCTCGGTCGTCGCGGGCGCGCTGTGGGAGTGGCCGCCGGCGGTGTGCGGTTACCACCACGACCAGATCTCCCTCGCTCGTTCCAAGAACTGGTGCCTCACCTCGTACGACATGTTCGAGAAGCTGGCCAGGGCCAAGGTTCCCGGGGTGGCCATGCGAAGGTCCAACTTCTATTTCAAGCACCCCGTCGAGGAGAGCCCGCACGATCTCCACAAGATGCGGGAGCTCGCGGGGAAGGTGCGCGGCTTCGTCCGCGACCGCTCGCTCGCCGAGCGCAACGGCATCAGTCCCGACTACGGCGTGGTCGACGCGTACTCGCACATGGCGCCCATGATCGACACCGATCAGTACATGGCGTGGCTGATGCGGCAGGTCAAGATCCACGGTGTGCGGGTCGAGCGGTACCGGGTCGAGGGGCTGCTGGCCGAGCGCAGGTCCGAGCTCCTCGACCGCTTCGACGCCGAGCTGATCGTCTGCTGCGCGGGTCTCGGCACCGCCGGGCTCCGCGGCATCGGCATGTACCCGCTGCGCGGCGCGCTGGTGCGGGTCCGCAACGACGGGCTGCGCGGGCGCCGGATCCGCGAGGCCCACTGCGTCTCCCACGACGAGCGGAACGCGGGCGAGCAGGACATCGTCTTCATCGTGCCGCGCAATCCGAAACTTCTCGTTCTCGGAGGGCTGGCGGAAAAGGACGAGTGGGATACCGGAATCAACCTGGAGAACCACGGTCCCGTACGGGAGATGTACGAGCGGTGCCTGGCCTTCATGCCCGCGTTGCGACACGCAAGGCTGGATCCCGACGAGCCGGTACGGGTGGGGCTGCGGCCGTTCCGGAACGAGAACGTCTGCCTCGAGTGGGACGACGAGGAAAAGGTCGTCTACAACTTCGCACACGGCGGAGCGGGATTCAGCTTTTCCTGGGGTTGCGCCCAGGAGGCCGTCGGCCTGGTGCGGGCGGCGACAGAGGACCGCGAGTACTCGTATTCCTTCTAGTGGACCAGCGGATTTCTCCAGAGAGTGGATGGGCGTCAAAAATGCGGAGAACCATCACGTGCTTCCTGATCGCGAACTCGGCCCTCGCGCTCACCGGGTGCCTGCCGTTCGGTGTCGCGAACACCGGTGTCGTGTCGTCGCGGCATTCCGGGACGCCCGTTCCTCATGAGCGTCCTCCCGCGCCTCGCGCCGAGCCCGCCCCGGTGTCGCGGTTTCCCCTCCTGCGTCCCGGCGACAGGGGGAACCAGGTCCAGGGGGTCCACCGGCGTCTCGACCGGCTGGGGTTCGGGCCGGGACAGGTCGGCGACGAGTACCGCCCCGCGATGCGCGCGGCCGTGTGGGCCTTCCAGAAGGCGAACGGGCTGCCTCCCACCGACCAGATCGACCCGCTGACCTGGCGGGCGCTCTCCCGTCCGGCGCGCCTGCGGCCGCTGGTGTCGTACGGGGAGCCCACGAGGGTGGAGATCGACCTGCGCCGCCAGCTGCTCACCGCGTGGCGGGACGGCAGGCCCGCGCTGGTCTCCCACATCTCGACCGGCAACGGCGAGCACTACTGCAAGAAGGGGAACTGCGGGGTCGCCGTCACGCCCACCGGGGACTTCCGCGCCTGGTTCCGGACGCCCGGATGGACCAGCGGGCCGCTGGGCGACCAGTTCTACACCATCTATTTCAACGAGGGCATCGGCTTCCACGGCTCGGAACGGGTTCCACGGCATCCCGCGTCCCACGGATGCATCCGGGTCCCGCTCCACAACGCCAAGGCGCTCTACGACATGACCCCGACGGGAACCCCGGTCTACGTCCGCCGCCCGGAGGCTCCCCGGCCTCCCGACCGCGCGAGGTCTCCGGAGCGCGTCACCTCTCCTGAGCGTGAGACGCCGGAGTCTCCCGGGCTCCCCGGACGGGACGCGGACCGGCCGAAGGCGCTTTGAGCCCCTTTGAGACCATTTGGGCCCCTTTGAGTCCGGCCGCCGGTCGCCCGGGAGCGGACGTCCCGCGCGCGAGGAGTGCGTCGATGCCGGCGACCCCTCGCCGCGCGGGGGTGTCATGCCGCGAGTCCCCGGGCCGCTCGGGGCTTGCAGGCCGCCCGTCGCTCATGTCGTGAAACTCCGTCACTTCAGGTGAATGAAGTTCAAGATCTTCGCAGACGTATGAGACAAGATCAGGAACCGGACGACGCAACGGCCCGGCGATCAGAGACGCATGTCGTGGGGGTGCTGGTCGTGACGGCCGGACAGCAGGATCTCTCGGAGGCTGCTTCTGAGCAGTTCGACGCCGTCGTCGTCGATCTGGAGATCGATCCGGACGACGGGTTCCACGTTCAGTTCCTTCGCGGCCTGCGCGGTGAAGTGGAAGGTCAGGCGGCCGGAGTCGATCCCGCAGTGGGTCACGCCGCCGTAGGTGGTGCCTGCCTGATCCTCTCACCCGGCTTGTACTCGGCCGCTTTCAGCTGATGGAAAAGGTCACCGAGGTCCTCGCCGTCTCGAACATGCTGGGAACCGTCCGCCATCCGATAGGTGACAGCGGTTATGCCGAAGGTGCCGAGCTGGCAGCGAAGGACGTCGACCTCCTGCCATCCGTCCGGAGCGCCGGCCTGCACGGTCCGCCCGATCTCGACACAGAGCTCATGGGTGCGGTCGGATGACATGCTCACCGGGCCTTTTCCATCGGGCGAACGAGAACAGGAGTTCGTTGGGCATCATCCCAGATGGTTACGTCTGATCATGCGTGCGCTCGAACACATCGCCCCACCTCGGCCGGCTCTCGTGGCGGCGACCGTACGAAGAGCCCTTGACCTCGGCTGGGATCCCTCACAGGCGGGCAGCGCCTTCGCCCTCAACCTCACCGAGGACGATCTGAGCGACGTGACGAACGGTCATCCGCCCCCTCACAGGAATCTCCTTTAGACCCGGCCGGCCGATTTGAAAGACACCCGCTTCAGGAAAGTTCTGGGTGACCTACAAGGACGCCAAGTATCGATCATCTCGCGTATGTCCCACACCTGGAGTTATCGGGAAGGGCAGCCCCGGCTTTGTGCCGCACACGCGGCAGCCACTAGAAACGGGATGTCCTCTTCACCGTGAATACCCAGGCCGCTGACGTGGGCTGACGCGATCGCGCGCACCTGGTGACACAACTCTTGATGACACCCTTCCGTACGGAAATCAGCGACGGAGGGAAAATCACCTCGCGACCTGGTTCGCCGTTGACCTGACCGTCAACGCCTGATTGTCGGTGCGGATCAATAGGCTTCGGCCCATGATCGACATTATGTTACGCGAGGCATTCGCATGAACGCCGTCCGGGAGCTCCTCGACCGCATCGAGGCGGGCTCGGTCACGCACCTCGTCACGCACCTGAACGGTCTCGGTGACGACGACAAGCGTGCGGTCGCCCGACACCTGCCCGCCCACCTGAGCGAACGCCGGCGTTCCGGGTTCGAGGCCGAGCAGCGGGTGAGCGAGCTGGCCCCCCTCTACCGTCTGGCCGGAGCGGCCTGCCTGGGGGGAGCCGAACAGGTGGCGAGCTGGCTCAACCGGCGTGAGCTGCGCCGGGTGGAGCCGGAGGCCGACGCCGCACGCGTCATGTCCGTGCTGAGCGACAGGCCGCAGGCGTGGCGGCGCGACCTGGCCGTACGCCTGGTGCGGCGGCTGGCGCCGACCACCGGCTCGACGTGGCGGCGCATACAGGCGCTGGGAAACTGGGATCTGGCGGCCGCGCTGGTGATCGAGACGGGCGCGGAGCCGCCGGAGAACGACGCGTTCGTGTCCGGGTGGGTGTTGCGCAAGGCCGAGCGGCAGCGGACGAACCGGAACCAGGTGCTCGCCGACGATCGGCTGCTCGACCACATGCTGCCCCGCCTGTTCCAGGCTCAGGGCGTGGCGGACGGGCTGACCTGGGACCAGGAGTGGCAAGAGGACCGCACCGTCCTCGGGCAGCTGGTCGCGATGGCCGGGACGGGCCGCGTGCCGCGCCGGGTTCTGCTCGACGGCTGTGCGAGCCGGTTCCTGGCCGGAGCCGACGCGGCCGAGGCGGCTCCCTTTGTCGCGCTGTGGCGGCGGTTGGAGCCGGAGGTGGCCGAGATCCCGGTGGCCGACTTCGTACGGATGTTGCCGTCGAGCTCCTCGCCCGTCGTGCAGCTCGCGTTGGAGGAGTTGCGAAGGGCGGAGCCGGCGCTCGACGGGGAGCTGTTCGCCGAGGCGGTCCAGGCGCTGGCGTACCGGCCGGAGAAGAAATACGTGGCGGCCGCGGTGAAGTGGATCGCTGCCGCGTCACCGTCCAGGGGCGCCCTCGCGGTGGCCGCGCTCGTGCCCGTCTTCGACGTCGACACGCCCAGCCTGCGCGAACGTGCGGTGCGTGTCGCGGTCAAGCTCGCCCCGCACACCGCTGAGCCCGACAGGGAGGCGATCCGCGAGGCGGCCGTCGGGCTGCCCGCCGACCTGCGCGAGCGGGTCGCCACCGCCTTCGGCGCGGTGAAGGAGATCCGGCCGGAGGCCGTGGCCGCCGCCGTCACACCGACCGCGACGCCGCTGCCCGCCCTGGCCCCGCCCGTGGCCTCGGTCGAGGAACTGGCCGCCGAGCTGGCCGCACGGCTCTGGCCGGAGGTGCCCGCGCGGTTCGAGCGCATCCTCGCCGCCCTGGTCGGTCTGACCCACCGGGACCGCGACGCCGTCGTGGCGGGGTTGCAGGCCTGGTGGCGGACGAACTGGCGGCATCCGTTCGACGCGCACACGTACGCGCGCGGCATTTCCGGCTTCGACGAGCACGTCCGTTTCCTGCTGGAGCGTTGCGCGCTGGCCGTCGTCTCGCCCGCCGACAGCCGCGCTCTGACCGCGGCGCTGAAGGAAGGCAACCGCTGGGCCAGCTCCGACCCCGCCCCGCAGCGATTCGTCCAGCGGCGTTTCCGTGAGGTCATGTCCCTGTTCGAACGGGGCGAGTCGATCCCCGTGCTGCTGGCCACGCCGACCTCGCCCACCGGGCACGTCGACGCCGCCACCCTGGTCGCGCGCATGGAGGAGCTGGGCGACACCGAGCCGCTGGAGTCCGACTTCCTGCAGGCGCTGCTGCGGTTGCCGCGCCACATCGATCCCGGGCTGGTGGTGCGGGCGGAGAAACTGCCGTCACGGGCGGGGCGGCGGCTGGCCACCTGCCTGCGCGACGGCGGGTTGCCCGAGCCCGCTGTGACCTGGGAGCTTCTGGCGTTCGACCGCCCGGAGTCCTACCACGAGTCGCTGCACGAGGCCCATGCCGGCCTCACGCCGCCCGAGGGGGTCTCCGGGCAGCTCGCCGAACTCTGGACCTTGAGCCCCAAGCCCGGCCATCCCCCCTTCTCCCGAGACATGGTGTGGTGGCCGCCCAGCATGCCGTCCCACCGTGAGGCCGTCGCGGCCCACGTCCTCGCGTGCCTGCCGTGGGTCATGGACAGCACCGACGGCCAGGTCGAGGTCGTGGCCGCCCTGGCGCACACCGGCGGCCCCGCGGGCATCGCGACCGCCGGCACGATCGTCATCGGCATGGGGCATCAGCTCCCCGCCCAGCGGGCGCTCGCCGCCGACGCGATCACCACCCTGGCCGCGTACGCCGAGCTGCCGGCGGCCGACCTCGGCCGGGCCGTGGGCCATATGGTCCGAGGCGATCAGGTCAAGCTCAACCGGGTCACCGGCGTGCTCGACGAGGTCACCTCGGCCGGGGCGCACGCCGAGGTGTGGTCCGTCATGACGGAGGCGATCCCGCTGCTGCTGCCCGGGCCCGGGGAGAAGGCCAGGGCCGGGCTGGGCGAGCTGCTCAAGGTCGCCGTGCGGGCGGCGGAATCGGCCGGGGCGCGAGGCGAGATGCCGGGGCTGGGGGACCTGGCCGCGCGCAAGGGCTCAAGCCAGCTGCTCCACCAGGCGCGACGCCTGCACGAGGTGATCGCGGGGTGATCACGGGGTGATCGTCCGCTCACAGGCCGACGCCGGGCCGTGCACGGGGTGATGCCGCGCTCACCTGGCCCGGCACCGGTCCCGGGCCAAGGAGGTCACCGGCAAATCCTGCCCCGCTCCGGCGTCCGACGGGCGTGGACTTTCATCCAGTGAAAGGTTTTCTGCTGTGCGATGACCGGCGGTTAGCATGACCGCCTTCTCGTGATTCAGGTTTCCGAACAATGCGGCCCTTCGGTGGGACCCCAGCTCGGCGCGGACGGTTGATGGGAGCGTGACCCGGTGGGCTACGGCGACCTTTTCGAACACGGCGCCACCGACGCCCTGGTGGGGCGCGCCAAGCAGGTCGGACGCATACGCGACTTCCTCGCCGCCACCGACCACGGCAGGGCGCTCCTGCTGTCGGGACAGCCGGGGGTGGGCAAGACGGCCCTGCTCAACGCCACGGCGAAAGCCGCGTCCTCGGCCGGAACGCGTGTCCTGCGTGCCGCCGGGGTCGAGTTCGAAGCCGACGTGAGCTACTCCGGGCTGAACCAGCTCCTCTTCCCCCTCTCCGAGGCGTTCGGCGATCTCGACAGCGCGCACAGCGAAGCCCTGCGTGTCGCGCTGGGCTTCAGCGGCGGACCACCACCGGACCGGCTTGTCGTGTCCAGCGCGACCTTGATGCTCCTGCGCCAGGTGGCCACCGCGGCCCCGCTGCTTCTCATCATCGACGACCTGCCCTGGGTGGACCGATCCAGCGCCGCCGTGCTGGGCTTTGTCTCGCGCAGGCTCGACGGCAGCCGTATCGGCTTCCTCGGCGCCATGCGCTCGGGGAGTGAGACCTTCTTCAATCGCGGCGGGCTGCCTGAGTACGAGGTGGCGCCGCTGGACGCGAAGTCGTCGAGGGCCCTGCTCGACGCACGCTTCCCCAACCTCGCCGAGCGGGTGCGTCAGCGATTGCTGGCCGTGGCCGAGGGGAACCCGCTGGCTCTGCTCGAGTTGCCGACGGCGCTGAGCGGGCAGCAGCGCGTGGCGCTGGAGAATCTCCCCGTGGTGCTGCCGCTCAGCCAGCGGCTCCAAGCGCTGTTCGTCTCCCGGGTCTCCAGCCTCCCGGCTGCCGCGCGGCGCCTGTTGCTGCTCGCGACGATGGACGGAACCGGTGACCTCGGGGTCTTGCAGGCATCGGCGCGGCAGGCCGGCCATGACGCCGATCTCGATGACCTCGCGCCCGCCGAGCGGGACCAGTTGGTGAACTTCGACGAGGGCACCCGGCGGCTCGTCTTCCGTCACCCGTTGATCCGCTCGGCGGTCGTGGACGCCTGCACCAGCGCCGAGCGCCGCGCGGCCCATCGTGCCCTGGCCCACGTACTGGCGCATCAGCCCGAGCGCCGGGCCTGGCATCTGGGGGAGGCGTCCGTCGAGCCGGACGAGCAGGTGGCCGCCCTGCTGGAACAGGCCGCGCGTCTCATCGCGGCGCGCGGAGACGCCGTCGGGGCGGTGGCGGCATTGGTGCGGGCCGCCGACCTGAGCCCCCGCGGTCCGGACCGTGCCCGCCGGCTGGCGGAGGCCGCCTACATCGGCGCCGACGCGACCGGGGAACTGCGCGGAGCGTCGGAGCTGCTCGAGAACGCGCGCCGGGCGGACTCGGACCTGACGGGCTCCCTGCACTCCGCCGCCGCCACCGTCTACCTGATCATCAACGGTGACGGAGACATCGACACCGCTCACCGCCTGCTGGTGGGCGCCATCGAGTCCGGCACACACCGGTACGACGCCAGGGACAACGCCCTCATCGACGCGGTCCACCTGCTGCTGCTCCTGTGTTTTTTCAGTGGCCGCGCGGAGATGTGGGCCCCCTTCTACACCGCGGTCGCCCGCCTGCAACCGGAGCCGCCCGCACTGCTGTCCGTGGCGGGCAAGACCTTCTCCGACCCGGCCCGTACGGGAGCCGCGGCTCTGGAACAGCTGCAGTCCGTCCTCAGTGAACTTCCCGAGGAGACCGACCCCGGCCGTATCGTCCGAATCGGCACCGCGTCGCTCTACCTCGACCGGCTGGCAGACCTTCGTGAGCCCTCCTGGAAAGTCGTCCTCCAGGGGCGGGACGGCGGCCCGGCGCGCAGACACCTCGGCGCGCTGATGCACCTGTGCCTGGACGACTACCTGACCGGCAGGTGGGACGAGTGCGTGGAACTGGCCGACGAAGGACTCCAGTTGTGCGAGGACTCCGGCTACCAGTTCTTCACCTGGTACTTCTGGTACTGCCGAGCCGTCGTCGCCGCCGCCCGAGGGGACGACGACACGGTCGCCCTCCTCACCGGCCAGATCACCCGCTGGGCGACGCCTCGGGGGGTCGGGACGGCGCTGCACTACGCCCGGCAGGTACGCACGGTCGCGGCTCTGGGACGCGGCGACTTCGAAGGCGCCTATCAGCACGCGACGGCGATCAGCCCCGCGGGTACCTTCGCCTCCCATGTCCCGCACGCCCTGTGGGTGGCGATGGACCTCGTCGAGGCCGCGGCCCGCACCAACCGCCGGGCGGAGGCGGTCGCCCACGTGCACGCCATGCGGGAGAGCGGCATCGGGGGGCTCTCCCCACGGCTCGCTCTTCTCGCCGGCGGCTCAGCGGCGCTGTGTGCCGCCGAGGACGAGGAGGCGGTACGCCTCTTCGACACGGCGCTGGCCGTGCCGGGCGTCGAGCGGTGGCCGTTCGATCTGGCGCGGGTGCGGCTCGCCTACGGTGAAAGGCTCCGGCGAGCGCGGGCGAACGCGGACTCCAGGGGGCCGCTGAGTCTGGCACACGACGCCTTCACCCTGCTCGGCGCCCGTCCCTGGGCGGAGCGGGCGTCCAAGGAACTGCGTGCCACCGGATGGGTCGCGCCGAGAGCCGCCGCCGCGGGCGGCAGGGTGCTCACGCCGCAGGAGCGGGAGATAGCGGATCTGGCCGCATCCGGCCTGAGTAACAAGCAGATCGCCGAGCGGCTCTATCTCTCGCACCGGACCGTCGGCGCGCACCTCTACCAGATCTTTCCCAAGCTCGGGATCACCTCCCGAGCCGCGCTCCGCGACGCGCTCTCGGCCTTGGACGAATGACGCCGGAGGTGTCCGTCCAGGTGGAGCAGGCTTTCGGGGCCGGTCCTGCGGGCCACGGCGCGGCCCTTCCGGCGCACGCCTGTCTGCCTGCGCACGCCTGTCTGCCTGCGCACGCCTGTCTGTCTACGCACGCCCGTTTGCCTGCGCACGCCCGTCTGCCCAACCGCCGCTGCCCGCGCCGCCGGTCCTCGGTCCGTCGCCGAGGGGACCGGCGGTGACCCGCAGCGGACGGCTGCCCTTCGGGCCGTCCACCATGGCCGCGATGGCCTCGGCTGTCTGGGCGACGTCCGCGTGGGTGCCGGCCTGCTCCGCCAGGGTCACGTCCACGTGGTGGACCAGACCGGGATACCGGCCCTCGTAGGCTTCGGCGGTCTCGGTGTCATCCGGATAGACCAGGTGCGGGTGCTGCTGGTCGGTGTCAGGCATGAGCGAGCCGGAGACGACGATCGAGGTCTCTATCCCGAAGCCGGTCAGCTCTTTCGCGTAGCTCGCCGCGAGATGGTCGATCACCGTGACGGCCTCGGAGTGCAGGGCGAGGTAGGGAGCCACATCGGTACGGTGGCCGGAGGGCACGACCCAGACCAGCAGGCCGTCCTGGCGCTCGCGCATCTGCGGCAGCACGGCACGGTTCACCCGCTGGGTGGACAGCACATGCGCGTCGTAGATCTGCGCCAACTGGTAGGGGGTGAAGGACTCGACGGGTCCCCGGGGTACCGGTCCCATGGTGTGGATCACCACATCGATCCGTCCGGCTTCCGCGGTGATGTCCCTGACCGCGGCGGAGACCGAGCGCTGATCGGAGATGTCGAGCGCGAGGGGACGCAGCCGCGTGTCCCGCGTGCGGACGTCCCCGTCCAACTCGGCGAGGCCGCCGGGCGAACGGCCGGAGGCGGGCCCGATTCCGGCGTAGGCGGTGTGACCGGCCCCGGCCAGTGCCCGCGCGGTCGCCGCCCCGAGGCCGCTGGAAGCCCCGGTGACAAGAACGATCTTCGACATCATGCTCCCCGGCGGATGACGGGGGCGGCGAGGCGACCGTGGGCAGGGCGAGCGCCGGGCTGTGGAACGGCACCGGCGGATGCCCGGCATCTCACGTTCTCCGTCGCGGTCGCTGTCGATCCCCGCCCGTCCACGTTGCTTTCCATACGAGACCTCGCCCAACGTCCGTCACGCGGTGGGCGGGGCACTTCGCCCCCCGCCCGAGCTATCCGCTCGGCGGGTGAGGTGAGGCCCTGCCCGACAGGTGCGACGCGCACCTGACCACGTGGCCAGTGTCGGTGCCGCGGGACCGGCCCGCCTAAGTCAAACGACTGTGCGAGAGACTGCGGTTCACGCCGCCTCGCGACAGGGGGCGCGTGAATGGTCGCCCGGCACCGGGGTTCCGGCCCCGAACACCGTCAGCACGCTGATTCCGACGGTCGTGGCGGGCACGGCGTCTTGCGCACGTGGCCGTCGAGCACCACCCGCCGCAATTCCCGGCCGGTCGCCAGGGACCCGCGAACGGGGACCGGGACGCCGCGCGGGATCCGGGCCACGTACAAGCGGTCACGCACCTGACCTGCTCGTGTCGACGCCCATCGCCGTCTCACGCGTCCCGGCGGTGACCCGTGGCGGCCCCACCCCGTCGTGGGTCCCCAGGGAGGCGGGGCCTCGGTTCGTTCACGCGCACGGAGGGCACGACGGCCGGCCCGACGTGGGCGAAAGCCAGGCCGGGCCGCCTTCGAGACCCGCGTTGGGTACGGCTGACCTGTGGAAACACCGGCGGGCTGTTGAAACGACTGTCCGGCACAGCATGACGGTGCGGGTTTCCGGTGGCCATTCGACAGATGCGGACGGGGCGGGTCCGCCGACACTCTGGAGAAGCGCCGCAGGATGCACTCGACGTGCATCGGGGGCGGCTCGCAGGGAGCGATGGTCCTGCCGATCCATCTCCACCACCGCGCCCCCCGCGGACAGGCGTATTTGCGCTCAACAAGCGACAACCCATCCCTCAAGGAGAAACCGATGTTCAACCGTCATGCTTTCCGTATCGCCGTCGTCGGCGCGACCGGGGCCGCCCTCGCCGTCGCTATGACCCCCTTCGCGTCGGCCGCGTCCTCCCCCAAGACGACCTCGAAGCCGACCGTCGTCCTGGTCAACGGCGCCTGGTCCGACCCGGCCAGCTGGAGCGGCGTGATCAAGCGCCTGCAGACCAAGGGATACCCGGTCACCGCCCCTCCCACGGCCCTGCGTAGCCTCTCCGACGACTCGGCCTACCTGGCCTCCTACCTCAAGACCATCCAGGGCCCCGTCGTCCTGGTCGGCCACTCCTACGGCGGATCCGTCATCACCAACGCCGTCACGGACAACGCCAAGGTCAAGGCCCTGGTCTACATCTCGGCCTTCGCGCCGGACAAGGGCGAGAGCGTCGTGGACCTGACCGCGAAGTTCCCCGGCACCCACATCACCACCGACCCCCACGCGGCCATCCCCACCGCCCTCACCCCCGTCCCCTTCACCCTGGCCGACGGCACCGCCGGAGTCGACCTGTATGCCAGGGCCGACAAGTACCGGGACCTGTTCCTGAGCGACCGCCTCGGCAGCAAGGTCGCCGCCGAACTCGCCGCCACGCAGAGCCCCGCCGCCCCGCACGCCCTCGACGAGGCGTCCGGCGCGCCCGCGTGGAAGACCATTCCCTCCTGGTATCTCGTCTCCAACGACGACCACCTGATTCCCCCGGCGGCCCAGCGGTTCATGGCCGCCCGAGCCCGCGCCCACACCGTCAAGGCCGACACCCCCCACGCCGCACAGGTGACCAACCCGGAGATCGTCACCGACCTCATCGAGAAGGCCGCCGCGACCACCCGCTGACAACGAGCACCGGCCATGGCATCGCCGGTCGGCCCGACGCACTCCGCCGACCGGCGCATCGACCGCGCCACGGGGAACAGCGAGGCCGCCCGGCGGTGCTGTCCGATCGCCGTTCGCAGGTGACGGAGGCCGGCGACGCCGTGGTCCGGCAGGACGCCTTCCGGGACCGCGGCTTCGAAAGAATCGCGGCCTTGGAACGGGCGCCGTTCGAGTTCGTCAGCGGAGGGCGTGGGAAATTCCCCGGGCAGCCGCCTGAACGGAGGGAACAAGCGACCGGGGGGATTGGCTGCCCACCCGGAAACAAATGGACACGGCTGCCACCACCGAACCGTTCACCCCGTAGACCGGCGCCCCGACGCAGTGGATGTCCGACCTCACCATTCTTTCGCTGGTGGAATAGCCCTCCCTGCGGACACCGGCCAAAATCGAGCGGAGCCGGGCAGGGTCGGTGACGGTGTTCCTGGTGTAGCGAGGCAGTGGGTTGCTCAGATACTCCTCTCGTACGGCGCCGGGGGCGTGGGCGAGCAACACCAGCCCCGCTCCCGTGGCGAACGCGCCGAACCGGCCCCCTGCCCGGCTGTCGGCCTGCGGGGCGTTGGGCGCGCTCAGACGTTCCAGGAAGACGACGTCCAGGTGATCCCGCACGGAAAGATGGATGTGTTGTTCTTTCGTGGCGTCGTACAGGTCCTGCAGGAACGGCAGGGCGACATTCCGCAGGGCGAAGCCGCGGGGCGCGAGGGTGGCCACCTCCCACAGCCGCAGGCCCACCCGGTAGCGACGGTCGGGGCCGCGTTCCAGGGCCCCCCACTCGACGAGTTCGGCGGCACGACGATGGACGGTGGGCAGCGAAAGGCCCGTCCGCCTCGACAGTTCGGTGAGCGTCAGTGCGGGAGCCTCATGGGAGAACGCTCCGAGCAGAGCCAGGACCTTGTCGGTCACCGACATGTTGTGCTCGTTGGACATGTTGCCCGCCTTCGTGCGCGATGGTTTCCGCGCCGTTCCATGGGTGCTTGATCAGCCACCCGAAGACAAATGTAGTTCGATGGGCGAGAGGCCGTGCCGACGGAGTGGCCTGGTGGGACACCTCGCCGCACCGCCCGACGCGATCGATCGGACGACGGTCGAACGGCACCGCGTTTCAGGCGGAGTCCAGGACCGGGGCCCTCGCCTCATCCACCGAAGCCGACGCGCACCTGCTCGGTGAAGTGGTCCTCGAACAGCGTCCGGTCCCGGCGGTCCACCGAGACCGCGTAGGTGGTGACGCGTTCGCTGATCAGCGCGCGGTCCTCCAGGCGCCGGACGCGGGCAGCCAGGTCGGTATCGACGGTCATGGAGTTCTCCACAATTCTAGGGATGGTTCCATCCCTGGCAAGAACGTACGACATCGGATTATCCGAATCAACTTAATCTGATTGGTGATGGTTTGTCGTAGGATGACCAGATGTCCGCCGAGAACGAGACCGACGCCGAGGCCGAGGCTGCCGCTTCGAGCGTGGCGCACGCCGATCTGACATGGCTGACCCATCGCGCCGCCGCGGTGCTGGCCGATGCCTTCAACGAGGTGTCGAGAGAGGCCGGACTGGCCGATCTCCGCGACTGGCTGGTGCTCGCCCTGGTCTCCGACGGCCCGGAACGCACCCAGATGGAGATCGCCACCGAACTCGGCATCGACAAGACCACGCTGGTGTCGATCCTCGACCGTCTGGAACGCGGCGGCCTCGTCGTCCGCAAGGTCTCCGAGCGCGACCGCCGGGTGCGGATCCCCGAGGCGACCGCGAAGGGCGTCGAGGTCAAGGCCCAGGTCTCCGTCGCCCGGGAGACCGCGGTCGGCCGCCGGCTCGCCGCCATCCCGCGACACGAGCACGCGAGGTTCCACGCGATGCTCTGGAGCATTGTGGAGGGTTCTCCCCGGGTTCGGCCCGCCGAGTGATCACGGCCGGGGCGACCCGCCTCGCTCCCGGCGGGACGTGGCGTCGTCCCCGTTGCCCGGGAAGCCTCGGCTCCTAGTACATCGAGATGTGCGGATGGTCGAAGTGGTTGGCCGTGATGCCGCCGCGGTTGGACATGAAGTTCCAGCCGGAGCCGTGGTTGATGCGCTGGCGCCAGATCACGTACTTCACGCCGAGCCTGGCCTTGTTCTTGATGGCCCAGGCGGCGATCTCGTCGCCGAGCGCGATGTTGGCGGCCGAGGGCATCGTGCCGCCGGTGCTCATCATGAAGTCGCACGCGCGGCCCAGCGGGTGCTCGCCGCCGTCGTTGGCGGACCGGTAGCAGCCGACGGAGTACGGGAGGCTGAAGCGCCGCATGACGGCGTCGCGCATGATCCGGGTGCGGTCGGTGATGTTGTCGGCGCCGGTGGGGAGCTGCGGGGCCCAGGTGCCGTCGGAGCGGCGGCCGGAACCGGTGGGGGCGAGGCGGTCGAGCCTGTCCTTGACGTCGCGGATCACGTCCTCGGCCTTCTCGCGCTGGCCCTCGACCTCCTTGGCCTCCTCGCCGATCTCGTCGGTGAGCCTGGACGCCGTCTCCGAGGCCTTCTTCCTGCGTTCGAGGCTGTCGGCGAAGCCGTCCAGGTAGGCGGTCTGCTGGGCGGTGAGCTGCTCCATCACCGCGGCGGCGCCCATGTCGCCGGAGAACATCAGCGCGGGCAGCCCTCCGCTGCTGCTGGTCTGGTAGCGCAGCTGCACGATGGTGTCGACCTGCCTCTTGGCCTCGACGTAGGTCTCCTCGGCCTTCTTCAGGTTCTGCTTGGCGACGGTCTCGGCCTTCTGCGCCTTCCTGAGAGACTCGCGTTTGGCGGCGTAGGTCTCGATCAGCCCGTCGAGCTTCTTGCCGAGTTTGGCCAGGTCGGCGCGGAGCTTGGCCTCGGTCGGCTTGGGTTCCGCGCTTCCCGCGGTGGGGGCGCCGATGGTGAACGCCGCGATCGAGCTCAGACAGAGGGCCAGAGCGGCATGCCGACGGAACGTGGGGGACGAGGCCGCCACGAACTCTCCTCTCCTTGCGCCTGCCGGGTTAGCTGACGGGTTCGGGCTGGAGGAAGCCCTTCCACCGAAGTGGTTTCACCCCAGGTGCGGTGGTTCCCCGGCTCCCGGGCGAGGCGCCCGGGATTAGGCATATCAGCGTTTGAAGCCGATGTGGGAAGGATAGTAGTGGTAAACAGCAGGTCATGCGACCTCAAGACGAGACCAAGCGGTAATCACTTCGTGATGACAGAGCGCAGGAGATGTGCTGTTCCCTCGGGTGACACGTCGTTCACGAACGCGCCCATGGCCGACTCCGACCCGGCGAGGTATTTCAGCTTGTCCGGCGCGCGGCGGATGCTGAACAACTCCATGTGCGCGTACGACAGATCGCGGCCGGTGGAGACCGGCGCCTGGTGCCAGGCGGCGATGTAGGGCATGGGCACGCCGAACAGCCCGTCGAGGCGGCGGAGCACGTCGGTGTAGAGGGGGCCGAACGCCGCGCGCTCCCCGGCCTCCAGCGCGACCAGGTCGGGAACCTGGCGGTGCGGGTAGAGGTGGACCTCCACCGGCCAGCGCGCCGCCGCCGGGACGAACGCCGTCCAGTGCTCGTTCGAGGCCACCACCCGGACCCCTGCCTCCCGCTCCGCGGCCAGGACGTCGGCGAACAGGTTGCCGCCGGTCCGCTCCCGGTGGCGCTCGGCCGCCCCGAGTGTCAGCCTGGTGCGCGGGGTCACGTAGGGGTACGCGTAGATCTGGCCGTGCGGGTGGGCCAGGGTGATGCCGATCTCCGCTCCCCGGTTCTCGAAGCAGAACACCTGCTCCACGCCCGGCGTCGCCGACAGCTCCGCCGTACGGTCGACCCAGGCCTCCATGACCAGCTCGACCTGCTCGGGGGAGAGCCGTGAGAACGACGAGTCGTGCTCGGAGGTGAAGCAGACCACCTCGCACCTGCCGGTCCCCGGGCGGATCTCGCTCAGCCCGCCGATCTCCCGGTGCTCGCCCGGCTGGGCGGAGAACGAGGGGAACCGGTTCTCGAAGACCACCACGTCGTAGTCGGCGGCGGGCACCTCGGTCAGGTTGCCGGGGGTGGAGGGGCAGAGGGGGCACTCGCTGGCCGGGGGCAGGAAGGTGCGGCCCTGGCGGTGGCCCGCCACCGCGATCCACTCCTCGGTCAGCGGGTCGTAGCGCAGCTCGGAGGCGGCGGGGCGGGGCGGCAGGTCGCGCCTGTCGGCTGCGCCGCGGTCGGCGTCGTCGCGCCGGTCGAAGTAGATGAGCTCCCGGCCGTCGGCCAGGTGGGTGATCGTGCGTTTCATCGGCCGGCGATCTCGCTCTCTCGCTGGGGTTCGGTGATGATCAGTTCGCCCGCCGAGGTGGCGAGCTCCTCGCGGGCCTCCTCGGTCAGGCCGGAGTCGGTGACCACGATGTGGGCCTCGGCCAGCTGGGCGATCGTGCTGATGCCGACCGTGCCCCACTTGGTGTGGTCGGCGAGCACCACCAGGCGGTGCGCGGAGGCGACCAGCGCGCGGTTGGTCTCGGCCTCGATCAGGTTGGGGGTGGTGAACCCGGCGCGGGTGCTCATCCCGTGCACGCCGAGGAAGAGGGTGTCGACGTGCAGCCCGCGGATCGCCGAGACCGCGACCGGGCCGACCAGGGCGTCGGAGGGGGTGCGGACCCCGCCGGTCAGCACGACCGTGCGGTCGGCCCTGGGGGAGCGGTGGAAGACGTCGGCGATCCGGACCGAGTTGGTGATCACGGTCAGCTCGGGCACGTCGGTCACGTGGTGGGCGAGCGTCCAGGTTGTGGTCCCCGCGGAGAGCGCGATCGCCGTGGCGGGCCGGACGAGCCGGGCGGCGTGCTGGGCGATCGTCTCCTTCTCCGCCTGCTGGCGCGCGGACTTGGCGGCGAAGCCCGGTTCCTCGGTCGAGCCGGGCCCGGCGGCGGTGGCGCCGCCGTGGACCTTCTCCACCAGGCCGCGCTCGGAGAGCACCTCGAGGTCGCGCCGGATCGTCATGTCGGACACGCCGAGCTCCCGGACGAGGTCGGCGACCCTGACCCCGCCGCTGCTGCGCACCCTCTCCAGGATCGCCTGCTGCCGCTGCTGGGCAAGCATTGACCACTCCCCTTAATCCACCAGATTCCACCAAATTAGCACGGTCGGCGTGCGGAACGTTGTTGAGTCTTGGTGACTATCCGCTCACGGTCATCCAAGCTCGGCCGCGCCCCACGGTCGCTCAAGCTCACCCGCGATTCGCATCGCTCAAGCTCACCCGCGATTCACAGTCGCCCGAGCTCGGCCGCGATGTTCGCTCTCGCCGCCTCCTCCGGGCCGGAGACCCGGAAGATCACCGGGAGGTCGAGCAGCGAGCGCAGCACGGCGGCCCTCCCGGCCCTGAACGCGTCGTCGGGGACGAAGCCGTACTCCTCGCGTACGGCCGCCGCGTATCGGGCGTAGGCCTGCGGGGACGCGCCCAGGATCGCCAGGTCCGCGTCGGACAGCACGGCCCCGTCCGCGTCGCCGGGCGCGGGGTCGTGTGTGACGGTCAGCCTGACCAGCCGGGCGACCGTGGCCACGGCCTCCGGGGACAGTCCCATCTCCGGCAGCGCGCGCTCGGCCAGCCCCGCGCTCCGCTCCTCGTTGTCGCCGCGACGGGGGTCGTAGACGGCGTCGTGGAACCAGGCCGCCAGCCGTACGAGGTCCGGATGCTCGGCGTGATCGGCCAGGGCGTCGATGTGGGTGAGCACCGCCTCCAGGTGGGCGGTCGTGTGGTACCTGCGGTGCGGCTCGTCGTACCGGGTGATCAGTTCGCCGCCGAGGGGGTCGGCCCCGAGGCCGGCCAGGGATCGCCAGCGGGCCATCAGCTTCTCGCTCATGGACGGAGCCTAGGACCCGGCCGGGTGCGGGGTGCGGGGTGCGGGGTCGATCGCATGTTCGCACCGGGGTGCGGAGCGGCGGGCCCGGGGAAAAACCGGGGCAAGGGCGGGGAAACACGGTTCACCGGAGTCGGACGGATCGTCGTCCGGGCCTTGTGCGACCGCCGTTCCGGGAGGAATGTGAAGGTCTGAGCCGGTGAGATCGGGTCCCGGGAACCTCGGCGAAAGGGTGGTCGGCATGGGCAGGAGAGCGCGTAAGGCCAAGGCCCGCAGGAAGCGCAAGGCCAACCACGGCAAGCGGCCCGCCTAGCGATCCGGACCTCCCCGCGTGAGCCGTGCGCGAGCGCGGGGGAGCGAACGGTCAGGCGCGACGGCCCCAGGAGGCCAGCAGCCGGGTCTGCGCGTCGATGTCGGAGGGCGCCTCCGAGGGCTCTCCGGCGGACGCGGCCTGCCGGTGGCCGGGCTCGGCGTGGCTGAACCAGGCGGCGCAGGCCTCGACCAGCTCCGGATCGAGCCGCTCGTCGGCGCCGATGGCGCGGGCCAGGTCCCAGGTGTGGATGAGCGCGTCGGCGAACAGCTCGGTGACGTACTCCCGGCCGGGCACGTCGCCGAACGGCAGGCGGACGAGGCGGTCGAGGGCGCCGGGGCCGGTCGCCACCTGGACGGCGGGCACGGCCGAGGTGTCGAACGCCTTGATGGGGTCGTCGCCGAGCAGGTCCCCCTCGAAGGCGTCGCCGACCTCCGCGGCGGTCCCCCCGGCGAGCAGCACGGGGGCCCACAGGTTCTCGCCGACGACGTGGTTGACCAGGGCGTGCACGTCCCAGTCGACGCACGGCGTCGGGTTCTGCCACTGCTCGGGGCCGACCCGGTGGACGAGAGCGCCGAAGGCGTCCAGCGCGCGCCGGTAAGCCTCGGGTACGTCGATGGTCATCATGCCCCTCCCGATGCCCTCCCGGGTTTCCTCCCGGCTCTCATCTTGACCGTAACCCCTGGAAAGCCAGGAGTCATCGCGTCAACGGACATGACCGGAGGCTCTGGGGCGACGCGGAGGAATCGCCGCGACACACCTGACCGTGGGGCTTCATCCCACGGTCATCTCAGCGTCAGCACTAAGTCACGATATTTCGTGAAAATTCGCCTCATGCGCACCACGACTCTCCCCCGGGCGGCCGCCGCGGCGGTCACCGGCCTGCTCCTTATGCCCGCCTCCGTGACCCCGGCCGCCGCCGAGTCCGGCCACGGCGGCGTCAAGCTGACCTTCCTCGGCCGCTACACCACCGGTACCGTCGCCGCCGGCGCCTCGGAGATCACCGCGTACGACCCCTCGACGCGCCGGGTCTTCGTGGTCAACGCGCAGGCCGGCACCGTCGACGTGCTCGACATCCGCGACCCGCGCAGGCCGCGCAAGGTCGCCACCCTGGCCACCCCCGGCGCCAACAGCGTCGCGGTGCGCCGCGGCCTGGTCGCCGTGGCCCAGCAGGCCGCGGTCAAGACCGACCCGGGCACCGTCGCCTTCTTCGACGCCCGGAGCGGGAGGAAGCTCAGGCAGGTGACCGTGGGCGCGCTGCCCGACATGCTGACCTTCACCCCCGACGGCAGGCGGGTGGTCGTGGCCAACGAGGGCGAGCCGTCCTCCTACTGCGAGGGCGCGGTGGCCGACCCCGAGGGTTCGGTGAGCGTCGTCGACCTGAAGCGCTGGACGGTGCGTACCGCGGGGTTCGCGAGGTTCGACGCCGAGCGGCTGCGGGCCGAGGGGGTACGGATCACCGGCCCCGGGGCCACCGCCGCCCGTGACCTGGAGCCGGAGTACGTCACCGTCGAGGGCGACACCGCCTACGTGACCCTCCAGGAGAACAACGCGCTCGCGATCGTCGACCTGGACCGGGCCGCGGTCCGCGACGTCGTCCCGCTGGGGCTGAAGGACTGGTCGAAGAGCGGGTTCGACGCCTCGGACAAGGACGGGAAGATCGACATCAGGCCCCGGCCGGTGAAGGGCATGTACCAGCCCGACGCGATCGCGCACTTCCGCGACCGCGGGCGCACCTACCTGGTCACCGCCAACGAGGGCGACGGGCGCGACTGGGACTGCCACGCCGACGAGGTCAGGGTCAAGGACCTGAAGCTCGCGCTGCCCGACGCCGAGAACCTCAGGAAGGACACCGAGCTCGGCCGGCTGAACGTGGCCGCCGACTCGCCCAAGGACGCGAGCGGCGCCTACACCGAGCTGCACGCGTTCGGCGCCCGCTCGATCTCGATCAGGTCCACCTCCGGAGCGCTCGTCTGGGACTCCGGCGACCAGCTGGAGCGGCTCGTCGCCAAGGAACTGCCCGAGGCCTTCAACGCCGACAACGAGGAGAACGACTCCTTCGACAGCCGCAGCGACAACAAGGGCCCCGAGCCCGAGGGCGTCACGGTCGGCGAGGTGCGCGGCCGGACCTACGCCTTCGCCGGGCTGGAGCGGGTCGGCGGGATCGTCGCCTACGACCTGGGCGACCCGCGCGCGCCGCGCCTGGCCGGGTACGTCAACACCCGCGACTTCGCCGGCTCGGTCGAGGACGGCACCGCCGGGGACGTCGGCCCCGAGGGCGTACTGTTCGTCCCCGCCTCCGACAGCCCCACCCGCCGCCCGCTCCTGGTGGTCGGCAACGAGGTCAGCGGCACCACCGCCATCTACGAGGTCCGCTGAACCTCCGGGAGACCCCGAGCCGGCCCGTCAGGCCCCGCGCCGCGAGAACTCGCGCGGCGTGGGGCCTTCGCCGTCTGTACGGGGCCCGGCGGTCCTATAAAGGCGATAAAGGCGATAAAGGCACAAACCGCGACAGCAGGCAGACTAGGGCAGCCGCTGCTCGATCCAGACGATCTTGCCCTTCGGGGTGAGGCGGGACCCCCAGCGGTGGGCGAGCCAGTTGATGAGATGCAGGCCGCGGCCGGTGTCGCTGGTGGTGGAAGCCTCCCGCATGACCGGCTCGGACGCCGAGCTGTCCGACACCTCGCAGACCAGCGTGGGCCCGCGCAGCAGCCGCAGCTCGACCTCGCCCTGACCGTGCTCGACCGCGTTGGCGACCAGCTCGCTGACCATGAGCTCGGTGTTGTCGCAGAGCGAGGACAGCTCCCACTTGTCGAGCGTGGAGCGGACGAAACGGCGGGCCTGGGAGGCGGAGCGGCGGTCGGAGGGCAGCGAGGTCTCGACGAACTCGTTCTCCGTCAGCTCCGACACCCTGGCCAGCAGGAGGGCGATGTCGTCACGCTCGTGCCCGGGCCGCTGGGCCCTGATCGTGAGGTCGCACACCTCCTCCAGGTCGTGGTCGGGGCCCGAGAGCAGGCCGCGCAGCGCGCCGATCCCCTCCTCGATGTCCCGGTCGCGGCTCTCCACCAGGCCGTCGGTGTAGAAGGCGAGCACGGTCCCGCCGGGAAGCGTGAACTCCCGCATCTCGGCCGGCTCGTTGCCGATGCCCAGGGGGAGCCCCGGCGGCAGCTCCAGCAGCTCGGTCTCGCCGCCGGGCCGTACCAGGATCGGCGGCACGTGCCCGGCGCAGGCGATCGCGCACCGCCGGGTGACCGGGTCGTAGGTGGCGTACACGCACGTGGCGATCTGGCTGGCGTCCAGGTCCTGGCTCATCAGGTTGAGCCGGAACAGCACGTCGGCCGGGCTCAGGTCCAGGCTGGCCAGCGTGCGCGCGGCCGTGCGGAGCTGGCCCATGGTGGCGGCGGCCCTGATGCCGTGCCCCATCACGTCGCCGACGACGAGGGCGACCCGGCAGCCGGGCAGCGGGATCACGTCGTACCAGTCGCCGCCCACCCCGACCAGGTCGCTGGCCGGCAGGTAGCGGGAGGCGATCGTCAGGCCCAGCGGCTGGGAGAGGTCGACGGGCAGCAGGCTGCTCTGCAGGGTCAGCGCGGTGCGGCGCTCGCGGTTGTAGAGCCGCGCGTTGTCGAGGCAGACGCCGGTCCTGGCCGCCAGCTCCTCGGCCAGGTTGACGTCCTGCTCGTCGAAGGGCTGGCTGGTGGGCCTGCGGGTGAAGATGACGAAACCCAGCACCCGGCCGCGCGCCTTCAGCGGCACCACCAGGAACGAGCTGTCCTCCAGCACCTTCGAGACCGTGTCGCGCTTCCAGAACCGCCCGATCTCCTCGGCGGTCCTGCGCCCCAGGCGGGGGTAGAGGATCGGGTTGCCGGTGGCCATGCACCGGGCGTAGGGGGTCCAGGCCTCGTAGACGGCCACCTCGTCCACGGGGAACGCCCTGGCGTACTCGCCGGGGGAGGGGTCGGCCACCCCGACCGCGATCCGCCGCACCAGCGCCGAGCCGTCGGTGGTCTCCTGGGGGAACTCCCCCTCGGTCACCAGCCGGTCCTGTACGAGGATGCCCGCCGCGTCCGCGAAGCGCGGCACGGCGACGTCCATCAGCTCCCTGCCGGTCTCGAACATGTCCAGCGTGCTGCCGATGCGCTTGCTGGCGGCGTTGAGCAGGGACAGCTGCTCGTGCATGGATGCGGGACTGCCCATCCTGAAACCTGGCGTCGCTGGATTCTTGGTGACGAAACGGGACTTCACTCGCTCCACCGGGGTGCGGGAACCGGCGTCCACCAGGTTTCCAGTTCGAGGTCTTCTGCGATGGCGTTGGCGCCGTTGTATCCGGGCGCCGCGGAGACCGAGCCGCCCGGGTGGCTGCTGGCGCCGCAGAGGTAGAGGCCGTCGACGGGGGTGCGGTACTGGCCCATCTCGGGGACCGGCCGGTTGCCGCCCAGCTGGGACGGCTCGTAGGCCCCCACGTGGTGGCTGCCGCGCACCATGTTGACGCAGTGGCGCTCGATGTCGAGCGGTGAGAAGACCCGTTTGCCCAGCACGGCGCCTCCCGCGAGGTTGGGGGCGTACTCGGCCCACTCGGCGAGCAGCCGCTCCCCGACCTCCTCCCGCCGCGCGTCCCAGTTGGCCGGATCACCGTCGAGGTCGTACGGGGCCCACGGCCACCAGAACGCCACGTGTTTGCCGTCCGGCGCGTACGAGGGGTCGAACAAGGAGGGGCACGCGCCGTTGCCGGCCAGCCGGTCGGGCAGCCGCCCCTGGTGGATCTGGTCGAAGGTGCGCCCGAGCTGCTCGCTGTCGTCGGCGCCGAGCACCACGAGGAAGGCCCGGTCGACGTCGGGTTCGAACTCCGCGGCCCGGTAGCGCGGCGCCTCGTCGAGCGCCAGGTGGAGGGTGACGAGGCTGTGCCCGGCCCACTTGTAGTCCTCGACCTTGGCCGCGATCTCCGCGCCGAAGTTCTCCGGGCCCGCCAGCCGCACGGTCTGCGGGGCGTCCACCGCGCTGGACACGAACCGGCGGGCGGTGAGCACGTCGCCGCCGGCGAGCCGCACCCCGGTGGCCCGCCCGTCGTCGACCAGGATCCGCTCGACGTGGGCGCCGGTGATCACGGTGCCGCCGTGCTCCTCGATGACGGCGCGCAGCGCGCTCGCGACGTTGCCCGCGCCGCCCACGGGCACCCCGAGCCTGGCGATGCGCGAGAGCAGCCGGGGGAAGAAGCTGCCGGTGCCGGGCACGTTCTCGATGGAGATCGCGTGCAGGAAGGACTTGAACAGCACCCTGACCTGGTCGCTCTCGAAGTTCCTGTCGACGGCCTCGTACAGCGACAGCGGCATGTAGCTCAGCATGTCGCGGCCGAGGTCGCCCTTGAGGCGCTCGGCGACCACCGGCGGGGGCAGCGGTTTGGAGTACAGGAAGCCGTTCACCAGGCCCCTGGCCGCCTCGGCGTAGCGCTCGTACAGCTCCAGCCAGCGCGCGGCGTCGGCCTTGGAGAACCGGGCGAAGGACTCGGCGGTGCGCTTGGGGTCGGTGTAGACCGTGATCGCCCGGCCGTCCCTGAAGACCGTGGCGTGCTGGGTCTCGGGGTAGACGTAGCTCAGGCCGTACCGCTGGAGCTCCAGATCGGCGGGGACCGGGCCCTCCTCCAGGAAGTGGTAGCTGCTGTGGGTGTTGTGCCGGAATCCGGGCAGCGTGAGCTCCTGGGTGCTGCAACCGCCGCCCGCGACGTCGTTGCGCTCGACGACCGCGACCGACAGCCCCGCCTTCGCGAGGTAGGCGGCACACGTGAGGCCGTTATGGCCCCCGCCCACGATGACGCCGTCGAACTCCGACACTTTCCCTCCAGGGGCGCGCTGACTGCTGGTATGGAGGATTGTAAAGAATGATCTATATACGAACCTCGTGTTTAACAGAGATTCATAGATATTTCCAGACGAACTAGGACTTGTCGGTGTTGAGGTGGCGGAGCAGTCGCGCCAGCTGCTCCCCGTAGCGCTCACCGAACTCCTCGGACGCCGGGTCCTGCCCGCAGATCGCGCGGACCAGTTGAGGGAATATCGCCCCGGCGTCGGCCGCGGCGAAGAGCATCAGGAGCAGGTAGGCGGGGTCGAGGTCGGCGGGGAACTCCCCCTCCGCCTGGCGCCTGCGCATGTCCTCGACGTTGTCCCGCATGTCCCTCAGCAGCGCGGAGTCCTCCTCGCCGTCGTCCTGCAGCCCGCCCCAGATGAGAATCCTGGCGAGGTCGCGGTCGCGCACGGTCGCGGTGACGTATCCGCGCACCAGTTCCGGCAGCGACGGCGGCGGTGACGTCCCGGCGAAGGTGCTCTCCTTGCCCTGCCAGTCCGCCGTGAGCGCCTTGAGCAGCCCTTCCTTTCCGCCGAAATAGTAAGAGATGAGCTGCTTGTTCACCCCGGCTCTGGCGGCTATCTCGCTGACCCTCGTCCCGGCGAATCCCTTGGCGGAGAACTCGGTCCTGGCCGCCTCGACGATGCGCCTCTTGGTGCGCTCGGGATCGCGCCTGCGCTCCTCGGGGGTGCGGCGGGGGGTCTTGTCCATGCCTCAAGGTAGCACCGGTCAACCAGCGGGATGAATCTATCAACCGTGCGGTTGATAAGTTCATCCATATGGTTGATAGTGATGCCATGACTAATTCGAGAGTCGCCGTCGTCGGGGGCGGGATCGGTGGTCTCTGCCTGGCGCAGGGGCTGCGCGGCGCGGGTGCCGACGTGACGGTCTACGAGCGCGACCACACCCCCGCGGACCGGCTCCAGGGCTACCGCGTCCACATCGACCCCGACGGCGCCCGCGCCCTGCGCGACTGCCTGCCACCCGAGCTGTGGGAGGCCTTCCTGGCGACCTCCAGCCGTGACGCCCAGGACTTCCGCTTCCTCAGCCACCGGATGAGGCCGCTGCTGACCCTGGAGAGCTCGCCCGCGGCCGATCCCGTGGACGCCCACCACTCGGTCAGCCGGATCACCCTGCGGCAGATCCTGCTGTCCGGGCTCGAAGGGCCCGCCGGCGTCGTCCGGTTCGGCAAGACCTTCGAGCGCTACAGCCGTGCCCCCGGCGCCCCCGGCGCCCCCGGCGGCCCCGTGACCCTGCACTTCGCCGACGGCACCGCCGAGACCGCCGACATCGTGGTCGGCGCCGACGGCGGCAACTCCCGCGTCAGGCGCCAGTACCTGCCGCACGCGCGCCGCGTCGACACCGGCATCGCCACGATCGCGGGCAAGTTCCCGCTCACCGCCGCCACACGTGCCCTGGTCGATCCCGGCCTGTACGAGGCCATCAACATGGTCATCCCGCCGAGGGGCCTCGGCATGTTCATCGCCCCGCACGACCTCGGAGGCACCGGCGGCGCCGCAAACACTGTTCTGCCGTCGGGGATCGGCAGGACAGAACGGGAAGGTGCCCTCTTCGACAACACCGCCGGCTACGTCATGTGGGCCTTCGGCGCCGCGACCGGCCGCTTCCCCGGCGACCTCGCCGCGATGGACGGCGAGCGGCTCAGGGACACCGTGGCCCGGATGACCGAGGGCTGGCACCCGGACCTGCGCACGCTGGTCACCGCCTCCGACCCCGACACCGTCTCGCTGCTGCCGATCCGTACCTCGGTGCCGATCGGCCCCTGGCCCGCCACGACCGTCACCCTGCTCGGCGACGCGATCCACAGCATGACCCCGATGCGGGGGGTCGGCGCCAACGTCGCCCTGCGCGACGCCCGGTCACTCCACCGCGCCCTCACCGGCGGCGGCGATCCCGTCGCGGCCATCGCCGCCTACGAGGCGGAGATGCGCGAGTACGGCTTCGCGGCCGTGCGCGACTCCCTCAAGGCGGCCCGCCAGTTCGTGGACGAGAACCCGGTGGCCAGGGCAGGCCTCAGGACCTTCCTGCTCGCCGCCCGGCGCCTCCCGCCCCTGAAGCGCAAGGCTTTTTCCTAGGTTCCTGCGCTCAGGACTTCAGCTGGGTGAAGCGGATGTGGTTGCCGAAGGGGTCGCGAAGGCCGCAGTCGATCCCGTACGGGCGGTCGGTGGGCTCCTCGGTGAACTCGACGCCCAGGCCCAGCAGCGTCTCGTACGTCTTGCGGCAGTCGTCCGTGCTGAAGATGAGGTGGCCGCCCATCGCGCCCTTGGTCACCAGCTCGCGGACCTGCCGCGCCGTCTCCTCCGACATCGTCGGACCTCCTGGCTTCTCCAGCAGGATCTGGCGCTCCGGGTGGCCGGGGACGCTGACGGTCAGCCAGCGCATGACCCCCATGTCGACGTCGGCGTTGACCTCCAGGCCGAGCTTGCCGACGTAGAAGTCGAGGGCCTCGTCCTGGTCGAGGACGTATATCTGCGAGTGCGTGATGGCGTTGAACATGGAAATCACGCTACTGGGCGGGCTCGCGGAAAACTTATCCAAAACCGCTGAGTAGAGGGAGGGGACGATCAGTCGTTCGGCCGCGTCCACGCCATCGTGAAGCACGTCGGCACGCCCACGGCCGTCGCCTCCCTGCGGTACGTCCTCGGCGACCGGCCGACGATGTCGCGGAACGTGCGGCTGAAGGTCCCCGGGCTGCCGAAACCGACCTGGAAGCAGATGTCGGTCACGCTGCGGTCGGTGTCGCGCAGCAGGGACATCGCCCGCTCGACCCGGCGGCGCTGCAGGTAGCGGTGCGGCGTCTCGCCGAACGTGGCCCGGAAGGTACGGGTGAAGTGCGCCTCCGACACGTGGGCGATCCTGGCCAGGGCCGGAACGTCCAGCGGCTGCGCGTAGGCCCGGTCCATCGCGTCCCGTGCCCGCAGCATGCGGCGGTTGCTCTCCTCCACGGCACGGTTCACGGCGCCATCACACCACGGTTCCCCGCCGGCCGCGAAAAGCCCGTTTCCCACACCGTTTCCCTCCGGCAGACTCGTCCCAGCGACCCCGGCGACGATTTTCCGCGCCGCGTGTGATCCCGCCGGGACCGCATGTGCCATCCGGTGAACGAGCAGGAGGGAACTCCCATGGAGACCGTGACACACAGCCCGACCGAGGGGATCTACGCCGCCACCGGCGACTACGCGCACGCGATCGAGGTACGCGACGCCGGGCGCCTGTTGTTCGTCGCCGGGACGATGGGACTCGATCCCGCGGGAGTGCCCGGAGCGACCCTCGCGGAGCAGGTAGAGCTCATCTGGTCGAACCTCCGGGTTATCCTCGCCTCCGCGGGGATGACCGTGGACAACATCGTGCGGGTCACCAGCTACCTGAGGGACGCGTCCTACGCGGAGGAGAACGCGAAGGCCCGCGTGGCGGCCCTGGGCGGTCGTGTCGTCCCGACCACGGTGATCGTCGCCGAGACGCTCGTCAGCGACTGGCTCGTCGAGATCGAGGTGATAGCCGCGGGCTGAGGCGACGGCGGTCGACCCGGCAGGACCGCCCGAGCCGGACGGGCGCAGGAAGGCGGACGCGCGATGCGGTCACAGCGGTCACAGCGGTCACAGCGGTCACAAGGCCTGCGGCCGGATCCCCGCCGAGAACGATCCGCCGCGCCGGGGCCGGTCGAGCAGAATGCGGGCGTATGAGGGACAGACCAACGGGCCTGGCGGAGGCCGAACTGATCGCGGCACTGACCGAAGGCTGGAGCATCGAGGCCCGCTCGGCCGAGTACCTCCCGGTGGGCGCGGGCAGCTACCACTGGTCGGTCGCCGACCGGCGCGGGACGGCGTGGTTCGTCAAGGTCGACGACCTCGGCGTCGAGGACGCCGGACGCGATGAGGCGTTCGACCGGCTCGGCCGGTCGTTCGGCACCGCCCTGGCGCTGCGCCGCGACGCCGGGCTCGGCTTCGTCCTCGCGCCGGTCCCGGCCGTGACGGACACCGCGGTCTGGCGGCTCACCCCCAGATACGCCCTTTCGGTGTTTCCGATGGTGGCGGGCAGCGCCGGACGGTTCGGCCCCCACCGGCCCCAGGACCGGGCAGAGGTGATCGACCTGCTGGCCGAGCTGCACCGGGCGACCCCGGCCGTCGCGGACACCGCCCCTCGGGCCGACCTGGTGCTGCCCGGCCGGGACCGGCTGGACGAGGCGCTGCGGGATCTCGGCCGGGAGTGGACCGGCGGCCCCCACTCCGAGCCGGCCCGCGAGCTGCTGTCCGCCCACGCCGGGCGAATCCGGCGATCGCTCGCCGACTTCGACCATCGGGTCGATCAGGTACGGAACACCGCGGAAGCCTGGGTGGTCACGCATGGCGAACCCCACCCCGGCAACGTCATGCGTACCCCGGCCGGACTGCGGCTCGTCGACTGGGACACCGTGCGGATCGCTCCGCCGGAACGGGACCTGTGGATGCTCACCCCCGCCCTCGCCGCCATGCTCGGCGAGGACCCGGCCGGCGACGTCGACGACGTCCTCACCCGCTACACCAGGGCCACCGGCCGGTCCGTCACACCGGCCGGCCTCGCTCTCTACCCTCTCTGGTGGCGGCTCGCCGACATCGCCGCCTACGCCGACGAGCTGCGCCGGCCACACGGCGACGGCGAGGACGTCGCCGCGTCGCTGACCTATCTGACCGGTTATCTCGAATCCGGCCGCGACTGACCCACGCTCCGGGTGGCACCGTTTCACGACCTCCGGTCCACCGGCACGCGAGCCGGGACCAGGACAAAGTCACCGCTGCGGCGCCGGGCAAGGCGCTGAGGTCGGCACGGGAAAAAGAAAAAAAGAAAGTTAGTGGCAAGCAGATGGCACGGAAGGCCGATACGAACGCGTGAAATCCAAAAGGCCAGGTCAACCGTGTGTCGGTTGACCTGGCCTTTTGTCATTCTGAGCGGACGACGGGAATCGAACCCGCGTAGCCAGTTTGGAAGACTGGGGCTCTACCATTGAGCTACGTCCGCGCGAGCCGGCGTCAGTCTGGTCTAGACTTCATCCGTTCGTCAGGGCGTAAGCGTACCGGAGTTCCGGAGCGTGCGCGCACTCGACTTACCGGGGTGTGGCGCAGTTTGGTAGCGCACCTGCTTTGGGAGCAGGGGGCCGCAGGTTCAAATCCTGTCACCCCGACGCATGCCGGGCATCGGTTTCGACCGGTGCCCGGTTCTTCGTGTGCGGGGTGAAACCCTACGACGGGCGGGGCGCGCGGGACACATGGGCAGGCGGGGCCACGTGGGCCGACACGCGACATGTGTGTGGAGATGTGCCGAACACGCCCGACTCATCAATGCAAGCTCGATCCCGCTGCGGCGGGAACGTGGTGCGAGAAGGCGAAGAAGTTCAGCGGCGAGGGCTGAAGAAGGCCCAGACGGCCTTGCCGCCGCAGTTGAGGTGGTCCCAGCCCCACCGCTGGCTGTAGGTCTCCACGATGTAGAGGCCCCGGCCGTTCTCCGAGATGAAGTCGGGTTCCTTGGGGGTCGGAACCTCGTCGCTCGGGTCCGTCACGGCCAGGAGCACGTGGGGGGAGAGGTGCACCAGGACGAGCGTGATCGGAGTGATCTCCGTCTGGCTGGGCGGACACAGTGCGTAACGGACCGCGTTGGTGACGAGTTCCGAAACCACTAGCGCTGCGTCATCGCTGAGCTCGGCCAGTCCCCAGTCGTGGAGGGTGGAGCGTGTCACGTCCCGGGCGGTCTTCACCGAGTCTGCCTGGCTGGGCAGAGGGCACGCGGTGGCGCCGGAGTGGTTGGCCTCGAGTAGCTCGTCAAAGCCCACCTGGCGGGTCGCCTGCAGGTAGTCGGCAGCCGATTGTGGCTCCTCCACCATCCTGCCGGTACCTCCCGCTGTCATCGTGAGTCTCCGCACCACTTGAGAGTTTTTAGAGCTTGTGCACCATAAGCCCAATATGCACTAAGCCATCATGGGTCACCGGAACGTCTGCTGCAAGACCCAAATGCACGTGCAGTTGCAGTGTGCAGCCGCATGAGCGGTTAGGACGGCGACTTGGCGAATCGGGCAGGGAGTTGAGACCTTGTCATAGCGGCCGGAAGTAGTGACACTGTGTGCGCTGGCCCAAGTACAGAGGGAGGCGAAGTGACGCAGGTTCAACCGGGATCGGGTCCCACAGCTCTGCGTATCCTCTTAGGCTCCCAACTGCGTCGCCTGCGCGAGGCCAAGGGGCTCTCGCGAGAGGAGGCGGGCCATCTGATCCGCGGATCAGAATCCAAGATCAGCAGGATGGAGCTCGGCCGGGTCGGCCTGAGGGAACGCGACGTGGCGGACCTGCTCACCTTCTACGGGGTGGAGGACGAGCGCGCCCGGTCGGCGGTCATGGACCTGCTGCTGCGGGCCAACGAGCCCGGCTGGTGGCACCGCTTCAACGACCTGCTGCCCTCGTGGTTCCAGACGTACGTCGGCCTCGAGGAGGCCGCCTCCCGGATCCGCACCTACGAGGTGCAGTTCGTGCCCGGCCTGCTGCAGACGAAGGAGTACGCCAGGGCCGTCATCACCGCGGGGAGCGCCGGAATCGCGCCCGAGGAGATCGCCCGCCGCGTCGATCTGCGGATGCAGCGCCAGCAGGTGCTCGGCCGGCCCGACGGCCCGTTCTTCTGGGCCGTCATCGACGAGGCCGCCCTGCGGCGTCCCATCGGCGGCGCGGACGTCATGCGAGCCCAGCTGGAGCACCTGCTCGACCTCATGCGGCAGCCGAACATCACCATCCAGGTCATGCCCTTCAGCTTCGGCGGTCACAGCGCGGAGGGCGGGGCCTTCAGCGTGCTCCGCTTCAACGACAACGAGCTCCCCGACGTCGTCTACGTCGAGCAGCTGGCCAGTGCCCTCTACCTGGACAAGCGCGAGGACGTCGACCGCTACAGCGAGGTCATGGAGCGGTTGTGCGCGGTCAGCACCACGCCCGGGGAGACGAACGACATCCTGCGGCGGATCATCAAGGAGGAGTGAGCGGCCATTGGTCGCTCGATGGTGCCGCTCTGCCCTAGACTGGCCAGCGGCGCTGAACACCCGCCGCTGTGGAGCATGCCCAGATCTCGCGTGTCTCGACGGCTGTGCCAGGTGCCGCTCATGTGGGCGCGGCGCGCGAGCTTGCCGCGGTAGCCGTTACGACTTGACGCGCCCGCGATCACTCAAAGCTTGATCAAGGAGACGACCCCGTGAAGACCGCTGTGGAGGAGCTCAGCCCGACCCGGGTGAGGCTTACCGTCGAGGTGCCGTTCGAGGAGCTCGGCGAGAGCCTGCAGGCGGCGTACAAGAAGGTCGCGCAGCAGGTGCGCGTCCCCGGGTTCCGCCCCGGCAAGGTTCCGGCCCGCATCATCGAGCAGCGGTTCGGCCGCGCCGTGGTGCTGGAGGAGACCCTCAACGACGCGGTGCCCAAGCTGTACGGCCGGGCCGTCGACGAGAGCGAGATCTTCCCGGTCAGCCAGCCGGAGATCGAGGTCACCAAGATCGAGGACGGCGAGCAGGTCGAGTTCACCGCCGAGGTGGACGTCCGCCCCGGTTTCGACGTCCCCGACTACCAGGGCATCGAGGTGACCGTCCCGGTCTCCGAGGTCTCCGACAAGGACATCGACGACCAGCTGGACGGCCTGCGCCAGCGCTTCGCCACCCTGACCGGCGTCGAGCGCCCCGCGGCCGCGGGCGACTTCGTCGTCATGGACCTGGCCGCCGCGATCGACGGCGTCAACATCGAGGAGCAGCAGGCCAACGACGTCTCCTACGAGGTCGGCGCCGGCTCGGTGCTGCAGGGGCTGGACGACGCCCTGGCCGGCCTGTCCGCGGGTGAGACCAAGGAGTTCACCACCAACCTGGTCGGCGGCGAGAACGCCGGCGAGGAGGCCGTGGTCACCATCACCGTCAAGAGCGTCAAGGAGAAGGTCCTCCCCGAGCTGGACGACGAGTTCGCCCAGCTCGCCAGCGAGTTCGACACCCTTGACGAGCTCAAGGCGAGCATCAGCGAGACGGCCCGCCGCAACAAGCTGATCGACCAGGTCGTCCAGGCCCGCGAGAACGCCCTTGACGCCCTGCTCGACAAGATCGACATTCCGCTGCCCGAGAGCGCGCTCAAGGCCGAGGTCGACAACCGCAAGCACAACCTCGAGCACCAGATCGCCGACAGTGGCCTGAGCAAGGAGGCGTACTTCCGCCTCTACCAGACCACCGAGGAGGAGCGCTTCGCGGAGTTCGACGAGAGCGCCGCCAAGGCCCTCAAGACGGGCTTCGTCCTCGACAAGATCGTCAAGAGCGAGGACCTCGGCGTCAGCGAGCAGGAGCTGACCAACTTCGTGGTGCGCCGCGCCATGCAGATGAACGTCGCGCCCAACACGCTGGCCCAGCACCTGGCCGACAACGACCAGCTCACGCTGGCCATGGTCGAGATCGTCCGTGACAAGGCCAAGAGCGTCGTCGGCGACGCCGCCAAGGTGGTCGACGAGGCCGGCAACGAGGTCGACCTCAAGGCCATCTACACCGAGATCAACGGCGAGGAGGTCTCGGAGGACGAGGCCGCCGAGGTCGAGACCGCCAAGTAAGTCCCCGGCCGAGCGGGGGCACCGGGCTCACCCGGTGCCCCCGCGGCCCGACGCCCCCGCCGCGTTCCGCGCCGCGGGGGCGTTTCCGTTTTCCCGGAGACCGGAGACCGGGATCGACGACCGGCGGGCATTCGTCCTTCGTGCGATGAGCGTGCCGCAGGGCCGCGTCTGGGGAGTCCCGGCGTGCCTCCCGGTCTCACGTCCCACGGAGGGCCCCGCGGGCTCCTGGGCCCTCTGAGGGCCGCCGACCCCCCTTCCCGCCCGTCGCCGGCGCCGTACGGCCCCCTCGGCGGCCCCTTCCCTCCGGCCCCCGCCAGGCGCGACACGCCGTACGGACTCGGGTCTCGGAGCTTTGGCCGGGGCACGCGCCGAGGGGTTCCGGACGTGGTGGGAAGGCGGTGGGCAGCATGCGCCGTCAGCGAACAGTGCGTTGAGGAGGCATGTCCGGTAGGTGGCGCGCGTTAAGGTCACAAGCAAAGCCAATCGATTACGACGCATCGGAAGGTGACGCTGTGACCAGCCCGCCGACCTTCTACCAGCCGACCGGCTCCGGGCCCGAGTCGATGAGCCAGCCGAACGGCTCGTTCAGGCTCGAAGACCAGCTCTATCAGCGGCTGCTGCGTGAGCGCATCATCGTGCTGGGCACCCAGGTCAACGACGAGATCGCCAACCGGATCTGCGCCGAGCTGCTCCTGCTCGCCGCGGACGACTCGGAGCGCGACATCTGGCTCTACATCAACTCGCCAGGCGGTTCCGTGACCGCTGGTATGGCGATTTACGACATGATGGAATATGTCCCTAACGATGTGTGCACGGTCGCGATGGGTCTGGCCGCCTCCATGGGCCAGTTCCTCCTCTGCGCCGGCGAGCGGGGCAAGCGATACGCCCTGCCGCACGCACGCATCATGATGCACCAGCCTTCCGGCGGCATCGGCGGCACCGCCGCCGACATCGCCATCCAGGCGGAGCAGATGCTCTACGTCAAGAAGACCCTTGCCGAGCGCATCGCGTTCCACACCGGTCAGAACATCGAGCAGATCGAGGCCGACTCCGACCGGGACCGCTGGTTCACGGCCGAGGAGGCCAAGAACTACGGCTTCATCGACCAGGTCGTGCGCAGCGCTCGACAGGTGCCCTCCACGGGCGCCGTCTCCTGAAGGGGCACAAGGTGAGTGAGTTGATCCGGCCGGGAGACATCAACGGCCGCTACGTTCTTCCGTCCTTCACCGAGCGCACGTCCTACGGCATGCGGGAGATGAACCCGTACGCCAAGCTCTTCGAGGACCGCATCATCTTCCTCGGCGTGCAGGTGGACGACGCCTCGGCCAACGACGTCATGGCTCAGTTGCTGACCCTGGAGTCGCTCGACCCCGACCGCGACATCAGCATCTACATCAACTCGCCGGGCGGTTCTTTCACCGCCATGACGGCGATCTACGACACGATGCAGTTCGTCCGGCCGGAGATCCAGACGGTCTGCCTGGGCCAGGCGGCCTCGGCTGCGGCGGTCCTGCTGGCCGGCGGCACGCCGGGCAAGCGCTTCGCCCTGCCGAACGCCCGCATGCTGATCCACCAGCCCTCCACCGAGGGCGGCGGCCAGGGAAGCGACATCGAGATCCAGGCGCGCGAGATCCTCAGGATGCGCGCGCAGATGGAGACGATCATCGCTCAGCACTCGGGCAGGGCACCGGAGGCGGTCCGCAAGGACATCGAGCGGGACAAGATCCTTGACGCCGTCGAGGCCAAGGAGTACGGACTGATCGACGACATCATTCCGTCCCGCAAGAAACTCGCGAAGGCCGTAGCCTCCTAACGAGGCATATCGCACCGGAACCGTGCCGAATCAGGCACGTTCCGGTGCGACTCGCCGCTAGGGGGCTCACTGAGGGCTCAGAAGACGGTAACGTCGAAACCTAAGCGGGATGACTTTTCGATCGGGTATCGGGCCGGTCGGAAGAAACGGACCGCGGCAGCCAGAGCGGTCCCACGCAAAGGAGTATCTGGGGTGGCACGCATCGGCGACGGGGGAGACCTGCTGAAGTGCTCTTTCTGTGGAAAGAGCCAGAAGCAAGTCAAGAAGCTCATCGCCGGACCCGGCGTATACATCTGCGACGAGTGCATCGACCTCTGCAACGAGATCATCGAGGAGGAGCTCAGCGAGTCCTCTGAGCTCAAATGGGACAGCCTTCCCAAGCCGAGGGAGATCTACGAATTCCTCGACGCCTACGTCATCGGTCAGGACCAGGCGAAGAAGGCTCTCTCCGTGGCGGTCTACAACCACTACAAGCGGGTGCAGTCCGGCGAGCGCGGGCGTGACGACGGCATCGAGCTGTCCAAGTCCAACATCCTGCTCCTGGGCCCCACCGGTTCCGGCAAGACACTGCTCGCCCAGACGTTGGCGAAGATGCTGAACGTTCCGTTCGCCATCGCCGACGCCACCGCCCTGACGGAGGCGGGCTACGTGGGCGAGGACGTCGAGAACATACTGCTCAAGCTGATCCAGGCCGCCGACTACGACGTCAAGAAGGCCGAGACCGGCATCATCTACATCGACGAGGTCGACAAGATCGCCCGCAAGAGCGAGAACCCGTCGATCACCAGGGACGTCTCCGGCGAGGGCGTGCAGCAGGCCCTGCTGAAGATCCTGGAGGGCACGACCGCGAGCGTGCCGCCGCAGGGTGGCCGCAAGCACCCGCACCAGGAGTTCATCCAGATCGACACCACCAACGTGCTGTTCATCTGCGGTGGGGCCTTCGCCGGTCTCGAGAAGATCATCGAGTCCAGGGTCGGCCGCAAGGGGATCGGTTTCAACGCGATCATCCGCTCCAAGGAAGACATCGACGGCGCCGACATCTTCGAGAACGTCATGCCCGAGGACCTGCTGAAGTTCGGGATGATCCCCGAGTTCGTCGGCCGGCTCCCGGTCATCACGAGCGTCCACAACCTCGACCGTGAGGCGCTCATCCAGATCCTCACCGAGCCGCGCAACGCCCTCGTTAAGCAGTACCGCCGCCTGTTCGAGCTGGACAACGTCGAGCTCGAGTTCACCGACGACGCGCTGGAGGCGATCGCCGACCAGGCGATCCTGCGCGGCACCGGTGCTCGCGGCCTGCGGGCGATCCTGGAGGAGGTCCTCCTCTCGGTGATGTACGAAGTGCCGTCGCGGCAGGACGTGGCGCGCGTGGTCATCACCCGCGAGTCGGTCCTGGAGCACGTCAACCCCACGCTCGTCCCGCGGGACCAGCTCAACAAGCAGCAGCGCCCGCCGCGCGAGAAGTCGGCCTAGAAAGCCCGCGCGAACCCCTCCTGGTTCGCACGATCGGCGCCCCCCGCGGGTCAACCCGCGGGGGGCGCCGCCGTTTCCGGCCGCCCGGTTCCCGCCGATGGCGCACCGGCGGCCGGCCGGAGCCCCGTCCGCTCACCGGAGGAAGTCACCGGAAGAAAGCGGTCCGTAAGGCGGTCCGTGGGACGGGGGACACGCGGACATCCCTAGACTTGGGCATCGTGACGACGCCAGAGCTGCCCACCCAGTACGCACCCGCCGACGTGGAGACCCGGAGCTACGAGCGCTGGGTATCGGAGGGACACTTCACCGCCGACCCGAGCAGCGAGCGCGAGCCGTACAGCATCGTCCTGCCTCCGCCGAACGTGACCGGTGTCCTGCACATCGGCCACGCCCTCGACCACTCCATCCAGGACGCGCTGACCCGCCGCGCCCGCATGCGCGGCCACGAGACGCTCTGGCTGCCCGGCATGGACCACGCCGGAATCGCCACCCAGAACGTCGTCGAGCGCGAGATGGCCAAGGACGGCCAGTCCCGGCACGACCTCGGCCGCGAGGCGTTCGTCGAGCGCGTCTGGCAGTGGAAGGAGGAGTCCGGGGGCCGGATCCTCGACCAGATGAAGAAGCTCGGCGACGGTGTCGACTGGTCGCGCGAGCGCTTCACCATGGACCCCGGCCTCTCCCGGGCCGTCCAGACGATCTTCAAGAAGCTCTTCGACGACGGGCTCATCTACCGCGCCGAGCGCATCATCAACTGGTGTCCGCGCTGCCTGACCGCGCTGTCGGACATCGAGGTCGAGCACAGCGAGGACGAGGGTGAGCTCGTCTCGATCCGCTACGGCGACGGTGACGACTCCATCGTGGTCGCGACCACCCGGGCCGAGACGATGCTCGGCGACACCGCCGTGGCCGTGCACCCCTCCGACGAGCGTTACGCGCACCTGATCGGCCGTGAGGTGGAACTGCCGCTCACCGGGCGTCGCATCCCGATCGTCGCCGACGAGCATGTCGATCCCGCCTTCGGCACCGGAGCGGTCAAGGTCACCCCGGCGCACGACCCGAACGACTTCGAGATCGGGCGGCGCCACTCGCTGCCATCCTTGACGATCATGGACGAGCGGGGAGTGGTCACCGCACACGGCCCGTTCCAGGGTCTCGACCGCTTCGAGGCCAGGCCCGCGGTGGTGGCTGCGCTCCGCGCGGAGGGCCGGATCGTCGCGGAGAAGCGCCCCTACCTCCACTCGGTCGGGCACTGCTCGCGCTGCAAGACCGTGGTCGAGCCCCGGCTCTCGCTCCAGTGGTTCGTCAACGTCTCGCCCCTGGCCAAGGCCGCGGGTGACGCGGTCCGCGACGGCCGGACGAAGATCCACCCGCCGGAGCTGGCCAAGCGCTACTTCGACTGGGTCGACGACATGCACGACTGGTGCATCTCCCGGCAGCTGTGGTGGGGACACCGCATCCCGGTCTGGTACGGCCCGAACGGAGAGGTTGTCTGCGTCGGCCCCGACGAGCAGGCGCCCGAGGGCTACGTCCAGGACCCCGACGTCCTCGACACCTGGTTCTCCTCCGGCCTCTGGCCGTTCTCCACCCTCGGCTGGCCGGACAAGACGCCGGAGCTGGCCAAGTTCTACCCGACCTCCGTCCTGGTGACCGGCTACGACATCCTGTTCTTCTGGGTGGCCCGGATGATGATGTTCGGCATTTACGCCATGGACGGCGAGCCGCCGTTCAAGACCGTGGCGCTGCACGGCATGGTCCGTGACCAGTACGGCAAGAAGATGTCGAAGTCGTTCGGCAACGTCGTCGACCCGCTCGACTGGATCGAGCGCTTCGGCGCCGACGCCACCCGCTTCACCCTGCTGCGCGGCGCCAACCCCGGCTCCGACGTGGCGATCAGCGAGGAATGGGCCGGAGGCTCGCGCAACTTCTGCAACAAGATCTGGAACGCCACCCGCTTCGCGCTGATGAACGGCGCCGCGACGGGCGAGCTCCCGACCGAGGAGCTGACCGCCGCGGACCGCTGGATCCTCTCCCGGCTCCAGGAGATCGTCGCGTCGGTGGACACCGCGTTCGAGAACTTCGAGTTCGCCAAGATCTCGGATCTGCTCTACCACTTCGCCTGGGACGAGGTCTGCGACTGGTACGTGGAGCTTGCCAAGATCCAGATCGCTTCCGGCCAGGAGCACACCCGGCTCGTGCTGGGTCATGTCTTCGACTCGCTGCTCCGCCTGCTTCACCCCCTGGTGCCGTTCGTCACCGAGGAACTGTGGCGTGCGGTCACCGGGCGAGAGTCGATCGTGGTCGCACCCTGGCCGACGGTCGAGGAGTCACTGCGCGACCCCTCGGCGGAGGAGGAGATCCTCGCCGTGCAGGGATTGATCACCGAGGTGCGCAGGTTCCGTTCCGACCAGGGCCTCAAGCCGGGCCAGCGGGTCGCCGCGCGACTGTCCCTCGCCGGTACGGCACTCGCGTCCCACGAGGGGGCGATCCGGTCGCTGCTCCGGCTCGACCAGCCGCTTGAGTCGTTCGCCGCGACCGCCAGCCTTGACGTGGCCGGGATCGCCGTGGAGATCGACACGGCCGGGACGATCGATGTGGCCGCCGAACGCAAGCGTCTGGAGAAGGATCTCGCGGTAGCGCGCAAGGAGGCCGCCCAGGTCGCCGCCAAGCTGGGCAACGAGCAGTTCATGGCCAAGGCACCCGACGACGTGGTGACCAAGGTGCGCTCCCGGGCCGCACAGGCCGATCAGGACATCGAGCGGTTGCTCGCCCAGCTGGCGTCACTGCCGGCCGGCTGATCGTCCGCTGGCGGGCCTTTGATCCGACAGGCAAGGGTCGGTCTGACGATCGGGAGGATGGCTCCGGACCGGCAGCCGCCTTGACGAGAACCCAGGGTCTCTTGACCCTGGGTTCTCATGTTTGAGGGCTGGCGCCCCAGGGAAGACCTAGTTCTTACCGGGAAGTTGGTCATCACAGCCCTGAGGGACTGCTAGAGTTCTTCATGCAGGGCAACGTCCTGCACTCTCCTCCAAAAAATCCCGGCAAGTCGGGCGTGTCCGCACGATTGGACAACGACCGGATGTCGGAGTAAGTTAGAGGGGTTGCCCTGGAAACGGGGTGGTCGCAATCCTAACGGGTTCGGCGGGATCGCGTCGAGAGTCGGAAATCCGACAGTTTGACACGAAACCGGCACTCCTGATAAGATAGTGACACGAAATGGAACGCCCCGGAGTTCGGGTCCGACCGGTTGGTTGGGTTTGGGTGATGGTGTACGCGTCCGTTTCTTGAGAACTCAACAGTGTGTTAAAAGCCAGTGCATGAAGCACAATC